>MEKI01000140.1:227-831 GCA_001766905.1 Acidobacteria bacterium RBG_13_68_16
GACCCCCCGGCCGGCGTTGCGGGTCGACCTCTCCCGTCCACGCCTGCAGGTGGGAGAGCCCCTGGTGGTGAGGTTCTTCGTGGAGTCGCCGGGGGAATCCGTGACTGGTGGATGGGAGGTGCAGGCCTCGTTTCCCGAGAGCTGGAGCGAGCGACTTCCCCTCGAGGACGTTGCGCCAGGCGCGGCGAATTCCGACGCGGTCCCACTGGGCGGCTGGCTCGTGATCCCGGTGAGGGCCGGGCACCTGGAGATTCCTCCGGCGGTAGCCCGCGCCGTGGCCGCGCCGGGCGAACTGGAGAGTTCCGCGCTCCCCGCCCGAGTGGTGACCTCACGCGCGGCGGGGGCGGACGTCACGCCGCTCCCCCCGGCCCCAGCGCCGTTCTTCGGCGCGGTCGGCGAGCTCACGTTCTCTCGCCGGCTGCTCGAGAGCGAATTGCACGCCGGCGATCTCGCGACACTCGAGGTGGCGGTGGAGGGTGTCGGGAACCTCCCGCTCCTCGATCCACCTCCCGTGCGGTTGCCTGAAGGCCTGCGTGCGTTCCCGGCGGAGGAGACCCACGAGTGGCAACCATCCCGCACTGGCCTGGCCGGCTGGCGGCGGTGG
>MEKI01000140.1:904-1287 GCA_001766905.1 Acidobacteria bacterium RBG_13_68_16
AAGCGAGCTACGTAACACACACCCTACCCGCCCTAGCGCTTGTGGTGCGTCCGGCCACCGCTCCGCCCCTGGTGGCCGCGGCACCATCCCAGCATCCCATCGCCCACCGCGCGCTCCCCGGTTCCCTCCTCCTTGCCGTGGCGTTCATCCTGGGTGTCGCGTGCGCCGCCGTCGCGCTCGCCTGGCGCGTGCGCCGCAGAGTCGCCCCGCCCCAGCCCGAGCCGAAAGCGAATCCTGCACAGGAACTCCGGCGCCTGCAACTTGCAGTGGAGGATTGGGCGCGGACCCGCTTCGGGGTGGCAGTCGTCGAGGGCGCCGACCGCCTGGCGGCCGCGGGCTGCCCGCCGGCGGAGGCGGCGGAAGCGGTCGCTCTGGTGCAGGCG
>MEKI01000140.1:1294-47927 GCA_001766905.1 Acidobacteria bacterium RBG_13_68_16
GTCTCCGCTTCGCGCCGTCGCTCGCGGACCCCGCCGATGCGCTTGCCAACCTGCGTCTGCGCGTCGCCACGCTGGTCGCGACAACGCCTCACCACGCTGATACACTGGAAAAGTGAGCGGGGTTCGGCCCAAGATCAACGTGCTGCCGGCTACGGAGCTCGAGACTTTTCTCGAGCGATACCGCCATGACACTGGCGTCCCCGAAGCGATGGACGCGGCCAGTTTCATCCAGGAGGTGCTGCAGCGAGCCAACGCATTCGTGCCGGCGCAGGCAGGCTCAGTGCTGCTCGACCACCCGTTCGAGCGGGCGGGTGACCCGGCGGGAGCCGCGCTGTACTTCATCGCCGCGTTCGGCCCGTCGTCCGAGGCGCTGCTGGGCGCCAGCATCCCGACGTCAGAGGGTGTTGTCGGGCACGTGTACCGCAACGGCGAGTCTCACCTGGTGGCCGACTCCCACCACGACCCGTACTTCTACGCCAGGTTTGACGAAACCCACGCCTTCAACACCAACAGTCTCCTGGCGGTCCCGATCCGCATCGAGAACAGCGTGTGCGGGGTTCTAGAGATGGTGAACCGCCTGGACGGCCGCCCGTTCGACGAGCGCGACCGGGCCCTCCTGGAGATTTTCGCCTCGTACACGTCTGTGTCCATCCAAAACTTGCTTGACGCGAGAAGGGCGGGAGCCGCTGCGCGCAGCGACGACCTCACCGGCCTCTCCAACGACCGGTTCTTCCACCGGCGACTCGCAGAGGATCTGGACCATGCGGACGCCGCGGCGGGGCGGGTTGCGCTGCTCTTCATGGACCTCGACAACTTTAAGAGCGTCAACGACCAGCACGGCCACTTGGCCGGCAGCCAGGTGCTCAAGGAGGTCGGCTACCTGCTGCGGCGCGCGGTGCGCTCTCCTCGGGTCACCCTCGCCCGCTACGGCGGCGACGAATTCGTGATCATCCTCCCGGGCTTCGACACCGCCGCAGCAACTCAGGTCGCCGAGGAGATCCGGCGGGCCATCCGTGGCCAGGCTTTCCTGCGGGGGAGGTTTTCCTGGGCGAGCGGCCCGGTGGACTTCCGCGGGCCGCTCACCTGCTCGGTCGGGGTAGCGGTCTATCCGGACCACGTTCCCCGAAGCGGCACCTCCGACCATCGCCGCAACCAACTGCTGCGCGCCTCCGACCAGGCGATGTACGCCGCCAAGGCATCCGGCAAGGACCGCGTGGTACTGGCCGTGCCCGAACTGGTCACGCCAAAATGACACGCTCGTGATCGGCGTGGAGCCTAATTTCACCTGAAATGTGGCACAGATATTGCTCGGTTGGTGGAAGCGGGTCGGGTGTGCCCGGCCCCAGGAGGGCTAGGTTTATGAACACAGCACAGCGCAAGAGAGTGCTCTCGATGAGTGCGGTGGCAATTGGCTCATTGGTGATCGGGATCGTCCTCGCCGGCGGCCTGGGCCTCACACCCGCGGGTGTCGCATCCAAGGACAGCGCCGCAGCGCCGGCGCCGCCTCCCGCGCAGGGGAGTTATCCGGATTTTGCCACCCTGGCCGAGAAGGCGACGCCCGCAGTGGTTGCTGTATACACCGAGGACGTGGTCAAGGCGCAGGACATGCGCAGGTACCACCAGGACGTGGACCCGTTCGAGTTCTTCTTCGGCCCCGGCTTCCCGAGGCAGGACATGCGGCCCCGCAAGCGCACCGGTGCCGGCAGCGGGTTCTTCATCTCCGGCGACGGCCTGATTGTCACCAACAACCACGTGGTCGAGGGCGCGGAGAAGATCAACGTACGTCTGACCGACGGGACCGAGATGCGCGCCAAGATCGTGGGCCGCGACCCGGCCACCGATGTGGCCCTCATTAAGGTGGATGGGAAGGGACCTTTCTCGAACCTCCTCCTGGGGGACTCCGATTCCTTGAGGGTCGGCGAGTGGGTGATGGCGGTGGGCAACCCGCTGGCAATGGAGCACACGGTCACTGTCGGCGTCGTCTCCGCGAAGGGCCGCAGGATCGGCATCTCCCCTGATCCCAATGCCTCATCCTTCGAGGATTTCATTCAGACCGACGCCGCGATCAACCTGGGCAACTCCGGCGGCCCCCTGGTGAACGTGCGCGCCGAGGTGGTCGGGATGAACACTGCCATCAACGCGGGGGGTCAGAACCTCGGGTTCGCCATTCCGGTCAACACGATCAAGATGGTGCTCCCGCAGCTCAAGGAGAAGGGCAAGGTAGTGCGCGGATACATCGGCGTCCAGATTACCGACGTCGACCAGAAGGCGCAGGAGTCTTTCAAACTGGCCTCACGGGAAGGAGCCCTGGTGCAGAGCGTCACGGGGGGCGGACCCGCCGACAAGGCCGGCATCAAGGCCGGGGACGTGATCGTAGCCGTGGGCGGGACGCCGGTGAAGGACACCCGTACACTGATCTACCGCGTCTCCGCCCTCCCTCCGGGGCAGAAGGTCGAGCTCGAGGTGATCCGTGAGGGCAAGCGGCCAACCGTGACGGTGACGCTCGGTGAGCGCCCTTCGAACGATGACGAGAATCAGACCTCGACCGCAAAAGAGGACACCCCCGCGTCCAAGCTTGGGGTCCAGGTTGACGACCTCAACCAGCGCACGCGACGGCAGTTCGAGATCCCGAGGGAGATCGAGGGAGCGGTCGTCACCGACGTCGCGGACCTCTCCCCCGCTGACGATGCGAACCTCCGGCAGGGCGACGTAATCATGCGGGTGAACGAGGTCGAAGTGACCTCCGAGCGGGAGTTCAAGGACGCAGTGTCCAGGGTGCGCCCCGGATCCATGGTGCGGTTCTACATCTACCGCTCCCAGGGAGACGTGAAGACGTTTGTGTTCCTGCGCATGCCATAGGCGCTACGAGTGAGGTTCACGGGCCGCCCGTGAGGGCGGCCCTTTTTCGTCCTGCCACAACTCCCAGTCAGACCCGGATCAGCTCGGTGGCGCCTGGGTGCGCAGCCTCCTCCCGGAGTGTCAGGTTCGTGTACAATCAATAAGGAGCATGGCAGCCGCTGGAACCGTGCTGGTCATCGACGACCAACCCCAGAGCCTCGAGGCGATGAGGGAAGCCCTGTACCCGCTTGGGTTCGAGGTGTGGCAGGCGCTCGACGGCGAGACCGGCTTCCAGGTCGCCCGCGAGCGTCAGCCCGATGTGATCCTGCTCGACGTCATGATGCCGGGAATCGATGGGTACGAGGTGTGCCGACGTCTCAAGGCCGACGAGGAGACGCGGTTGCTGCCGGTCGTTTTCTTCACGGGACTCGACTCGCGGCAGGCACGACTTCGGGGGCTCGAGGTCGGCGCCACGGACTTTCTCTCCAAGCCGTTCGATCTTGTCGAGCTTGAGGTGCGTGTACGCAACCTTGTGCACTTCCGTCGCCTCACCCAGGACCTCGACGATGCCGAGAAGATGCTGTTCGCCGTGGCCCGTGCCATTGAAGCGCGTGATGAGGGAACCGGGGAGCACTGCGACCGCCTCTCCCAGTTAGCGGCTCACCTGGGTGAGCATGTCGGAATGGACCCGGAGGCCGTGAAGGCACTGCGCCGTGCCGGGTATCTTCACGACATCGGGAAGATCGCCGTCCCCGACGCTGTTCTTCTGAAACCGGGACGGCTGAACGAGGCCGAGTGGCACATCATGCAAACCCACGTCGAGATCGGTGTGAAGATTTGCGCGCCGCTCCGGACGTTGCGCCCGGTGTTGCCGATCATCCGGCACCACCACGAGCACGGTGACGGCACCGGGTACCCCGACGCCCTCAAGGATGAAGCCATCCCATTGCTGGCGCGGGTCTTCCAGGTGGTGGACGTGTTCGACGCGCTCACCAACGAACGCCCGTACCGCAGGGCCCTTCCGGTGGACCAGGCACTGACCCTGCAGCGGAAGGAGACCTCCCGCGGCTGGTGGGATGAGGAGATCTTCGAGGCCTTCTCGGCGATGCTCGAGAAGCAGTAGAAACGGGGCAATGATGGGTCGACGGGGGTTGCCATCTTGGCAGCCGTCGGTTTGTGCGCTAGACTGAACGCGGCGGAGGGGTGCACGATGCCCCCGCCCCCGGTGGTTCCCCGCGATTGACGTGCCGGCTTGCAGTTGCTGCAGTCGCACTCTCGCGCAGGCGACCGTGGAGTGAGCCAAGGAGCCTGAAAAGAATGTTCGACGAGTCCAAGGAAGCGTCCGCGGCTCCCGCCCCGGAGGCGAAGGAAGCTGGCAGCACAGGCAGGCGTCGCCGGCCACGGCGGCGCCGTAACCGTCGTCATGGTGGCAATGCGGCGACACCGACGCCGTTCGAGGGGTACCTCTGGCGGCGGGACGACGGCAAAGCTTTTCTGCTGGGCACCAACAGCAAGTTCCGCCTCACCGGCGAGGACCCGGTCTTCGACTCCGGGCTTCTATCCCGCTGGCATCTGGAGAGCGGTTTGCGCGTGGCAGCCTCGGTTCAGCCGCCCAACGGACACCAGCGCCCGGTAGTCCTAGACATCAGCAACATCGAGGGGTTGCACCCCGACGAGTACCGCCAGAAAGCGGTACCTTTCTCCGAGTTGGTCTCCATCGACCCCACGGAGCGCTTCCGCCTCGAGACGGAGCCTGAGGCCCTCGAGCCGCGCGTTATCGAGCTCATGGCACCCATCGGCAAGGGCCAGCGCTGCCTGATCGTCGCCCCACCCAAAGCCGGCAAGACCAAGTTGCTTCAGCAGCTTGCGCATGCCATCGGCGTCAACCACCCCGAGGCGCAGATCTTCGTCCTGCTGGTGGACGAGCGTCCCGAGGAGGTCACCGACTGGAGGCGGAGCGTCATCCGGGGCGAGGTGTACGCGTCCTCGTCCGACGAGTCGATCCAGAGCCACATCGAGGTCTCCGAGATGGTGCTGGAGCGCGCGCGACGCCTTGTCGAGCTCGGGCAGCACGTCGTGATCTTCATGGACTCGCTCACCCGCATGTCGCGGGCTTACAACAACGCACAAAAGGGTTCGGGACGCATTCTGTCTGGCGGTGTCGACGCACGCACGATGGAGAAGCCAAGGCGATTCTTCGGCTCCGCGCGCAACATCGAACACGGCGGCTCGGTCACCATCGTCGCCACCTGCCTTGTGGACACCGGCTCACGCATGGACGAGGTCATATTCCAGGAGTTCAAGGGCACAGGCAACATGGAGATCGTGCTCACGCGTGACCTGTTCGAGCGCCGTATCTTCCCCTGCATGCACATCCCGCAGTCCGGCACCCGCAAGGAGGAGAAGCTCTACTCGCGTGAGGAGGTTGACCGCATCTACCTGCTGCGACGGGCTCTCGCCGCTCTCCCGCCTCACGATGCGATGCAGGCGTTGCTCTCCAAACTCAAGCAATACCGCACCAACGCCGAGTTTCTGGCCAACATCCAGGCACAGACGAACGGCCGCTGAGGGCCGTCCAAAATCCGCTTCATACCTCCAAGCCTAAGAGAGAACGGGCCGCCGCATGGCGGGCCCAGCAACTTCTGCAGAAGGGGCCTCAGCGCGCGGCCTGGATAGTGATCTGAAAGATCACCGTGATCCAGGTCTTCACTTTCTGCCCGTTCTTCATCGCTGGCTTGTAGCGGTTCTGCTTGACGGCCTCGATGCACGCCGCGTCGACGCCCGGTCTCGGCGGCGAGAAGCCCCGCAGCACGGCGACGTCGTCCACGCCTCCCTTCTCGTTCACCAGCACTTTGAGGATCACGTTTCCGCTGACCGACGCCCTCGTAATCGCCGCCGCCCGCGGCACAACCACCTTCCCCTTGGTAAGGACCTCGGGTGGCGCATCGACCTGTGTGAATTCCACCACGTCACCCTCGGCCACCGCGGTGCCGAGCCCGGGAGCCATCGGGAAATGGTCTGTTGCGGGTGCAGCCGCCGGGGTCGGGGGGATCGACGTCGCAACGGCAGGGGCCGCGCTCGGCACCCCAACGGGGACTGCAGGCGCCGGCGGTAGGGGCGTCGGGACGACGGCAGCCGTCGGCGGCATTGCAGCCCGGATTTGGGCTTGAGCTTGCAGCTCCCTCGCTCGAGCCGCCTCGGCCTCCTGCTGTTGTCTGACCTGAGCGAGCTCCTCCTCTTTCCTCCTCTGCGCCGCCTCGCGCGCGGCCAGTTCGCTCTGGAGCTGCTGCTCGTCGCTCGCCGCTCGCCTTGTGCCGCTCGCGGCACCCTGCTTCTGCCTTTCGAGCTGCTGGCGGAGCTCATCGGTACTGGCTTTCTCCGCCTCGAGTTCCTTGCGAACCTGTTCCTCCTTATCCTTCAGCGCTTGAGCGACCTGTGTGTTGACCAACTCCTGCAGCATGCGCTTCTGTGCTTCAGCATCGACCGGTGGCGCCGATGACGGCCTGCTTACCAGAAGATAGGCGATGACCGAAAGGAGGACTGCAGCGCCACCGGCGATGACGTACAGGAAAGTGCGACTGGGTTTGGGAGCTTCCATGACTGGGGCGGGGAGTTCAGCCGCCTCGACCTTGGTGGGACGGTAGTAGGTCGCTACGTCCAGCGTGCGCTCGCGCTCCAGCTCACGGTCCTCAAGTTCGATCTCGCTGCGGTAAAGGCGATCCATGAAGAGGGCCAGGTTGAACGTGGTCGGGGAGTACGCACCGCCGTACAGCAGCCTTTCCAGCTCACGCTTGAACTCCGCCGCCGAGGGGTAGCGCTCCTCGGGCCGCGAGGCGAGCGCCTTCTGGAGGATCGTCAGAACGTCCTGGGGAACCGGGCCCTCGTCGAGCGCGAGGTGGGGTTTTTCCACTACCGCGGCACGGGCGTCCGGCTCCGCGGGCAACGACGTTCCCGTGAGCAGATGGTAGAGGATCGCTCCCAGCGAGTACACGTCCGAGCGCCCAGTGGGGTTTCCGTTGGCCAGCACCTCGGGCGCGAGGTAGGGGGCAGCCAACTTCTTGACCGTGACACGGTCGAGGTTAGCGCGGAGCCCCCGCGCCAATCCGAAGCCGGCGACCAACGCCTCGCCGTCGTTGCCGACGATGATCAGGCTCGGAACCAGGAAACCGTGGATCACCTGCTCACCGTGGACTTCGACAGCCGTGGCAGCTGCCAGCGCCGCTGCGAGCTTCTCCACGATCAGCAGCGCGTTGTCGATGGCTATGGGAAACTGCTCTTCGGTGGCCCGCGCCAACAGTTGGTCGAGTGGCTGCGCAGGCACATAGTCCCAGGCGAGATAGGGGACGCCGCCCTCCGACCCGCATGAGGCGTTGCGAATCACGTTGCTGGCTCGCAAGGACCCAACGAGTTGGTTGGACGCCGCGATGTCGGCCGTCAGCGCAGCGCGGTCCAGGCCGGCCTGGTCGAACCGGCGAAGCCACGCGATCCGCTTGAAGCCGGTGCGTTCCATCTCCCCAACGCGCCAGAGCGTCCCCAGACCGTCCTGGGTCCGGCGTTTGAGGAGGAGGAACTTGCCGAAAGTGGCATACGCGTCGGCCATGTCAGGTCCTCCAAGAACCACTGAAAAACGCTAGCATCTGGCCTCTGAGAGGTCAACGGCTCACCCCGCCGTCGCCCCTGCCGCGCATCGCCAGGAACCCCTCGAGAATGATCCGTGCCGCGAGGCTGTCGACCAGCTCCCGCCAGCGCCGCTGTGGCACACCCGCCTCCGCGAGCAACCCCTCGGCGGCCGCCGTGGTACCCGACTCGTCCTCGACCTCGACCGGCACCATGAGGTGCGTCCGCAGCGCCGCGACAACGGACCGGACACGTCGCTCGCCAGGCCCCTGGCCGCTCCGGGTGCGCGGAACGCCGACCACGACACCCTCCGCTTCCCACGTGCGTACCAGCGAGGCCACCTCCTCGGCCACACGCTCCGGTCCCGTGAATGCCAATGCGTCAAGTGCGGTCGCAACCTGCTCCTGTACGTCGCAAACCGCGACTCCTACTCGCCGAGACCCGACGTCGAGCGCCAGCCATCGCATACTCAACGAGGATAGCGTGGTCCCCGTACAAGGGAACGGTCTAGAATGCCTCGACGGAAAGGGGGACGCCGCGGAACTTCCTCTCCGGGCTCACAGGTGGTTCTCTCGGGCTTCGCGAACGGCCTGGTGCCGCTCACGCGGCCGTTCGCCCGGCCGGGCATCATCCACCCGACACACGTGGGCACTTCTCGCTGCGGCACTTGCGTTGGCCCAGACCGTCGCCAGCGGGGTGTGGGCGGCCGACCCGCCCAATGCGGCAGATACGGTCACGCTCAACGCGGTTTACCAGCAGTGGGTGCAGGACCAACTTTGGTGCGGCCAGGGCGAGGTGCATATCACCTACCAGGATGTCTCGCTGCGCTGCGACGAAATCGAAGTGGACCTCAAGACCATGCGCCTCCTGGCCCGGGGGAACGTGATCCTCGACCAGGGCCAAACCCGCATGGCGTGTAGCCGCATGGAGTTCGATCTCGAGAAGAAGGTCGGAACACTCTACGACGTCGAGGCCTTTCTCCCACCGACGTACTACTTCAGGGGGGAGAAGATCGAGAAGCTCGACGAGACCCACTACCGCTTCCATCGCGGCCTGTTCACGAGCTGCGAGCTTTCCGACACCAAGTCGCCGCCGTGGAGCATCGAGGTTCACGACGCGCTGGTGGAGGTGGAGGGCTACGGCCACTTCCGCAACGCGGCGCTCAAGGTACGCAGGGTGCCGGTCTTCTACACGCCCCGTCTGGTCTGGCCGATAAAGAGGGACCGAGCCGCCGGTCTTCTGGTTCCGAATGTCGGCTACTCGAGTCAACGCGGTGCCTACCTGGGCAACACCTTCTTCTGGCCGATCTCACGCTCGGTCGACGCGTCCTTCCTCGTCGACGCGTGGTCCAAAGGCTACTGGGGGCTTGGCTCGGAGGTGCGGTGGGCCCCCGCGCAGAACGCTCTTGGCTGGGTGCTCCCCTACTTCGTGTGGGATCCCGAAGCGAAGGGCTGGGAGTGGAAGGCAACCGGCAAGCACAACCATCTCTTTCCCGGCGGCTACGTTCTCCACGCCGAGTTGGATGAGGTCTCCGACCTCGATTTCTTCCAGCGCTTCCAGGGCGTCATCGACCGGAACGCGCTTCGTACTCTGTACTCGTACGCCACCCTGGCTCGTAACTGGGGTCCCCAGACCGTCAACCTCCGCGCGGACCACCGCCGGACCTTCTTCACCGACTTCGTCGCCGGACGTACCACCGAGGTGACGCTCAACCGTCTCGGAGAGGCCGAGTACCGCCTGCGCTCCACCCGGATCGGAGACTCGCCGTTCTACGCATCCGGGGTTGCCTCTGCCGACGAATTCTACGTCGACCGCACGTCCACGCTGCGCGGCCGCTATGGCCGTTTTGACATCAACCCCGGGGTTACCGTGCTGACGCCAGGTTTTCCGTGGCTCAACGTCACGCCGACGGTGGGGTTTCGCGAGACCTACTACACGTCGCAGTACTCCGCCGATGGGCGGGAACTCGTCAAGGAGCCGCTCTCCCGGCACTACGGGACGGTGGGGATATCGCTCGTTGGCCCCTCTGCGTCGAGGGTCTGGACCGAGACCGGCGGTGACAAGATCAAACACCTGGTGGAGCCGCGCGTGGAGTACAACTACGTGTCAAACCCGGGCGACTTCTCCAGGATCCCGGTCTTCGACGAGAAGGACTCTGCGCTGGTGACCCTCAACCGGCTCCGGTGGACGCTCGCCAACCGACTCTTCCTGAAGACGGCGACGGGGAGTCGGGAGGTGGCGAGCCTCGAGATTGGCCAGGAGTACTCGTTTTCCGACCCCCTGACCATGCCGCGGCAGGGCCTCCCGGCCAGCCAGAGGGGAGTCTTTTCCGCCTGGCTCCGCACCGCACCGGTTCCCACCGCCAGCCTCGACGCGCGCGCGGACTTCGACGCCGTCACGAACAAGCTCATCACCACTTCGCTCACCGGCGGAATCGTCAGCGGCGGCACCGGCCTCAACCTTACCTGGTACAGCGGGTACAACCCGATCACGGGGGCAGCGAGCTCCTCGCAGACCCGCGTCTTTCTGGGCCTGGGACCCGCCGCCGCGCATTGGCGGTTCGAGAGCCAGACCGCCTACGATATTCACAACACGAAGCTCCTCGAGCAGAGGCTCGCCTTTCGCTGGCGAGGCAGTTGCTGGAGCACCTTCATCGAGCTGCGTGACTACCGCATCGAACCGTACAAGAACCGCAGCTACCGGGTCGCGATCGACCTCACCGGTCTCGGCACCTTCCTCGATGTTCACGGAGGTCTCGACTCCATGTCGCCAAGGTAGATCCGCTCGCTCCGCCTGATCAGCTGTCCCAGAACGGGTCGTGCGCAGTCCCGGTGAAAAGCCAGTCCTCGAAGGTAACAGGCTGGTAGCCGAGTTCCCGGCGCGCCGGCTCGATGTCAACGTCGGCGTCCATAGTCACTCCGACGATTGTGTCGCGCTTGAGGAGCGGGCTCCTCCGCACGACTCGAAGCAGCCACGCCACGACATAGCAGATCCATACCGGGACCGGAACGATGGGCTTGGAGATGTTAAGTCGCCTGCACAGCATCCGAGTGTATTCCCGCATAGTGTGTACGTCGGCGCCGCCGAAGTTGTAGACCTTTCCAAAAGACACAGTCCTGCCGACCACCAACGCCAAACCGGCGATGAGGTCGTCGACGAAGACCCACCGCTTCTTCGCCTTTCCACTTCCGACGAGCGGGATGAACCACCTGAACTCCCGCAGCCGCTCCACGTACATCACGAGCTCCTGGCCGCCGCCCGACGGCCCAAAGACCAGGGTCGGGCGCACGATCGTGAAGCTCGTTCTCTCCCGGGGGACACGCATTAGCTCCTCGGCGAGGTGTTTGGTCTCCCCGTAGCTTGTCCGAACGCGGTACCCGGCCGCAGCCGCCGAGACGTAGACGAAGTGCTCGACGCCGGCCCGGACGGAGGCTTCCAGCAGGTTCTTCGTCCCTTCCAGGTTGATCTTCCTGAAGAGGCCGGCGTCGTGAGAGTAGAGCACCGCGGCAAGGTGGAAGACCGTGCGTACGCCGCTCAACGTACATTCCAGGCTTTTCGGTCGAGTGATATCGCCCGTCACGACCTCACACGCGACCCCGGCCAGGCTCGAGACGAGCGGGTCGTTCTCAACCACCATGACGCGAACACGGTGCCCGTGCGCAGCCAGGTACTTGACGAGCCGGCTTCCGATGAACCCCGTTCCCCCGGTGATCAGGATCGTGCTCAACGGGTCTCCGACGGCCCATGTGGCGACTTCATGAGGTACCTCCCGAAGAACCCGTCCGGGTTGCCCAGGTACTGGCTTGCGACGTTGAACTCCGGCGTCCCGGGCAGCTTTGCGAGATCATCCGCGTACCGCCGCGCGGTGACGATGGTCGTGCCGATGCCCTGCCCCTCGAGCTTCCCAATCGGCGCCAGGGCGTAGACCTTCAAGCTGCGCTCGGCGCTCGCAACGAGGAGGACCGCGAATGCCACCCGGTACGCAGGGCGTGCGCCGCGGCTCCACAGCTCGACCGCGGTCACAGAGAGCACCAGGGCGAAGACGAAGAGAGCGGGAAGGCTGACGCGCGTGACCCAGTCGTTGTACTTTCCCAGGTACACGAACGTCGTGGCGGTCAAGGTGAGACCTGCCAGACAGAGCAGACGCCACAGCGCCATCGAGGGAACGCCGAGCCTGCGCCGGAGGCTCCACACCGAAGCCCAGAGAACACCGATGGCAAGAATCAGGAAAAGCACGTACCTCGACCAGTCCAGCCCACCCGAGAACGTGGCGATGAGCACGCCGGAGAACTGCTGCGGATCGTGCCCCAGGAAGTACACGCACGCGGGGAATGCGAGCGCTGCGCTGCCCACAACGTTCGACCACGACGCGCTCCCCCGCCCATCCCGAACGCACGCCCACGCGGTGAACGGCACAAGGCCGACGCCAACAAAGGGCGACCAGAGCACCACTGCCGCGTTGGCCAGAACGACGTGGCGCGCCGGGCTCGCTTCGAGCAGACTCCTTAGAACACATGCCGTTGCTAGCCAGGCGCCAATCGCGTGCTGGGGGCTCCACACCAGCACTGCGGGCGCGGACTGGAAGAGCAGCCTCGTTTGCGTTCCGGCAAAGCTCCAAAAGTGCTCGACGAAACTGTTCGTGTGCCACCACTCGCCGTTGGCCGCCCCGGCCAGCACACCCAGCTTCTGGGCCAGGGGGTAAAGGCCCGGCAGCCAGCAGAAGCTGTCGACGAGCGTGAATACTCCGAGAACGACGAGCCCGTGTCCCCGCCCGAAGCGACTGACCCAGGCGAACGCGAGCGCGATGCCCAGCAGCCCCCACGCGAACGAGAACGCCGCCACGTGCTCCAGCCCCGCAAGCTTTCCGAGGAGGCAAGAAGGCAGGTAGTACGCGATGTAGTAGCAGAGCATGCGCGCATCGGGCCCCAGTTCGCCGTACACGACGGGCCATCTTTCCACGGTGATGTCGTGGAATATCAGGTTGTGCTTCAAATAGTCCTGTGACTGGGCGTTCAGCCCGCCTAGTCCGAAGGCGACCGCCCAGAATCCAGCAAGTGTCAGCAGCACGGCCCACTTGCCCGCAGACAACGCCGGCGTGCTGGTGAGTGATCGCTTCCCGACGTCGGCCACGCAGGCCACGATTACCGCGGCAAACGGGAGTGCCCACACGGCCTTGAGCCAGCCCAGAGCAAAGATGAGGTTGGGCAGCAGGAGGTAGCCCATCGTTGCGACGAAGAGGGTGTCCTTTCGCACGACCCGCCTAAGGTTCCCCCGTTACTTCTTGGAAAAGACGGTCGCTCCCGGGCCGTCGTAGAGGACGACGAGCTTCGGGTCGCCCGCGAGCCCGCCGCTCTGACGCTCCCCGATCGTGGCTGGTCCCCGGGGCTTGGAGACATAGAAATGGGAGACCGTCTCGCCGAACCGCGCAGACCACGCCGCAAGACACCTCTCGTCCAATCTGCCACACCCTCGGAGAGCGTTGTACTCCTCCAGGCGGCGGTCAAACTCGCGGTGCGGCAGCCACTCCGCCCCGTTCGGTGTCGCAACGCTCCTCCGAGAGGTCAGTGCCGGGAACCACGCGTCGACCGGGTCGATCCACCATGACCCGGAAGTCGTGGCGACGAGAAACGTGCTGCCCGGCGCAGTGTTCGCCTCGACCCAAGCCATCGCCTGCCTCTCATCAGCAGAAAGGGACCGTAACGAGGCCCAAGGCTCGCTCGTGCGGCGGAGGTTTGAGAAATAGAGCGAATAACCGAGGACCGCCACAACGACCCCGATCCGCGCCGCCCGCCTCCACCCGGCGGCTGCCGCAAACTTCGCCGCAATCGCTGAACGTCGCCGCGGTACGACCGGCGCTCCGGGAGCCGCATCCGCCCCTACCACCGGGAGCACGACCTCCGTCAGGGCAAGTGTTGCCAGCATCGCCAACGGGATCGTGGCGGGAGTAGGTGCGCTCCGGGGCACCACAACGAACGCTGCAACCAGCCACAGGGGCAGCACCAACGACGCCTGTGCAACCAAGAGGAGGAACCCCAGCAGCGCGAGCGCCGCGAGAAGCGTCAGGCCGCTCTCGCCCGTGGCTTCTCGCGAAAGAAGGGCGGCCACGGATTTCCACCGCCAGAATGAGGTGCCCGTCGCGCTGGCAAACGGCGTCAAACCGTGACGGAGTACGACGGTGACCCACCACGGAGCCGCCACCAGGGCTCCACCGGCAAGAATCTCCAAGCCCCGTACCACCTTCCATCTGTCGAGGCCGGTGCCGAGACCGAGGAGTCCGAGGCTCACGGCCGCGAACAGACCCATCTCGGGATGAGACATGACCGCAAACCCCAGACAGATCGCGGTCGGTATGACGGCCGGACGCTGTCGCTCGATGAAGACTCTGTGGCCGGCCACCAGACACAGGGAAACGAATAGAAATCCGAACGACCGCGTCAACCCGCCACCCATGATCAGAAACTCGTAGCTCCGTGGCAGCACGACGAAGATCAGCGCGGCGACCCCGGCGCGGGTCTGTGAACCGAGGATGCGGAGGCCCAGGAAGAAGATGACGACGACCGTAGCTAGGTTCGCGATGAGCGGAAGGATCCGTAGCAGAGTCAGCACGGGCCAGCCCGTAACCATGTGGGTCACCGCCGCGGTGTACAAAGCGAAGGGTGGGTAAACGAACGGAATGTGCCCGCCGTTGTAGGTCGTGAACCTGGGGAGCGACAGACCAGCGTTCGCCAACTCGGTGGTCATCACGTAGAAGAAGCCCCCGTCGTTGATTGGGAAGTCGGCCGCAGCGACGTGGGGCAGGCGCACGAGGAGCGCAAGGGCCAACACCGCAGTCAACCACGCCGCCGCAGTTTTCTTGTCCATAACCACGGACCTCCCGGTCGGCCATGCGCCGCGGTTGGCCCTTCTTTTCATAGCCGAAGGGCGAGGCCGCCCGTCGTGAAGCGCCCCTTCTCGCGCCTCTTACGGCTGCCCCCCGCGTTCAAGCCACGTTGCAGGGGCACGATACCAGAGTGGTCGCTCTCCACTCTGCGCCGGCGCAGGTCGCCGCTACCGCGTGCAACGCGACTCGGTGTTGCCGCAAACCGAGCGGTGGTGTAAGCTTCACGCTCACCGGGTCGGGGCGTAGCTCAGCCTGGTAGAGCACACGGTTCGGGACCGTGTGGTCGGAGGTTCAAATCCTCTCGCCCCGACCATGTTCGCCCAGCCCACGAAGACATCAGGCAGGTGGTGGTTCTGTTGGCACGGTTTTCGCTTGTCGGGTAGACTGCCGCGTCGCTGGCCTGCGCACCGGAACGCCGAAAGCTGGAAGCGAAGCGCTGGGAAGACAAACTCGCCCAGGCCGGCGATGTGGCGTGGGACAGGGGTGCCGTCTTGGCAGAGCAGGGCGGCAATATGGCCCACCTGCCCCCGGGAATCGGGACGCGCCGCGGGCAGCACAATAGGCCGGAGAGGCACTGATTGGAGACGAGCGATGGATGAGAGACTTCGACCGTTCCTCGCCCTTGCGGCGAGCCTTTTGGCTGCGACGCCGCTCCTGGCGCAGGAGTCACCTGCTGCCCCGGCACCGTCGGAACTCGTCAGGCGAGCCTGCGATGCGGCCGGCGGGATGGCGGCCTTCAACGCCCTGGGGCTCGTGGAGGTGAAGATCAAGCGCGAGGAGGTGACCCAGGACGGCCAGACGGCCGCCCAGTCAAAGGGGTTCATCTTTCTCGCCCCGGGCCCGACGCCGGGCCGCACGGAGGATCCCCAAAAGAAAGTGATTGCCGGCGACGACGGGACCGGGGGGTGGGCGGTAGTCGGTGGTCACCCCGACGCCCGCCCCTCCACGCTCTACATGGTCAAGCGTCTCATCACGGCGGAACTCTTCCCCTTGCTGCTGCCGTTCTCGTTGACCTGGGAGGGCGCAACGGTCACAGACGTCCTTCCGGCGGAGGTCGGCGGTCAGCCGGTGTGGCGCATGACGGTGGTACTCACACGCACGTTTTTCTTCACTCCCCAGATCTCGACCTCCTGGACCGTGGACGTCGACCGCCGCACCTTTGCGCTTGTCCGGGCGGAGAGCCCCGCGACCGATCTCGGGAAGGGGGTCACAGCCGACGGGATGCGGTTCCTGTGGTCCGAGCCGGTGAGGGTCGGAAACATCACGCTGCCCGGCGTTCAGCGGCTCATCGGCCTCGACGAGGTCGGTCGCGAGAAGTCCCACTCACGCATCGACCACCTCACGTACAGGTTGCTCGCCGGCGAATCGGTGCAGAAGCTTTTTTCCAACCCCGTTCCACCGGAGCAGAGGCCGAAGCTCCCCGTCATGCAGCCGCCCGTGCGGCCGGATGCCAAGCCCGGCGCCTGAGGGAAGACCGGCTGGGCACAGGGACGTATCATGCCGAGGTCGGGCCCGGAAGGGCTCGCGGGAGGGAAACGTGAGAGTCCCACTGTTCGCTCTTGCGGTCACCGGCGCGCTTTTGTTTGCGGGCCCTTCGTGGTCGCAGCAGCCAGCCGCGGATGAGGACCTGGCCAAGGAAATCGGCGCCCTGCGGGCGGCACAGCAGGATCTCGACCACCGACTCGATCAACTCAGCAAGGCGATCGATGACGTTGCCTGGTTCCAGCGGGTCGGCGACGTCGCGGTCGTGGACAAGTGGCGCATCGCGGGACCGTCCGACGCCAACCCTAAGAACCCCACAGGGATCGGCGCGGGTAACCCGGTGAAGTTCTACACCTACACGTTCGTCCCGAAGGACCGCAACGCCGGCGAGAAGCTCCCGATGCTGATCCTGCCGCACGGTGGGGTTCATGCCGACTTCACCACCTACCACGCCCACATCATCCGCGAGCTGATGGCGCAAGGGTACGTCGTCGTCGCCCCGGATTACCGTGGCTCCACGGGGTACGGCAGGGACTTCTACCAGTTGATCGACTACGGTGGCCGCGAGGTGGACGACATCCACGCCAGCAAGCAGTGGGCCCTTGAGAACTTCGACTTCGTGGACCCGCAGCGAGTGGGCCTCATCGGCTGGAGCCACGGCGGCCTCATCGTGCTCATGGAGACGTTCGCTCACCCAAAGGAGTACGCGTGCGTGTTTGCCGGGGTGCCTGTGTCCGACCTCATCCAGAGGATGGGGTACCTCGGCAAGGACTACGAGGACGACTTCTCTGCCCCCTACCACATCGGCAAGACGGTGAATCAGGACATTGCCGAGTACAAGCGGCGCTCGCCCGTCTGGAGCGTCGAGAAGCTCGCGGTGCCGCTGCTCATCCACACCAACACCAACGACGAGGACGTCAACGTCATCGAGGTTGAACACCTCATCCAGGCGCTCAAGGCAGCGGGCAAGAAGTTCGAGTACAAGATCTACAAAGACGCGGCCGGCGGGCACAGCTTCGACCGCCTGGACACGACGCTTGCCCGAGAGGCCCGTCGCGAGATCTACGCCTTCCTGGCGCGCTACCTCAAGCCGCCGAGGTCGCTTCCCTGAACCCTGGGAGCGCCAAACTGCGGATGGGGCCACCATCGCCGATGCAACGCAAAACGTACCAGCAGGCGGAGGATGGCGAGCCCGTAGACCACGGAGCGGCCGAAACCGATCTGAGAAGCTTCCGGAAAGTAGCGGGTGGCGATCGGGATCTCCGCGATCCGCATCCCGGCGACAACTCCCTGGGCGATGATCTCGGAATCGAAGACGAAATCGTTGGAGTTGGCCCCGAGGTTAACGCTCTCGAGGTAGGCTCGGGAGTAGGCTCGGAAGCCGGAGTGGTACTCCGTGAGGTGGAGGCCGAACACCGCGTTCTCGAGCCTCGTGAGGACCACGTTGCCGACCACCTTCCACCACGGCATTCCCCCCTCCCGGACCGCGCCCCCCAACATGCGGCTGCCAAACACCGCGTCGGCCCGATCCTCGAGGAGCGGCTCGAGGAGCTGCGGGATCACCTGAGGGTTGTACTGATGGTCGGGATGCACCATGACCACGATCCCGGCGTCTCGCCGCAAAGCCTCTCGGTAGCAAGTCTTCTGGTTGCCGCCGTACCCCAGGTTCTCGGGGTGGACAAGCACGGTCAGCCCCAACCCCCTGGCGATCGCCACGGTGTCGTCGTGGCTCGCGTCATCCACCAACACGATCTCGTCGGCCAGATCCCGTGGCACCTCAGCGACGCACGCCGCCAGCGTACGAGCCGCGTTGAAGGCGGGCATGATCACCACGAGACGAGGTCGACCCTTCATCACCCCCGCGATCACGGCGCGAAGGATACACCACGGCCCGAGGCGGCTCCGCTGCAGCTGCGGGCGCCCGCTGCGTGCTCCCCATGCTAGACTCCCCGGCGTGGCCGCGCGCCGCCGCATCACCCTGCTCCTGCTCGCGTTCTTGCCGCTTCTCGCCTGCCAGCGCCGATCGGACCGACTCGCCCTCGTGGGGCATCGTGCCGTCACCACCGACAAGTTCTCGAGCTTTGTCGTGGCGCAGACCGGTCGCGGCATCCCGGAGGTCTCGCCGGAACTCGCAAGTACCTTGTTCGAGCGCTACCTGGAGGAAGAAGTGATGCTGGCCGCCTCCCCCGCGCCCGGCGACGACGACCTCACGACTGCCGCTCGCACGGCGCGTGTTCGCGAGCTGCTGCTCTCGATCTGCCCGCCACCCGCGCCACCTCAGGAGGCTCAGGTTGATGCCTATCTGGCGCGCCATCCGGAGCTCGCCGGTGGCGGTGAACGGGTCCGTCTCCGTCAGCTCATCCTCCCCGATCAGGCGACCGCGCAAGTGGCTCGCGACCGGGTCCGCGCCGGCGAGGACTTCCTCGCCGTCTCGCGCGCGCTCTCCCGTGCCCCGAACGCAGCGAGTGGCGGTCTTCTCGGCTGGGCGGAGCGGGGTCAGCTTCCGCCTGAGTTCGAAGGCGCGGCGTTCGGCCTGGCCGTAGGCGAGCTCAGCGATCCGGTCCCGAGCAACACCGGCTGGCACGTGTTTCAGATCATGGAGCGGCACGCCGCGGGGGCGGGGCCAGATGCGTCCGTGCGTGAGCGTGTCCGCGGCCAACTTGCCGCCGAGGCGTCCGAGGCGGCACGCAGCGCCTGCGTGCGGAACCTCGCGGCCAGGATCGGGGTGCGCGTTGACTGTGCGGGGGCGAGCTTCCCCTGCAGGAACCCGTTCGAAGGGACACCATGAAGGGAATTAGACTACTTGCATTGGTGATGCTGCTGGAGGGTGCGGCCCCTCTTGCCGGGCAACGTCAGCTCGTGGAAGGAATCGTCGTGAGAGTCAACGATCGCATTCTGACCACCGCGGACATTCGCCAGCGCGCCACCGAGCGCGCCTCCGAGACCGGAAAGCCATTCCCCCAGGAGGCCTACCTCGACCTCGTGCAGCAGGCAGCCGATGAGCTCTGCATCCTCGAGCGCGCCGCCGAACTCAAGCTCGAAATCTCCAACGACGAGGTCAATGCCGCGGTGCAGCAGCTACGGGAGGAAAACCACGTTCCCGACGACGCTGCGTTCGAGAGCATGCTTCGCGGTTCCGGTCTGACTCTCGAGGGCCTGAAGGCGCGCCTGCGCGACACCATACTCATCCAACGACTCATAAAGCGCGAGGTTGGTGACCTCCCGATCACCGAGGAGGAGCTGCGCCAGCGGTACCAGCAGGAGAAGGACAAGTTCATGATCGGCGAGCGGGCGCACCTGGAGCACATCGTCATCCCTGTGGCGGCAGATCGCAGCGACCTCGAGGCCAGACTGGCCGCTGCGCGCCGCCTGGTGGCCGCCGCACGAGCCTCAGGGGACTTCAAGGCTTTGGTGGAGAAGGAGGTGGCCGCCGGCCAGGGGAGCGGCGGCGATCTCGGGATCGTCGTGATCGAAGACCTTCGCCCCGAAGTAAGAGATGCGGTCGTCAAACTGAAGGCCGGCGAGATCTCCGACCCTTTCACCAGCAGGGCCGGCATCCATGCTGTGCAGCTCATCGAACGAATCCCGCCCAGTCCGAAGCCTTTTGAGGAACTGGAAGGGCAGCTTCGCCAGCAAGAATTGGACGAGCGCTACCGCAGCCACATCAACTCAGTGGTCACCGAGCTCAAGAAGCGCTACATCGTCGAAACCCACCCCGAGTTCATGGCGACCATCAAGTAGGTCCCGCCGCGCCCTTCGACCCCACCCGGGGACAACGAAGCCGGTCAGGCCTCGCCGGACCGTGTTCCGCCAGGCGCAAGATCTTGACAGCAGACCCCCTCGCACATCATGATGGCAGTGGACAAAAGTGGAGCGAAGTGGATCACCAAAGCCCACATCCGCGACAGCGGGTCCCTGGAGGCGGAGCATGGAGACTTTTCGCGGGAGCTATCAGGCTACCGTCGATGACAAGGGTCGCCTGAAGCTCCCGGCTCGCCTGAAAACCCAACTCGAGGAGTGGTTTGGCCCACGCGTCTTCGTCACGTCCCTGAGTCCGCTCGAGCTTCGGGTCTACCCGCTGACGGTCTGGGAGGATCTGGAGCGTCGCTTTCTCGTTCGCCCGTCGATGGACCCCCTGGTTCAGCGCCTGCTGGAGCACGCCAACTACGGCCAGGAAGACGAGCTGGACGCGCAGGGCAGGGTGCTGATCCCGGCGCTCCTCCGCGAGGTGTTGGGCGTGACCGGGGAGGTCGTGGTCTCGGGTCGCGGCCGCTTCCTCGCCGTGGTGCCCCGTGACCGGGCGCAGGCCGAGCTGGCCAGTGCCTTCTCGGCCGAGGACCTCGCCGCTCTCGCTGCACTGGAGCAGTGATGCAGGATGTGCCCGGCCGAACACCTCCCCGTCCTGGTCAGCCAGGTCGTAACGGCTCTCGCGCCGTCGGCGAGGGGCTGGATCGTGGATGCCACCGTCGGGCTGGGGGGCCATGCCAGGGCTCTGCTGGAGGCACAACCGGAGGCACGGCTCCTGGGGCTCGACGTGGACTCCGAGGCGCTCGAACTGGCCCGCGAACGGCTTGCGGTCTTCGGTCGGCGCGTGGTCCTGGTCAACGCGTCGTACGGTTCGCTCACCGCGATCGCCAGCGATCAGGGCGTCGCGCACGCCGATGGTGTGCTGTTCGACCTCGGCGTCTCGTCGCTGCAGTTGGACACCCCCTCCCGGGGGTTTTCCTTCCGCCACGACGGTCCACTCGACATGCGCTTCGGACGCGACGGGGCGACCGTCGCGGATTTGCTGACTGATATCGAGGAGGAGGAGCTGGTGCGGGCCTTGCGCGAGTTCGGTGAGGAGCCTCGAGCCCGGCGGGTGGCACGGGCAATCGTCCGTGCCCGCCTGAGGCAACCGATCCGTACCACCGGCGAGCTAAACCGCGTGGTGCATGCAGCGCTCGGCCAGCGTCGCGGGCGGATCGACCCGTCCACGCGCACGTTTCAGGCCTTGCGCATCGCGGTCAATCGCGAGCTCGAATCCATTCCTTCCGCCATCGACCAGGCCGCACGCCTGCTCAAGCCCGGAGGCCGACTGGCGGTGATCGCGTTCCACTCGCTGGAAGATCGTCTGGTGAAACGGGCGCTTCGCCGGCTCTCCGGGCGATGCGTGTGCCCGCCTGGGAGCTTCGCCTGCCAGTGCCGGCCCGAACGTCTGCTCGAGGTCCTCACCCCGAAGCCGGTCACCCCCGGCCCCGAAGAGCTCGCCGACAACCCGCGGGCCCGCTCCGCCAAGCTGCGGGTGGCGGCGCGGAGAAGCGGATGAAGATCGGGGGCTACCGCCCAAACAACAACTGGTTGCGCCGTCAGCTCGACACCCGGTGGAGACGGTGGGTCTGGTGGTGCTTCGCCGGGGCGGTAGCCGTGAGCGTCGTGATGGCCGCCTTTGTGGCTCCTCGCCAGGCCACGCTTCGGATGCGGTACGAGATCGCGCAGCTCACCCGCATCGTGGACCAACTGGAAGGCGAGCAGCGCCGCCTGCAACTCGATCGCGAGGTGCTCACGTCGCCGCCTGTGCTCGCGGCTAGCCTGGACACGCTTGGGCTCGTGCCCGTCGCTCCAGGGCGCGTCATGCACCTGACTCCCGACGGCGGCCTGCTGCGCCCAAAGGCCACCCCGGCACCGACGCCGCAGGTCAGGACGGCCCGGAGGACACGCTGATGATGAGCGCCTCCCGCCTGCGCTGGATTGCGATCGTCCTGGCAGTGTGGGCCGTCGTCGTCGTGGCCCGCCTCGTGCAGGTTCAGATCCTCGAGCACCGTGTGTGGGAGGCCGAGTCGGCCCGCCAGCGCGAGCGCACCGTGGAGGTGGAGGAGCCTCGTGGCGACATCAGGAGTCGTGACGATCGCCTGCTCGCCGGGAGCGTCGAGCGCGTCGCCGTCTACGCCAACCCACGCAAGATCCCGCGCGACCAGCGCCCGGGCCTGGCCACAAAGCTGGCGCGGTTGGTCGGCAGGCCGAGGGGGGAGATCCTCGCTGACCTCGAGAGACGCGACGGCTTCTACTACGTCGCCAAGGACCTCGACCCTCAGGTGGCGGAGGCGGTCTCCAGGCTTCGGCAGCGCGGCGTCGGAACCTTGCGCACCGAGCGGCGGGTATACCCCCACGGTTCGCTGGCTGGACCCGCGGTGGGTTTCGTCAACGCCGAGGGAGACGGCCAGGCCGGCCTCGAGGCGTTCTACGACCGTACGCTCCGGGGCGTCCCCACTGTCTACCGCGAACTTCGTGACGGCAGAATCGCCTCCACGTCCCTCGACCTTCGCCTCGACACTCTCGGTCGGCCAGGGCAGTCGCTCGTTGTGTCGCTCGACTGTCGCGTGCAGCAGGTAGTTGAAGAGGAACTGACCCTCATCCTGTCGCAGACCAGGGCAAAGGGTGCGTCCGCGGTGGTGATGTCTCCCGTCACCGGTGAGCTGCTAGCGATCGCTTCCCTGCCCTCCTACGATCCCGCACGGGTTGGCCAGACACCCCCGGAAGGGCGCCGGAACCGTGCCGTAGAGGATGCGCTCGAGCCTGGGTCCACCTTCAAGCCGATCGTGGTGGCGGCCGCCATGGCTGCCGGCGTACTTGATCCATGGGAGATGGTCGATTGCTCGGGTGGGGGCATCCAGATCGCCAACGTCTTCATCCGCGACCACGCCCTCTACGGACTGTTACCCGTGCGCGACGTGCTCGCCAAATCGTCCAACGCCGGCGCTATTCGCATTGCGCACCGGATGGCGGCGGGCCAGCTCGACGCCACGATCCGGAATCTGGGCTTCGGACAGCCGACCCACGTCGAGCTGCCCGCCGAAGCACATGGGATCTATCGCTCGCCGCAGCACTGGTCGGCGCTCTCCCGGGCAGGCCTCGCCCTCGGCCAGGAGATCAGCGTGACCGCGCTGCAGCTGGCCCGCGCGTACGCGGCGATCGCCAACGGGGGCTTGCTGGTCCGGCCCACGCTGGTCCTTGAAACCCGTGACCGGAGCGGGCGAGCGGTGACGCCCTACCGGCCACAGCCCGCCACCCGCGTGCTCCCCGCCCAGGTCGCCTCCTCGCTCGCAACGCTTCTCGAGAGCGTGGTCGAGGACGGTACCGGCAAGGCCGCCGACGTCCCCGGCTACCGCGTGGCCGGCAAGACCGGAACCGCGCAGAGGGCCTCCGCCGGGGGCTACGCCGCCGGCCGGCACGTCGCCTGGTTCGCCGGCTTCCTGCCGATGCCGAGCCCGAGCCTTCTCATCGTTGTCTGCATTGACGAGCCCGAGAGCAACTACTGGGCGGCCGAGGTGGCGGCGCCCGTGTTCGGCCGCATCGCTGGACGAGTGGTGACGCTACTGGGGGTGCAGCCAACGAGCGGGGAGAGAGTGTGACGCTGGCCGAGCTCGCTGCCACGTGCGGGGCGTCGCTGCGCGGCGCCGGTGCGGAGGCCACCGGCATCACGCACGTGGCGCAGGCGGTGCAGCCCGGGTGGGTGTTCGCCGCGCTCCCCGGCGCCAGGCACCACGGGATCGAGTTCGCAGCCGTAGCCCAGGAGCGCGGGGCGGTGGCGGTGCTCTCCGACCGCGACCCCGGCCCGCAGGCGGTCTGGCTTGCCGCGTCCAATCCACGACGGGCCACCGCGCTTGCGGCCTGGGCGCTCGCCGGCCACCCCGAGCGGCGCCTCCGGATGGTTGGGATCACCGGGACCAACGGCAAGAGCACGGTGGCCGACCTGGTCGGCAGAATCGCAGGGGCGGCCGGCGTGCCGAACGGCGTCTTCGGAACCATCGCCCACACGTTGCCGGGCCGCAGCGAACGTGCCGTTCGCACCACGCCGGAGGCGACCGACCTCGCGCCGCTACTCGCCGAACTCGCCGACGGCGGCGGGCAGGTGGCGATCTTGGAGGTCTCCTCGCATGCTCTCAGCCTGGAGCGCGTCCACGGCCTCGAGTTCGACGTCGCCATCTGGACCAATTTGACCCGTGACCACCTCGACTTTCACCACGACCTCGAAGGCTATTTTGCGGCCAAGCAGCGGCTCGCGGACCTCCTGCGTCGTGAGCCTCCCGGCCGACGGGTGATCGGCGCCGACGACCCCTACATGGCACGGCTCGCGGCCTCGCCCCGGCCGGGGGACCTCACCTTCGGCCTCGGACCCGGCTGTACGGTCACCGCGACTGAAACATCGCCAAGCCTCGAGGGCACGACGTTCATCCTTCGTGCACCGCTCGGCGATGCTCCCGCGCGCCTGCCGCTGGTCGGCGTGCACAACCTGCGGAACGCCCTCGCAGCAGTGGCCTGTGCCGTCGCCCTCGGCTGGAATCTCGAGGTGATCGTTCGCGGGCTAGAGGGCGCCGAGCCGCTGCCCGGACGGTTGGAGCCCGTGGCGGCGGGCACGCACTTCCCGGTATTTGTTGACTACGCCCACACGCCGGATGCACTCGAGAAGGTCCTGCTGGCGCTGCGCGACGTGGGCGAGGAACGGCGCCTGGTCGTGGTGTTCGGGTGCGGCGGCGACCGTGATCCCGGCAAGCGCGCACCTATGGGTGAGGTGGTGGGCCGCCTTGCAGACGTGCCGATCATCACCTCGGACAACCCGCGTTCGGAGGATCCGCAGGCGATCATCGATGCGGTTCTGGGCGGCGTGCGCGCCTCCGGCAACCCGCGTGCCCTCGCGATTCCCGACCGCCGCGAGGCGATCGGCGCGGCGCTCTCGCTCGCCGACGAGCGCTGCCTGGTGCTGGTCGCGGGCAAGGGGCACGAAACCGAGCAGATCTTCGCCGACCGGAGCGTCCCCTTCGACGATCGCGCCGTGATCCGCGAGCTCGCCCGACGGAAGGGGGCGTGATGCGCCGCTCGGTCACCGAACTCGCCGCGTTCCTGGGGGCCCGCCTAGAGGGCGAGGGGGGAAGGCGCGTGACGGGCGTGGCCATCGACTCACGTGCGGTGCGGCCGGGGGATCTCTTCGTCGCACTTCCGGGCGAACGGGTGGATGGTCACGAGTTCGTGGCACAGGCTGCGGGCGCCGGGGCGGCTGCGGCCCTCGTGAGCAGCCCGGTGGGCGCCGAGCTGCCACGGCTCGTCGTGCCAGACACACTTGCGGCGCTCCAGCGCCTCGCCCGGGCGGAGCGCGCTGGCGCGGCGTACCGGCTGGCCGCCGTTACCGGCTCGATCGGCAAGACCACGACCAAAGAGTTTCTAGTCGCGCTCCTCGCGACCACGTTTTCGGTGGGTTTCACGAGCGGCAGCCGCAACTCGCAGGCCGGTTTCCCCGCGGAGCTCTGCAACCGTCCGGAGGGGATTGCATGGATGGTCGCCGAACTCGGCATGAACCACGCCGGCGAGCTCGACCGCCTGGGCGCCATTGCCGAGCCGGATGCGCTTCTGTACACGGTTGTCGCGCCGGTGCACCTCAAGTTCTTCCGCGATGTTGACGCGATCGCCGAAGCCAAGGCCGAGCTGATCCGCCACCTGCGATCCGACGGCCTGCTTGTGCTCAACGCGGCCGACCGGAGGGTCGCCGGGTTCGCCGATCGCTTCGGTGGCAACGTCCTGCGCTACGGCGTGGCCGACGAGAGCGACCTCTGGCTCGAGGACTACCGGGAGAACGGCCTGCTGGGCTCGGCCTTCCGCCTCACCGGCCCGCTCGCCACCCTCGAGGTGACGTGGCCACTCCCCGGGCGCCATCAGGCCGACAATCTCCTGGCCGCCGCGACGCTGGCCCTGGCGGTGGGCGTCGCCCCGTCGGCGATCCCGCCGTGCGTGACTCGCCTCGCTCCGGCCCCAAGGCGCGGGGTGGTCCATGTGCTTGGTGGCAGCGGCATCACGCTGGTGGACGACAGCTACAACTCCTCGCCTCAGGCGGCGAGGGCAGGCCTCACCCTGCTCGCCGCCACGCGCGGCCGACGCATCGCGGTGCTGGGGGAGATGCTGGAGCTGGGACCCGACTCGCCCACCCTGCACCGGGAGGTGGGCCGGGCGGCCGCGGCGGCGGCGAACGTGGTCGTGGCGGTCGGTGGCGAGAGCGCGGCCGCGCTGGCACGCGCCGCGGAGGGTGCCGAAGCCCATCACATCGCCACGGCTACGGAGGCCCTCGACCTGCTGCGCGGTTTGCTCCGGCCGGGCGATGTCGTGTTGGTGAAGGGATCACGCGGGATCGGTCTGGACCTTGTGGTTGACGGCCTGCGCGCGGGGGTGCGCTGATGCTGTACTGGTTGCTCTACGAACTGCACGTCGTATGGGGTCCCCTGAATGTCTTTCGCTACATCACCTTCAGGGCGGCACTCGCGATCCTGACGGCGGTCGTGGTCGGAATCGCCCTCGGACCGCCGCTCATCCGCCTCCTGCGCGAGCGCCAGATAGGCCAGGCCATCCGGGAGGAGGGACCCGCGTCCCACCACGCCAAGGCCGGCACCCCCACCATGGGTGGGCTGTTGATCCTGGGAGCCATCGTCGCCCCGATCCTGCTGTGGGGCGATCTCACCGAGCCGTGGGTCTGGGTGGTCATGCTCACGACGCTGCTCTTCGGCGCCATCGGACTCCTCGACGACCTCCTGAAGGTGCGGCGTGGCAGGAACCTCGGGCTGCGCGCCTGGCAGAAGCTCGGACTGCAGCTAGCCGTGGCGCTTCTGGCAGCGGTCGCGATCCGCCTCGTAGCCGGAAACTCTCCCTACGCCGGGGAGCTGGTGGCGCCCTTCTTTAAGAACGTCCACGTGAACCTCGGGATCCTCTACGTCCCGTTCATCGCACTGGTGCTGGTCGGATCCTCCAATGCCGTGAACCTGACCGACGGCCTGGACGGACTCGCCATCGGCTCGGTTCTCATCGCGTTCGGCACCTACACGGTCTTCACCTACCTGGCGGGCAACGCGAGGCTCGCAAGGTACCTGCAGATCCCCTCGGTTCCCGGGGCCGGTGAGGTGACTGTCTTCTGCGCCGCGATGGTCGGCGCCTCGCTCGCGTTCCTCTGGTTCAACTGCCACCCGGCGCAGCTCTTCATGGGAGACGTCGGGTCGCTGGCACTCGGCGCCGCGATCGGCTGCACCGCTGCGATCACCAAGCAGGAGCTTGCGCTGGTAGTGGTGGGTGGGCTCTTCGTGGCCGAGGCGCTCTCGGTGATTCTGCAGGTGGTCAGCTTCAAGACCCGGGGCAAGCGGGTTTTCCGCATGTCCCCCCTGCACCACCACTTCGAGCTCTCCGGGTGGGCCGAGACCCAGGTGGTGGTGCGTTTCTGGATCGTCGCGGGCATGTTCGCCCTGATGGGACTGGCGACGCTGAAGCTAAGATGAGCACGATCACCCCCTCTTGCGCTGTCGTTGTCGGCCTCGGGGTCTCCGGGGTCGCGGCCGCCACCCTTCTCGCAAGCCAGGGGTGGACGGTGACAGCCAACGACCGTGCCACTCCCTCCGAGCTCGCTGCCCGGCTGACAACGCTTCCCGCCGGCGTCACCGTGGTGACGGGCGGGCATTCCCTGGAGCTGCTCGACGGGGTCGCTCTGGTGGTGGCCTCGCCGGGGGTGCCGTGGGAGCTCCCGCTGCTTGCCGAGGCGCGGCGGAGGGGGATCGAGGTCATCGCCGAGGTGGAGCTGGCCTCACGCGCTCTGCCCCGCGTACCGATCGTCGCCGTGACAGGTTCCAACGGCAAGACTACCGTGACCTCGCTGCTGGGGGCGATCGGGGCCGCCGCCGGGTGGCGGGTCGGGGTAGGCGGCAACATCGGCACTGCTGCCAGCGAGCTCGCCCTCGCCAGCGGATGGGACGCGGTGGTCCTCGAGCTTTCCTCCTTCCAGCTCGAGGGGTGCACGACGCTCCGCCCGCGCGTCGGTGTGCTGCTCAATGTCTCTCCGGACCACCTAGACCGGCACCCCACCATGGCCAGCTACCTCGCGGCCAAAGCGCGGATCTTCGCGCATCAGCTCGCCGACGACTTCGCGGTGCTCAACGCCGACGATCCCACGCTCGCCGGCCTGCAGGTCCCCTCGCGCACAGTTTTCTTTTCCCTCTCGAAGCAAGGCGCAGAGGCGCACCTCGCAGGCGATTCCCTGGTGCTCGGAGGCGAGCTGCTGCTCCGGCGCGCCGAGCTGCCTCTCCTGGGCGACCACAACGTCGCCAACGCCCTCGCCGCCGCCCTTGCGGCCAGCCGACTGGGTGTTCCCACGACGGCAATCGCACGCGCGCTGCGAAGCGCGTCGGCTCTCCCGCACCGCCACCAGGTCGTGGCCGAGACGGGCGGCGTGCGCTGGGTGGACGACTCAAAGGGAACCAACATCGGGGCCACCGCCGCGGGGCTCGCCGGCTACGCGTCCGGCACGATCCATCTCATCCTGGGCGGCCTCGGCAAGGGACAGGACTTCCGGCAGCTGCGTCCCGCGGCGGAGGGCCGGCTCGCTCACATCTACCTGATAGGTGAGGCGGCCGAGGAGATCGCCGTGGCCCTTGCCGGCTCCGCACCGATCGAGTCGTGCGGCACCCTCGAGGAGGCGGTGCGCAGGGCTGCCGACCGCGCTCGCCCAGGCGATGTAGTTCTGCTCTCACCGGCGTGCGCATCCTTCGACCAGTTCCGCAACTATGAACACCGCGGCGACGAGTTCGCCCGCCTGGTGCGGTCGGCGGCGGGGAGCGTCTGATGCCGAGGACCCGCCGAATCGATCACCTCCTGCTTGCCGCGACGATGCTCGCCGCCGCCATCGGGGTGGTGATGGTCGGCTCCGCCTCGGGACCGCTGGCCCGGGAGTACTA
The DNA here is from genome assembly GCA_001766905.1 of Acidobacteria bacterium RBG_13_68_16. GTDB lineage: Bacteria > Acidobacteriota > Thermoanaerobaculia > Thermoanaerobaculales > Thermoanaerobaculaceae > RBG-13-68-16. Next base: position 29,849 of record MEKI01000140.1, read on the forward strand.
TCACCTCTCGGAGTACGAGTTCGCCCTGCGGCAGTTCGTCGCCGTGATCCTCGGCACCGCCGGCATGCTCGCCGCGACGTTCGTGCCTCTCGACAAGCTCACGACCTGGAAGGTCGCGCTTCCGCTCCTCCTCGCAACCTGGGCGGTGCTGATCGCGGCGTTTCTCCAGGCGCCGGTCGCAGGCACGCACCGCTGGCTGCAGCTGCCGGTGAGCTCCATCCAGCCCTCCGCCGTCGCCAAGGTCACTCTTCCCCTCGCGCTCGCCTCCCTGTTGGCGCGGCCGCAGCCCGGGCGCAAGGAGCGCCGGAGCGCACACCGGCTGGCGCTGGGACTCACCGGCGTGACAGTGGGCCTGGTGCTGATCGAGCCCGACCTGGGCTCCGCCGTTCTGCTCCTCGTCGCGGCGGCAACCGTGCTTCTGCTGGCGGAGGTTCCATGGCGCACGCTGGTCGGTTTCGGCGCCGCGGCCGTCGCAGTCGTCCTGGTGGCAGTCGCCATCAAGCCGTACCGGGTGGAGCGGTTGCGCGCGTTCTTCGGAGATACCAGCTACCAGGTGCAGCAGTCGCTGATTGCCATCGGCGGTGGCGGTCTCATCGGGCGCGGGCCGGGTGAAAGTCTGCAAAAGCTGTTCTACCTGCCGCAACCTCACACCGACTTCATCTTCGCGGTCATCGGCGAGGAGCTGGGGTTCGCGGGGGCGGCAGTCACGCTTGCACTGTTGGGGCTCATCGCAGCCCGCGCGCTTCTGGCCGCGTGGCGCGCCAACACCGTGGCCGCAGGCCTGCTCGCCAGCGGCCTCGCGGTGACGCTCGCGGTCCAGGCTCTGCTCAACGTCTCGGTCTGCCTGAATCTTCTGCCGGCAAAGGGCCTTCCCCTTCCGCTGCTCTCGGCCGGAGGCTCCGACACGATGGTCACCATGGTGGCCGTCGGCTTGCTGCTCAACGTGGGCAAGGAGGGGACGTGACCCGGGTCGCGATCGCCGGCGGCGGCACCGGAGGCCACCTGTTCCCCGGACTCGCGGTGGCCGAGGAGCTCGCACGCGCGGGCGTGGCCGTCTTCTGGCTTGGCGCGCGTCGCGGCCTCGAGGCGATCCGCGTTCCGCAGGCCGGCATCCCGTTGCGGCTCCTCGCGGTGACCGGCGCCGCAGCGCGCTCGCCGGGTGCTCAACTGTGCGCGGCGCTCCGCGTGGCGCCCGCGACGCTCCAGGCCGCGACCTACCTGCTGCGCCAGGGGGCGGGAGCCGTCCTCGCGGTCGGGGGATACGCCTCGTTGCCCGGCGGCGTGGCCGCCGGAATGCTCGGGATCCCGGTCATACTCCAGGAGCAGAACGCCCTCCCAGGTCTCTCGAACCGCCTGCTGGCGCCGTGGTGCGTCACGGTCGCTTGCGGTTTCGAGGCGGCAGTGTCCGCGTTCGCCTCGCTTCCGGCGCGCTGGACGGGCAACCCGGTGCGCGCCGAGTTCTTCTCCGTGCCCTCGCCACCCCTGGAGCCTCTCGCCGTGCTCGTCATCGGCGGCAGCCAGGGCTCGGTGTTCCTCAACGCCCTCCTCCCCGAGACGCTCGCCCGGCTCATCCCGGGCACCCCGCTCCCGCGAGTCATCCACCAGTCCGGCGAGCGGTGGGAGGCCGAGGTGCGGCAGCGCTACGCCTCCGCCGGCGTGGCGGCCGAGGTCGTCCCCTTCCTGGAGCGGCCGGCGGAGGCTTTGGCCCGGGCCGCGCTGGTAGTTGCGCGGGCTGGCGCCCTCACGCTCTCGGAGCTCGCGGCCGCGCGCCGGGCTGCACTCTTGGTGCCGTTCGCTGCGGCCGCCGGAGGGCATCAACTCGCCAACGCCCGCGCCTACGCCGCCACCGACGCCGCGGAGGTGCTCGAGGAGCGGGAGGCCACCCCCGGGCGCACCGCGGCCCTCCTCGCCCAGCTGCTCGCCTCCCCCGCTCGGCTGGTCGACCGGGGTCGGGCCGCAGCGCGGCTCGCCCGCCCGGACGCCGCGAGAGAGGTCGCGCGCCTGGTCCTCGAGGCTGCTCGCTCCGAGGGCCGCGGAGGTGCCCTTTGAACTTCGGGCACGTTCGCCACATCCACTTCGCCGGGATCGGGGGCGCCGGCATGTGCGGCCTGGCCGAGCTCCTCCACGGAGAGGGGTTCGAGGTCTCCGGGTGCGATCTCGCCGCCAGTGAGACAACCGCCCGTCTGGAGACGCTCGGCATCAAGGTGGCCCTCGGTCACGCACCCGACCACCTGGCTGGCGTGCAGGTGCTTGTGATCTCGTCGGCGGTGCCCGGCACGAACCCGGAGCTGGATGCGGCCCGCAGCCGCGGCATTCCGGTCATCAGGCGCGCCGAGATGCTCGGGGAGATCTCTCGCATTAAGTGGGGGATCGCCGTAGCCGGCACACACGGCAAGACCACGACCACCTCGCTGACCGGTTTCGTGCTCACCCGGGCCGGGCTCGACCCCACGGTGGTGGTGGGCGGCCGGATGCACTTCCTCGGCGCCCACGCACGTTTGGGGCACTCCGAGTACCTAGTGTGCGAGGCCGACGAGTTCGACCGTTCCTTCCTTGCCCTCTCCCCGGTACTGGCACTGATCACCAACGTGGAGCCGGAACACCTGGACACCTACGGCTCGATCGACGCCATGGAAGAGGCATTCGTCACCTTCGCCAACCGTGTGCCCTTCTACGGCGCCACGATCGCCTGTCTTGACGACGCTGGCGTTCGCCGCCTCCTCCCGCGCTTCTCCCGCCGGACCGTGACGTTCGGATTCTCCCCTCAGGCCGAGGTTCATGGGAGAGAGCCCCGGTTCTCGAGCACCGGTGCCGATTGTCACGTGGTGGAGCGGGGAAGGGAACTTGGCGAGCTCTCGCTCTCGCTTCCCGGTCGGCACATGCTCTCCAATGCGCTGGGCGCCACGGCGGCTGCGCTCGAGATCGGCGTGGAGTTCGCCCAGATCGCGACAGCGGTCGCTGCTTTCACCGGCGTTGCCCGTCGCTTCGAGCGAAAAGGGGAGCGCGGCGGCGTGGGGCTGGTTGACGACTACGCTCACCACCCCAGCGAGGTCGCGGCTACACTGCAAGCCGCTCGGCAGAGCTTCCCCGACGCCCGGCTGGTCGTGGCCTTCCAGCCGCACCTCTTCTCCAGAACGAAGGCGTTCGCGCGTGAGTTCGGCGAGGCCTTGCTCGCGGCCGACGTTGTGCTGGTACTCCCCATCTATCCGGCCCGCGAGCAGCCGATCTCGGGAGTTACTCATGAACTGGTGGTGGAGGCCGCGCATGCGTCGGGGCACCGCAGGGTTTTCGGTGCCGCCTCGTTCCAGGAGGCCCTCGCCGCCCTGAACGACCTTCTCCGGCCCGGTGACGTGCTGCTCACGATGGGTGCGGGGGACGTTGTGCGCCTCGGGGAGTCCTGGCTCGCCGGAGGTTCACGATGAGCGGAATCGTGCGCCACCGACGGCTCTGGAGGCGGCTCGCGACCCGTGCGCTGCCGGTGCTTGCCGTGCTCGCGCTCACCGCGACGCTCGCCGTCGCACTGCAGGTCCGCGAGGTGCACGTGGTTGGCATTCACCGCTTCCCCGCACGAGAGGTCGAAACGGTCCTCCGCTCGGCACTTGGAACCCCGACAGTTGCTGCACGGGCGAGCGAGCTGCGCTCGAGGGTACGGGCCCTGGCCTGGGTGGCTGATGCTACCGTACGCGTCTCCCTCGACGGGGTGGTGACCTGTGCCGTCGTCGAGCGTGTGCCAGTCGCGGTGGCCGTCGATCAGGGGGTACCCCGACTGCTGGACCGTGAGGGGCATCTCCTCGCTCCCGCCGCGCCCGGCACAAACCTTCTTGAACTGGACGGTTTCGGCGCTTACCCCGAGGAGCGCGCCTCGGTCCTGGCTGCGGCCACGCAGCTCGAGCGATGCTGGAACGACAGCCTGCGCCGGATCGATCGCCTGGCATCCCACGATGTCGTGCTCGGCTTCGCCAGCACTCCATTTCCCGTCCTTGCCGACCCCGACAACCCCCAGGCGCTGGTAGGTGCCCGCAGGGTCCTCGACTCGTGGCTCGCGAGTCGCTTGCCGACGCCCCTGCGGGTCGATGCCCGTGTGCCCGGACGAGTTGCCGTGCTCCCGGCGCCTCCGCCCGAGGAGACCGACTAATGGCGCAGAGCCCGCGAATCGTCGCAGCCCTCGACGTCGGCGATCACCGTGTGCTGGCGCTCATTGGAGAGCTGGATGCCCACGACCAGATCGTCATCCGCGGCGTGGGGCTGGCGCCAGCGATCGGCATGCGCTCCGGCCAGGTTGTGCAGCTCAGACCCGTGGTTGCCGCAATCAAGGCCGCGGCCGAGGAGGCCGAACTGATGGCAAAGCTCCCGGTAGAGAGGGTCTTTGCCTCGGTGGCTGGAATCTTCATCAGTGGTCGTCTCACCCGTGCGGTGATCTCAATGGGCGCCCGCGAACGCGAGGTGAGCTTCGCGGACCTAGAGACCCTGCACGATGCGGTGCGCCGCCAGCCGCTTCCGGTCGGTCACACCGTGCTCAACGTGGTCTCACCGACGTACGCGCTCGACGACCAGGACGGGATCCTGGACCCGCAGGCGATGGTCGGTCGCCAGCTCGCCGTCGACTGCTACGTCCTGGCCTGCCAGGAGAGCCCGGTCCGGACGGTCGAGAAGGCTATCAACGAGGCTGGCCTCGAGGTCGACGAGTTCCTGTTCGCCCCGGTTGCAGCGGCGGATGCGACGCTCACCGCCGACGAGCGCAGGCTGGGCGCGGTCCTCATCGACATCGGCTTCGGGAACACGGGCTATGCCGCGTACTCCGGCGACAAGCTCCTTGCAGCCGGCTCCTTCCCGATAGGCAGCAACAAGATAAACGACGACCTCGTGCACCGCTTTCAGACCACGGCGACCGGGGCCGAGAGGGCGAAGCGTGAGGCCGGCACCATGCTGCTCGGCGACGTTGGGGAGGAGGAAACCATCTCTGTCCCCACCATCGAGGGACGCGGCAGCCACGTCATCTCGCGCAGGGAGCTGTGCAAGACCATCCGCCTCCGCATGCAGGAGACGTTCGAGCTCATCGCCGCCGAGGTGTGGCGGCAGATCCCCCAGGATGCGCCGTGCACGGGCGTCGTGCTCGTCGGAGGCGGCGCCCATCTGGAGGGGCTCGCGGCTCTCGCCGAGGAGGTCTTCGTGAAACGGGCGCGCCTGGGCGAACTCGAGGGTGTGGCCGACGCTACCCACCTGTTGGCGAGTTCGGAGCTGCCGGCGCGCTCCCCGGCCGTCGGGGTGGGGCTACTGGTCCACGCCCGCAATCTGCTCTTGCCGTCCGCGCTGCCGGTGGTCCGCGACAGGCGACGCAAGGAAGGTCTTCTGAGAAAGATTTCACGCAAAGTCTTTGCGAAAGGGGAGGTGGAACGTGATCACGTTTGACGACTCAAGGGGAAGGACGGCGCCAGCCATAACCATTGCCGACGATTCGGCGCCCGCCAGCATCAAGGTGCTCGGGGTCGGCGGGGGCGGTAGCAACGCCGTCAACCGGATGATCGCGGCCGGCATCAAGGGGGTCGAGTTCATCGCGGTGAACACCGACGGTCAGGCGCTGCGCGCCAGCAAGGCCGGCCTGCGCCTGCAGCTTCTCACACCCAATGCGCGCGGCAAGGCCCTGGGTGCCGGGTGCGACCCCGAGGCCGCCAACCGGGCCGCACTCGACAAGACCGATGAGCTCATCGAGTGCCTAGAGGGGGCCGACATGGTCTTCATCGCCGCTGGCATGGGGGGCGGCACGGGCACCGGAGCAGCGCCGGTAATAGGCAGCCTCGCACGCGATGCAGGGGCGCTGACGGTCGCCGTCGTCACCAAGCCGTTTACCTTCGAGGGCTCCCGCAAGGCCCGCATCGCGGAGAAAGGGATCGACGAGCTTCGCAAGTGCGTGGACACGTTGATCACGGTTCCAAACTCGCGACTGCTCCAGATGGTGGGCCCACAGGTCTCGGTCGAGGAGGCGTTCCACCTCGCGGACGAGGCCCTGCGCCACGGCGTCCAGGGTATCTCCGACATCATCAACGAGACCGGCATCATCAACCGCGACTTCGCGGATGTCGAAACCGTCATGCGCGGTGGAGGGATGGCGCTCATGGGGATCGGCCTCGGCAGTGGTGAACACCGCGCCATCGAGGCAGCCCAGCAGGCGTTTTCCTCCCCGCTTCTCGAGGAGAACTCGCTGGAGGGCGCGCAGCGGGTGCTCGTCAACTTCATCGGCGGCCCCGATACCACCATCTCCGAGATCAACGACGCCGCAGAGTACATCGCCAAACGCTGCTCGCCCGACTGCCTATTCCTGTTCGGCTACGGCCAGCGCGCCGAGCTGCAGGACAGGATCCAGGTGACCGTGGTGGCCACCGGTTTCGGCGCGACCGCCGAGGAGCGCGCGGCCCGCCCGGTGGACCGGGTGGCGCCGAAGGAACAGCCCCACCGTGAGCGTCACCAGGAGGTCGCGAGCCCATACCTGCCGGCCAATCTGCCGAACGATTACGGCGTCAACGTGGGGAACTTCTCCGAATTCGACACCCCCACGTACCTTCGCCGGCAGATGGACTAACCGGCTCCGGTTGGTTTGACCACCCCGGGGCACCACCCACCTCCCAGTGCCCCGGGGTCGGTTCTCTCCTCCCCAACGTCGCACCGGTCAGCTCCCCCACACGTTTGACGCTTAGGTTCCACCAATGCCCAGAGCGGTGAGATGCTCCGCCGCGACCTGGAACGCCTTGATCCGCTCGGGATGACCGCAACTCGCGGGGCGACCGCCGGCCCTTGCATGCCTTGCAACGGGATCCCTCGCTACGCTCGGGATGATCACAACTCGCGGGGCGAGTTGTGATCACTTCTTCTTGAACAGGGCGTCGAAGGCCGCGCGCGGGCTGTTCGAGGAGGCGTTGCTGTCCGCTGGGGGCCGCTCGGAGGCGAACTCCTGCACCGTGTTGGGGGTGAAGAGCTCGCAGGTGTTGCGCCTGCTCTTGCTGGTGATGCGTTGCAGCACCGGCTTCCGGCACTCGTTGGGCTTCGAGGTGTCGAAGTGCACGCAGTTGGAGCAGGTGTGAAGGTCGTTGCCGCAGTTCGTGCAGGTCGCGTCGGAGGGCAGCGTGCCGGTGAGCTGCTGTTTGGTCCCGCACATTCGGCAGCGGAACACGGTCGCGGTAGGCGCGCCGAGCCCTCGGCCCCGCGGACCCTCGGGGCGCTCGCGCGGCACCCCTTCGCCAGGGGGCCGTTTCTCCTCGCGGCGCTCCTCGTCCTGATAACCGCGATGCCTGTATTTGCGATCGGGCACAGTCACCTTATAGCACAGACCTCGAGGAGTCGGAACGTCTTCCGGTTGCTATTGTGCGCCCTTCTTTCCCCCGTTTCGTCGCGCGCGGTGCTCTCAGGGGGCACGGTCGCTCCCGCCCCGCGCGAGCGCCTCCGAATCCCAGGCGGAGGCCTTGAGGAGCGGAAGCAGGCTGCTGTGGTCGTCGGTCCACACGGGAATCTCCGGGCCCCGGTCTCTCTCGGGAGCGGCATCATCGGCGATCCCCGGCGTCGAGAGGAACCCGACGTCGCGGGTGAGGAGGATCCACAAGCTGCCCCAGGAGGTGCCATCGGCGGATCTCTTCTTCGCGACGCTCAACGCCGCGAGGTTGAAGTGGTGGGCGAGGCGCGAGATCACGGGCATCAGATCGAGCGTGCGGTTAGAGGCGTCGATGGCGAGAACCCCACCCGATCGAAGGTGTCGCAGGTACACCTCGAAAGCCTCGGTGGTCAGGAGGTGCACGGGGATCGCCCCGCTCGAGAAGGCATCAACGACCAGCACGTCGAACTGCTGGCTCTCCTCGCGCTCCAGTGAGACGCGCGCGTCCCCAAGGACGACCTCGACGTGAGCGGGCGTGTCGGCGAGGTATGTGAACACCCCTCCCGTCGCGAACCCGACGACATCCGGGTTTATCTCGTAGAAGCGCAGGAGGTCACCCTCGCGGCCGTAGGTCGCGATGGTGCCCACGCCCAGCCCGGCGATGCCGATCCGCAGGGCGCGTCCGTCGGGAGTCGGCGCCTCGCGCCGCGGATGGTGGAGTAGCGCCATGGCGATACCGCTCCCCTCCCCGTAGTATGAGGTCGCAAGGCGCCGCTTTGCCTCCGAGGCAAACTGGAACCCGTGCATGATGCGTCCGTTTCGCATCAGGTACGCGTGCCGGTTCGGGTTCCCAGCGAACTCCTGCTCGACCGTCAGCACCCCGAAGAAACCGCGCGAAACCTCGAGCGACCCTGCCAGGATCGCCCCCATGTGGGCTCGCAGCACCACCGAGAGGAGCATCAGCGCCACCGCCAGGCAACCCGTAGCGAAGAGCGGCCGCCCCTCCCAGAGACGGGACACCCGCGCACGCCGGCCCAACCAGAACGCGGCCAGCAGGACGCCCGCCCCGGCGACCACCTCCGGCCACAGTCGGGCGAACACGGAGCCCTGAGCGATCGGAACGAGGAAGGCGGCCGTCCCCGTAACCGCCGACACGAGGGCCACGATGGCGGGCCACACCTTGCCTGCCCGCAACCAGGACGTACCGTCCTCCAGCAACGCGAGGAGGGCCGCCAACCCGCACGCCAGCAGCCCGACGTGGAGTTCCCAGAAACCGTTGAACACGACCGGCGCGACCAGCGCGACGAACAAGCCGCCCAACACGCCGCCGGCCGCCAGCCGGAGGTAGTACGAGGTCAGGTGCCAGGGATCGGGCGCCAGGCGAGCGAGCTCGCCGTGACAGACCATGCAGCAGACGAAAAGCACGAACGACCAGGTTGCGATCTGACCCAGCACGGGAACGTCCGATCCGTGGTACAGCAAGAAGCAGGCAACAAAAACCGCGACAGCCAGGAGCGGGTGGAAGACCGCGCGGGAGTACCACCGCCGATCGTGGAAGCACACCACAAACGAGAGCAGGTAGAGCGACATCGGCAGCACCCAGAGAAACGGAACGACCGCGACCTCCTGCGAGATCTGGCTGGTCACGGCGAGCAACATCACCGAGGCGCTGGCGGGTAGGCCCAGCCAGAGGAACCGCCGTGCGGTTCCCGGCCTCCCCTTCCCCGGTGTGCCCTCTCGTCCGGGAGCGGCCTCACCACCCGTCGAACGGGCGGTCGAGACTGCGCCCACCCTGATCGCGCAGGCGCCGCAGGCGAGGGCGAAGATGCCAAACCCGATCGCCCACACCCGGGCCTGCACCCGCAGGGGGAGCAGAGGTTCCACCAGGAACGGGTAGGAGAGCAGAGCCAGCAACGAGCCCACGTTGGAGATGGCGTACAGGCGGTAGGGGGAGCGCCCGGGCGAGGCGCGAGAGAACCACGCTTGGAGCAGCGGCGCGGTGGCCGAGAGCGCAAGAAACGGCAGACCCACGGCGGCGCCCAGCACGGCGAGGATCGCGGGCACCGGGTTCTCCTGCCCGCCCGGCTTCCAGCTTGCCCCAGGGAGCAGGGGGGAACCCCACGACACCAGATGCCATCCCAGCACCGCGAGACAGGCCACGAGCAGCGCGCCGTGCGCCACCGCCTGCCGACGGGGTGCGGAGCGGCTGATGAGCGCGTGGGACCAGCCATAACCGCCTAGCAGCACCACCTGAAAGAAGAGCAGACACGTGGTCCACACGGCCGGTGTCCCGCCGAACCACGGCAGAACGGCCTTGCCGATCACAAGCTCCACCTGGAACAGAAGAAGGGCCGCAAGCAGGGTGCTCAGCGCGAAGAGCGACATGATCCGGCCCGCATGCTCCGCGGCCGCGGGCACGCTGTCAAGCGTCCTCACCACCCCCCTCGCTCCCACGCCATGCGGAGAACACACCCGAAATGCCCTACACTTGGCCGAGATCGTCGAGGAGGGACCATGCTCTTTATCCTGAGCGTCCTGGTCGCAATCATCGCCTTGGTGGCCTTCGGCAAGCTCGCGAGCGCCGGCCGCGGGGACGGCTTCCCGGTCGTGGGGGCGAGCCGTGCCGGTGTCGGGATCGTTGCGCTGCTGGCGGCGCTCGTCGCCGTCTCTCAGGTGCTCACCGTGATCCCGGCCGGTCACGTCGGGGTGGTCGACTTCTTCGGCACCGTCTCGCCCGTGACCCTCAAAGCGGGGATCAACTTCGTCAACCCCCTCGCCCGCGTCTTCAAGTTCTCCGTCAAGACGCAGGAGATCAAGGAGACGATGGACGTCCCCTCTAAGGAAGGGCTCACGGTGCAACTCGAGATCAGCGCGCTCTTCCACCTCGACCCGGACAAAGCGGCCGAGGTCTACAAGAGCATCGGGCCGAACTACATCGAGATTATCCTCGAGCCGCAGGTCCGCTCGGTCGTGCGTGGCGTCACGGCCGGCTACGAGGCGAAGGCGCTCTACACCTCCGAGCGCGAGATGCTGGCGGAGATCATTCAGAAGGACCTGCAGAAGCTCGTCGGGCCCCGCGGCATCACAGTCGAGGCCTCGCCGCTGCGCCGCGTTGGCCTACCGGTCGGGCTGACCCAGGCCATCGAGGAAAAGCTGCGCGCCGAGCAGGAGAGCCAGCGCATGCAGTTCGTGCTCCTCAAGGAGAAGCAGGAAGCGGAGCGCAAGCGCATCGAGGCCCAGGGGATCGCAGATTTCCAGATGATCGTGACCAAGGGCATCTCCGAGCCATTGCTGCGCTGGAAGGGGATCGAGGCGACCGAGAAGCTCGCCGCCTCGCAGAACGCCAAGGTCGTGATCATCGGTGCCGGGAAGGACGGGCTGCCGCTGATCTTGGACACTAAGTAGCGGCCGTTGATCACCCTCACCACCGGTGGAAGGCGGGGTGTCCTTCCTTTACCGCCACGAACACCCCCCGGCAGGTCGCCGTGACCCGACCTCTCGCCTCCAGGGTGCCCTCGACAACCGCGCGGTCCTCGCTCGCCTCCACCACCCGTGCGCGCACCGTGACGGGACCCGCCGAGGGCGTGGGGCGTTTGAGGACCACGTGGTACTCGGCCGTCACCGTGCAGGGTGGGGTGTCGGCTCCGCCCGCGGTCATCAGGTGGTAGGCGGCGGTCCAGTTGCAGTGGCAATCGAAGAGGGTCCCGACGATTCCACCGTTGAGAACGCCGTCGAACGCCTGGTGGCGCGTGGAGGGCGCCCACTCGCACACCACCTCGTCGCCCCGCACAAAGCTCTTGATGCGAAGCCCGTCCGCGTTCGCCGGGCCGCAGCCGAAGCAGCGGGTAGTCGGCGCGTAGCGGTCCTGCAGGCTCGGCTCACCGTTCACGGTATGAGTCTACGTCTCGCCACCGTGAGGGGCAACCGATTCGGAGAACCGGATGCACCAGCGGTGTTGGCGTGACAGGTACGGCAGAAGGACACTTCTGTACCCTGTCTTCACCCCGGCAGGTTCACCTTGGTGGCGATGTTGTCCCGGATCCAGTGCTCGTCGAGCCACTCCAGCGGATCCACGGACTTGCCCTGGACGAAGATCTCGAGGTGCACGTGGTCACCGCCGGCCAGCCCGGTCGAGCCGCTCGTCCCAAGCCGCTGCCCCTTGCCGACCATCTCGCCGGGCTTGACGTCCAGCGCGGCCATGTGGCCGTAGAGGCTCAGGAGGCCGTAGCCGTGGTCCAGGAGCACGGCGTTACCGTAGATCGAGAGCCACCCCGCGAACACCACCTTCCCGGAGTTCGCGGCCGGTACCGGCGCACGCTCCGTTGAGGCAAGGTCGAGCCCGAGATGGGTCTGGTGGTCCACCGCCCTGCCCTGGTAGAAGTACGTCCGGTTCTCGGCGAAACCGGACCGCCGCTGGGTGTTAGGCATCTGCAGAAACGCGCCCTTCCACAGGACGTGCGGCTCCGAGTCGCGGGCCAGCGCCGCGATCTGGGCCAGCACCGAGCGTCGCAGCTCACCGTTGATCCGCAGGTACTGGTCGAGCAGCCTGCCGCGCGCGTCGAACCCGGGGGTCGCGCTCGCGATAGCGGGCACGACCTTCTCGAGGAATGTCTCGGTCAGCTCGAGCGTGTCGGCGCGGGGCGGGACCTTCTTGAACACGTCCACGAACGGCAGTTCCACCCGGTTGCCGGCGTCGTCTTCCGCGAACAGCCTCACCTGGGCGGGATCGCTCAGTTCCCACGGGATCGCAAAGAGCGCGAAGCGCTCCCCGGTGCTGCCGCCTGGGCGGGGGTAGGACAGCGACTCCACCGTGCCGGCCCGCACGCCGGAGCGGTCCACCCCCTCACCGACCCTGAACACGACGACGCCGGCGCCCCCTTCGCGCACGTAGTGCTGCCTCGACTCGAGCTCCAGCCTGGGCGGCCGCAGGCGCACCTGCATGCGCCTCTCCACCACGACCTGTGCCTTCGAGCGCAGCGGCCCCGCTATCCGGTCGGCGGTCGCCCGCACCACGAGCTCGCCTTCCCGCAGCCACTCCTCGCTGGCGCGCCCGACGGTCGCCGAGAGCTCCGCCTGCGGGGTGAACCGACCCCTTGTGGGGTTGAACGAGCCGGCCCGGGGGAACCGCTGCTCACCGAGCACCACGCTCTTCTCCCCCTGGACGACCTCGAGCCTCACCGTGCCGAGCCCCCTCGAAGGCTCCGAGAAACGCGCCACGATTTTCGTGGCTGCTCCCACGGCGGGCCGCTCGCTCTCGATCACCATCGAGGGTGCCGGCCCGCGGCGCAGCGCTCCCCACAGCACAAATGCAACCATCAGGAGCGCAAGGATCATCACGATCCGACCCGGTCTGCGGCGCGGAGGCTTTCCAAGAGTCAGCTTCGGCACGGCGTTCCTCCCCCCACCGCCAACGGAAGGCGGCAAACCCGGAGTGTACCGCGCCCACGAGTGTTCACCGGAGAATACCGGCGGGAGCCCGACCCTGCCCGGTGAGACCCGTCACGCAGCCTGGGACGCCGCAGACTTTTCCCTGATGCGTCCCTTGATGAGGGGAAGCAGAGCAAGCGTAGGGATGGCGAGGAGCATGGTGAACGCAAAATAGGCCGCGTAGCCCACCCTCTCCACGCCGATCCCGGAGAACGCTCCCACCACGTCGCGGGTAAGCGCGAAGAGCGCCGACAGCAGCGCGTATTGCGTCGCGGCGTGCTCCTTCTCGCACAGGTTCATCAGGAACGAGAGGAACGCCGCGGTGCCGAGCCCCTGAGCGAACGATTCCAGCATCGACACGGCGTAGATGCTCTCCCGCGGCAAGGTGAACTGGGCCACGGCCGCATAGCCCAGGTGCGGCAGCGCCTGGGCTATCCCGAGCCACAGGAGACCACGGAAGATGCCGAACCTTTTCACGAACCAGCCGCCGGCAAGGGCGCCGACGATGGTCAACACGACACCGAGCGTGACAGAGACCAAACCAATCTCCCTCAAGGAGTACCCGCGGTCTACCCAGAAAGGCTTGACCATGCGCCCCAGGAGCGAGTCCCCGAGCTTAAAAAGCGGCACAAAGAGCAGCACCGGGAGCATTTCCCACCGCAGCAGCCAGCGCAGCACCGGGCCGATCGGGTTGCGCCGCTCGTTCTGATCCAGCGGGACCCGCGGGCTTGCATAGGTGATGACCGAGAGCACGAGGAAGACGGCCGCCAGAGCGATCCAAAGCGGCGTCCACCCCGTGACCCCGGCGAGCATCATCACGCCTCCGCCGCCGACCAGCAGTGCAATGCGCGCCGCGGAGACTCGCACGCCGTTGATGGCGCCGGTGTCCTCCGGGGTTGACACGTCCACCGCGTAGGCGTCGATGGCGATGTCCTGCGTGGCGGACGCCGTCGTGAACGCCAACAACACCCCCCAGAGCAGCCACGACGGATGCCCGGCGTCTTGCGGGATGATGGCCACCGTCGCCACGGCCAGCGCCAGCAGGCAGGCGGAAATCCACTGCTGCCGTGCCCCGAAGCGGTCGACGAGCGGCGCCCACAGCATTTTCCACGTCCAGGGAAGCGAGAGCAGGCTCATGAGCCCGATCTCCCTGAGCGAGACTCCGTGGACACGGAAGTACACCGGCCAGACGTCGTAGGCGATACCGAACGGAAGCCCCTCGGCGAAGTAGAGCACCGCGATCCAGGTCAGCTTGCGGCGCAGATCCATTGACGGATTCTACCCGGTCCGGCCGCCCGTCGGCTCGCCAGTCCCCGCGGGACGAACCGGACCGGCCCGTTTCCCCACCAGGGCACCTCCGTTTGCTACGATCCGTTCCGCACAGGGGGACGACGATGCCGCACTATGACGTGATCGTGATCGGGTGCGGCCCCGCCGGCGAGCGGGCAGCCATCCAGGCCGCTCGAGCGGGGAAGCAGGTTGCCGTGATCGAGCGCCAGAACGTGGTCGGCGGCACCCGGGTCAACTGGGGCACGATCCCCTCCAAGACCCTGCGGGAGAGCGCTCTCTTCGTTCACTCTCTGACCCGTAACAAACTCGAGGGCATCCGCTGCGAGATCAGCGACCAGATCACCGTGGACGATTTCATGTACCGCGAGCGCGTGGTGGTCGGCAGGGAGCTCGAGATCATCAACGATTCGCTGGAGCGCTATTGCATCGAGGTATTTCGGGCACACGCGCGCTTCACGGACGCACACACGGTGGCCCTCCGCGACTCCGACGGCGGCGCGCAATCCTCGATGACCGGCGACGTCATCGTGATCGCTTCCGGCTCCAGCCCGAACCGGCCGCCTGACGTTCCGTTTGACGGCGAGACCGTGTTCGACAGCAATACCATTCTCCACCTTCCGCGGATTCCACGCACCATGCTCGTTCTGGGCGCAGGGGTGATCGGCGTGGAGTTCGCCAGCATCTTTGCAGCCCTCGGCATCCAGGTCACCCTCCTCGACACGCGGGACCTCCTGTTGCCGTTCCTCGACCGCGAGATCGTCGCGATCCTGGAGCGCGAGCTGAGCACGCTCGGCATCACGACGATGCACGGCGAGCGCTACGGCTCCGTGCAGCAGCTCCCTGGCGGCCGCCCGCAGGTGCGCTGCACTACCAGGTCCGGCAAGGTCTTCGATACCGACGCCCTCCTCTACTGTGTCGGCCGCGACGGCAACACGAAGGACCTCGGCCTCGAGGCCATAGGACTCGAGCCCAACGAGTACGGCCTGCTGCAAGTGAACGAGAACTACCAAACTGCGGTGTCGCACATCTACGCCGTGGGTGACGTGATCGGCTACCCGGCGCTTGCCAGCACCTCCATGGAGCAGGGGCGCCAGGCCATGCGCCACGCCTTCAACATCCCCGGCCTTACCTCAAAGACCGAGGTGCTGCCGTTCGCGGTCTACTCGATTCCCGAGGTGAGTTACATCGGCGAGACCGAGGAGGGGCTTAAGCGGCTGGGTGTCGAGTACCTGACCGGCCGCGGCAACTACGACATGAATCCACGCGGCCAGATCATCGGCGACACAGAGGGTCTGCTCAAGCTGCTCTTCGAGGCGAACTCGCTGAAGCTGGTGGGCGCCCACATGATCGGGCAGGGCGCGAGTGAGCTGATCCACATCGGCCAGGCGTTCCTGCGCGCGGGTGCGACCGCTCCGCAGATCGCCGAGACGATGTACAACTACCCCACACTCTCCGATCTCTACCGGCACGCGGCGCTCAAGGCGATGCAGGCACTCCGTCGCAGGAACGCGGCCGGTCCACCGGCCACGAGCTGAGATGGAACCCCAGCCGACACCGAGCTTTCCGAGCCGGCAACAACCAGTCATCGGCCTCGTGAGCGTCAACCCAGCACTGCCCTCGTTTCGCCTCCGCCTTGCCCCGCTGGTGCCGCACCTCGAGCGCCTCGGCCTGGTTGCCGAGGTGCACGCTCTAAACGGACCCGAGTGGTGGCGGGTGTGGCGTCTCGCGCGGATCTGGCGGTCGAGCGACCTGCTGGTCTTTTCCAAACTTAAGTTGCTGGCCGGCGAACTGGGGTTCGTGGCGAGGCAGTGCCCGCACTGGGTGCTGGACGTGGACGACGCAATCATGTTCCGCAAGCCGCCACGCCACGGCGATCCGCCCGACCAGGCCCGATGGCGGCAGCGACGTTTCCGATGCATGGTCCGGCAGTGCGAGGTTGTGGTGGCCGCCTCACAGTCGCTTGCCTCCGCCATCGCCGTCGAGGGACCTCGCATAGAGGTTTTGCCCACCCCGGTCGAGCTCGCGGGCTACCCCCAGGCGACCATCGTCGGAGACGGCCCCCTCAAGCTCGCGTGGATCGGCCTCGGTGCCAACCTCCGCTACCTCATGGACCTCGGCCCCGTCCTCCGGCAGCTTCAAAGCGACGGTTTGCTCTTCGAACTCCGTGTCATATCCGACCGCACGCCGGACATGCCGGGGGTTCAGTGCCGGCTGGTGAGCTGGAGCGAGCGCACCGAAGGCCGAGAGTTGGCGGCGTGTGATGTCGGTCTCGCGCCGCTCCCGGACGACGCCTGGACGCGCGGCAAGGGAGCGTACCGTTGCATCCAGTACGCGGCCGCGGGCCTGCCGACCGTGGCCTCGCCGGTGGGTGCCAACCGTGAGGTGGTGGTGCCGGGCGAGACCGGGTTCTGGGCCACCACCCCCGCCCAGTGGCGGGACGCGCTGATTCAGTTGGGCCGAGACCTGCCGTTGCGCCGCCGTCAGGGGGCCGCCGCCCGCACGCGGGCGTCCCGCTACGACGGCGCGGTGGTCCTCTCCCGGTACGCCGATCTCCTTCTGCAGCTCCTGGGTGAGCGCCAGCGCGACCGGACCTGAGATCGACTGTCCGAGCCGCATGGTCTCGATCCGGTCTCATCTTCAACGTGTCTCTGTTGCGGCGATGCGTACGCCTCGCTACCCTTGCAGTGCTGCCGCTGTGCAGCTCCTGGGGGGGTGAGATGCCAGAGATCGAGATCGCTGGCCGGACGTTCGCGGTGGACGAGGAAGGGTTCCTCCAGCGGCCGGAGCTCTGGGACGACGAGGTGGCGAAGCTCTTTGCAACCACCGAGGGGATCAGCGACATGACCCCCGAGCACTGGGCGGTTGTACATTTGATCCGCGACTACTACCTGGAACACGGTAGCGCTCCGATGGTGCGGCTGCTCTGCCAGAAAACCGGCCTCCCTCTGAAGACTATCTTCAAGCTGTTCCCCTCCGGCCCCGCCAAGGGGGCGTGCAAGGTCGCCGGCCTGCCCAAACCCGAGGGGTGCGTCTGAAGCGACGGGCCGCGTGATGACGCTCGCCTCCATTGCGCTCGCGACCGCACTGGTCACCTCGGTCACGATGTTCCTGGCCCAGCGTTTCTCCACGCGGTTCGCCGCGGTGCCAAAGGCCATCGCGCCGGCGCGGGGCAGTGCACGCGCAGGCGTGCTCTACGCCTTCACCAAGGCGTTTGCCCCCACCGCCAAGGAGAGCGCCGCCCTCCACCTGCCGAGTTACCTCGCGGGAATCGGCTACCACCTCGGAATCTTTGCGGCCCTCCTCCGGCTGCTGGTGAGCCTGCTGCCCGTCGCTGTCCCCGCGGCCGCAAACATCACCCTGACCGTCGTCCTCGCACTCGGACTGGCCTGCGGCCTGGCCCTGCTCGGCAAGCGCACACTGGACGGAAGGTTGCGGGGAATCAGCGTGCCCGAGGACTTCCTTGCCAACCTCCTGGTGGATGCCACGCTCGCCGCCGGGCTCGCCGCCTCCCTGGATCACGGGTTGATGCCGTGGTTCCAGGTTACGGGTGCGGTGCTGCTGCTCTACGCACCCCTCGGCAAGCTCCGTCACGTGGTCTTCCTGCTCGCCAGTCGCCTCTGGTCGGGGGCGTACTTCGGCCGGCGCGGGGTGCGCCCAAACCCCAAGGCTCCGGGGACCGGCCGTGGCTGAGGCACCCGCGAAGGCCGCCGCGCTCGAGCAGGCGCTCCACGTGCTGAGAGGCCGCCTCGACAAGCGCACTGCCGCTTTCTTGAACGCCTGCGTACGCTGCGGTCTTTGTGCCGACACCTGTCACGTGTACCTGGCGGACCGCGAGCTCGAGTCGACGCCGGCCGCCAAGGTGGAGCGCGTGGCGAGGTTGTTTCGCCGGTACCACACCCTGCTCGGGCGCCTCACGCCGGGTCTCGTGGGCGCCCAGTCCCTCACCCAGGAGGCGCTCCAGGGCCTCGCGGCGGCCGCTTTCGGCCGTTGCACCCTGTGCGG
>MEKI01000140.1:47947-73665 GCA_001766905.1 Acidobacteria bacterium RBG_13_68_16
GCGTCGGACTCGACCCCGCGGCGATCATGCGTTTTGCCCGTACGTTGCTGGGTGCCGCGGGCCTTGTACCGCAGGGCATCCGCGCCAACATCGAGGCCGCGCAGACGTCCGGGAACACGATGTCGATCTCGCCACAGGACGTGCGCGAGACGATCGCCTGGCTCGAGAACGACCTGCGCCAGGCAATCGGCGACCCGGGGGCCTGCATGCCGGTGGACAGGCAGGGCGCCCGTGTGCTCTACGCGCTCAACCCCCGCGAGCTGAAGTTCTTTCCGCTGTCGATCTCCGCCGCGGGCATGATCTTCCACGCCGCCTGCGAGAACTGGACGCTCACCTCGACCGACTTCGACATCACCAACTACGGTTTCTTCGCCGGGGACATCGAGGCGCAGCGGGCGATCGCCGAAAGGTTGATTCGACGAGCCGAGGAGCTTGGCGTCCGGGAGCTTGTGGTCGCGGAGTGTGGCCACGGCTACAGAAGCCTGCGTTGGGAGGCGCCGGATTGGTTGGGCCGGCCCCTACCGTTCGCCGTGCGAAGCTTCGTCGAGGTGATGGCGGAGTACCTGGCGGCGGGCCGCCTGCGCCTCGATCCCTCGAAAAACCCGGATCCGGTGACTCTCCACGACCCCTGCAACCTGGTGCGGCACGGGGGCGTGATCGAGGAGCAGCGGTACCTCCTCCGCCACGCGGTCACCACCTTCGTCGAGATGACCCCCAACCGCGAGGACAACTACTGCTGCGGGGGGGGAGGCGGCCTGCTGGCGGCCTCGGAGTACGCCGCCAAAAGGCTGGAAGCGGGCAGGATAAAAGCCGATCAAATCAGGGCCACCGGCGCCAGGGTCGTCGCATCCCCATGTCATAACTGCATCGACCAGCTCATGGAGCTGAACCGCCACTACGCGCTGGGCGTCGAGGTCAAGACCCTCGGCGAGATCGTCGCCGACGCCGTCGTCCTGCCGGGCACCAGCTAGACGTTCGCGTCCGCAGCGATCTCGGCCACGGCTGCGAGCACCGCCTCGATGTCGCTCTCCTTGTTCAACGGGCCGACGCTCAAGCGCACGGTTCCCCGCTCCCCGGTCCCCATCTGCCGATGGATGAGCGGCGCGCACTGGAGCCCCGTGCGGGCGGCGATGTTGTGGTCCACGTCGAGCATCGTGCCGACATCGGCCGGGTCGCGCCCGGCCAAGGTAAAGGAGAGCACGGGAAGCCTGTTCTCCAGGCTGGTCGTGCCGTGCAAGGTGACCCCTTCCGTGGCGGCGAGCCCGCCTTGCAGCCGGCCGAACAGCTCCATCTCGTGGCGATAGATGTTCTCCATACCACGCTTGGCGATGTACGCCTGGGCGAAGTGCAGGCCGGCGATGCCGAGCACGTTGCCGGTGCCCGCTTCCAGACGGTAGGGGTACTCCTCGAGGTGGTAGGGGTTCACGGAGTTCACACCGGTGCCGCCGAACCGCGTGGGGCGGATTCCCACCCCTTCCCGCACGTACAGCCCGCCAATGCCCGTGGGGGCGAGTAGTGATTTGTGGCCGGTGAAGGCGAGCACGTCGATGCCCATTCCCTCCACGTCGATGGGGACGACGCCGGCGGTCTGCGATGCGTCCACCAGAAACAGCACACCGCGGTCCCGGCACGCCTTCCCGATCTCGGCCACCGGTTGGATGGTGCCGATGACGTTCGAGCCGTGGTTCACCGCCACCAGCTTGGTGTTCCGGCGCAGCCGGCGCGTGATTTCGGCGGGATCCACGAACCCGTCGTTCCCCACCGGCACGTACTTGACGCTCACACCGCGCTCGCGCGCCATGTGGTTGAGCGGCCGGATCACCGAGTTGTGCTCGATCGTCGTCGTGACGACGTGGTCGCCGCTCTCGAGAATTCCCTGGATCGCCACGTTCAGGGCGTCCGTGGCGTTGTAGGCGAAGACCAGCCGCTCGGGGTGGGCCCCGCCGAAGAATCGGGTGAGTTCCTTGCGGGTGGTCTCGACCAGCTCGCTGGCCATCAAGCACAGGTCGTACCCGGAACGACCGGGGTTGACGCCGAAGCGGGTGTAGGCGTCCAAGGCGGCTTCCAGCACCTCCTTGGGCTTCGGGAAGGTGGTGGCGGCGTTGTCCAGGTAGATGATCGTGCTCGAGTCCAGTGCAAGGTCCATTGCGCATGACCCCCAGGAGAGGCGGGCCGGTGGCCCGACGGCGCGACCCGGCGGGGATCGTAGCACGGAGCCCTCGTCCGCCCGGGGTACTTGACAGATCAATTTTGAGGACTAGACTCATTTAGATTCTAAAACGGGGGGAAGAGACCATGAAAGGAACATCACTCGCAACCATCCTGCTGGCGGCCACGTCCATCGCGGCCGTGGCGTGCCAGCAGGCCGAGCAGCGGGCCGCGGCCCCGAGCCCGGTGGAGCGGGGCAAGTACCTCGTCACCGCGATGGGGTGCAACGACTGCCACACACCGTGGAAACTGGGGGAGAAGGGGCCGGAGCCCGACATGACCCGCATGCTCTCCGGCCACCCGGAGGGGATGAAGCTTCCGCCGCCGCCTGCGGTGCAGCCTCCATGGGGCCCGCTGGCGACGCTGACCATGACCGCGTGGTCCGGTCCGTGGGGCATCACCTTCACGGCCAACCTGACGCCTGACCAGGAGACCGGGATCGGTGCTCTGTCGGAGGAGAACTTCGTCCAAGCGATTCGGACCGGCAAGCACCTTGGCGCCGGCAGGGACATCCTGCCGCCGATGCCGTGGGCTTGGTACGGCAAGATGACCGACGAGGACCTCAAGGCGGTTTTCGCCTACCTGAAGTCGATCCCGCCGATCAAGAACAAGGTGCTCGACCCGGTTCCGCCCGCGCCCGCCGGCAAGTAGCTCTCGGGGACTTTGGTTCCGGCTCTCAGGCCGGCCCCGCGGCCGGCCTTTCTTGTTTCCCGCGCCAGCGGGTTCCGCCGTCGCTTCGATGCGATGGGAGCCCTTACCCTCGCGGCCGCGAGGTCCCAGGACGACGCGTCCCTCTCCTGCAACCCAGAGGCAGCAGAGATCGCCCGAGGCATGTCGGCACGGAATGAGTGTGCCTAGCCGGGGTGCGTCAGCGGAGGGAAGTCTCCCTGAGCACCAATCCCCGCCCCGAGCGGCCGTCGATGCGAACGTCCAGAGGTCGCTCGAGGCGCACGTGCCGTACCAAGCGCATCTCGGTCTGTGCCGGCTGCGAGCTCAGCCACTCGAAGTCCACCCGCCCGTTCCGCGGCTGCACCGTAAGGTAGCCAATGCCGAACGAGGTGATGTTCTGGAAGAAGTGCGTCCCCTCGGAGGGGGTGACCGGAACGTCGGCCAGCGCGGTCTCGACGATCACGCGGGCACCCGCGATCTGCCGCCATTCCACCGGGATACCCAGCCAATGATCGGAGGTTCCCCACCGGCCCGGCCCGATCAGTAAGTAGGGCCGGCCCTCGTCCATGAGCGAGCGGTTGATCGTCTCGACCTCGGCGGCCACCGCTACGGTCTGGCTGCGGTCGAACGTCCCCGGCACCACGTAGACGATGTCCCGCACACCCTGGATGCGCCCCTGCCCGAGCGCCTGCTCCGAGAGGCAGAGGATCGATCCGGACTCGGCGATCCGCATCAGCTCGTCGATGTCCTCGGAGCCCACCTCGACCACCAGCGGTCGAATCTGGAGGACCGCGAACTCCCCCGGCCCGTCGCCCCCGAAGGGAAGGTTGACCGCAAACTCCATCTCCACCGGGCAGCTCATCGCTCGCTCGCCGAGGGCGAGCAGCGACGTGAGGATCCGGGAGAGCGGGAAGGTCCCCGTCTTGAGAACCGGCGCAAACGTGACCAGCCTGATGCCGGCTCGTGAGATCCCATCGTACACCGCGTCGTTATCCCGCGAGTAGACCGAACCCACAGGCGCGAGCGTCCCATGCCGTTCGGCCTCCTCGAGCCCAAGGAGGCAAAGCGCATCGCAGTGGTTGGGTGGCGGGAACGTACCCTCCCGGTCGAGTTGCAGTGCATAGAACTCGCGTTGGGTGGTCTTGAGGTACCCCACGGTTGACGAGAGCTGTGGCACGCTGCGCGGCGACCCGGGCGAGAAACGCAACGCCTTGCCGCCCTCCACTGCGGTCCTTCCGAAGCCGAGCGCCACCGTGGCCAAACCGTCCGTGGCCTTGAGCCCGAGCACCGGGTAGTAGTTCCGAGAGCAGGCGACGCCGGCGAAGGCGGGGTAGAACCAGCGCCCGTACGTCCGGCCCACCAGCCGCTGTACCACCACCGCCATCTTCTCCTCCTCGGGGCGGTGCGGCGTGTTCGCCAGGTACGCCTTGGCGTTTCGGGAGAACGTCGAGGCGTAGACGAGCTTTACCGCAGCCGAGAGCTCCGCGAGGCGGACATCTGGGCTCGGGTGTGCGTTGGCCAGCATGAACGTCTTGTAGATCCCGGCGAAGGGCTGATCGTACGAATCCTCCAGGAGGCTTGACGATCGCACCGCCAGGGGCGCGTAGGTGCGTTCCACGATCGCACGCAGATCTGGCTCCACCCAGGCGGGCAGCGTCGCGTCCAGGAACGCTTCCTCCACCGCCGCGTCCGTCGCGTCCGACAGCGCGAGGCCCGAAAGGTCGTTGCTCTCGAGAAACTCGTCGAACACGTCGGCGCCTATGACCGCCGCCGGAGGGACGAAGACCTGCACATTCCCGTCGGCCTGACCCTCTTGGCGCGAAAGCAGGGAGTTGATGAAGCCGAGGCCACGGCCCTTGCCGCCCATCGAGCCCGAGCCGATACGTACGAACCCCGCGAGCCCCTCGAACGCGCGCGGCGTGAAATCCGCCACGACCCCACGCCTTGCCTCGCTCTGAAGCGTGGAGAAAGCATCCACGAGGTAGGCGCGGAGCTCCTCGGTGTCCGCGAAGTCCGACACCTTCTTCGGCCGGATGCGGGCTGCGAGGGCGAACTCCGTTCGCGCCATGCACCAGTTGGAGAAGTGATTGCGCGAAGCGTGGTAGCGCAGTGACTCCCCCGGCACCGTGGGGAGCACCCTGGGCATCCCCGCGAGATCCGGTACGCGCGCCACCTCGGATCCGCTCTCAGGGTCAATGAACACGAAGTCGCCGAATCCCAGGCTCGACTGGATGAAGCGGCGCAGCTCCTCGAGCAGCCGCGGTGACCGCTTGTGGAGAAAAGCGGCGCCCAAAGCATGCGCCTTTCCCGCCAGTGCCTCGTCCGTTGACTGGATTAAGGCCGGCATGTCGGGGTCCGCGGCCTTGACCCGCCGGACGAACTCCAGCCCCGCCTCCGGGTCGTTCTCCCCGGCGCGCGGGAAGCGGGCGTCGGAGATGATGCCGAGCGTGAAGGCACGATAACTCTGGAACAGCTCCCACCCCTCCTCGAAGCTCTCCGCCAGCAGGATCTTTGTGCGCGCGCGCATCCGCCGCAGCCGCTGGCGGGCGTTGACGCCGTCCGCCATCAGCGCCTCGGTCTGCTTGGTAAGCTCGGTGTAGAGCAGCGGCAGGTAGGAGGAGTAGAAGCGCACCGAGTTCTCGATCAGGATGATCGTGCGCACCCCAGCCAGTTGGGTGTCCAGCCTTACATTGCGCCGGTCCTCGATGAACTTGATGATGGCAAGGAAAAGCGCCACGTCGCCGCGCCAGACGAAGACCTGGTCAAGGATGGCGGGGTGGTTCAGCTCTTTCATCCGGTGCGCCTCGAAGTGGTTATCGGCGAGCAGGACAACCGGCAGATCGGGCTGTATCTCCTTGATCATGCGGGCGAACACCCGAGCTTCCATGCCGCCCAGGCGTGCCATCGTAATCACCAGATCGAACGGGCGCTTCTCGATCAGTCCGAGTGCCTCGTCAGCGCTCGAAACCTGGGTGATGCGCGGGGAGGTGGCGAGGTTGAGCTGGTAGAACTCCGCATCCAGGCTCTCCGAGAGCTGACCGTCCTCCTCGAGGATGTAAGAGTCGTAGAGCGAGGACACCAGGAGCACCTCTCGCACGCGGTAGCTCATCAGCTCCCGGAACACCGCATGGGTCGGGTCGTACTCGGAGAGCCGGTCCGGTTTGTCCCAGGAGATCATGGCCTTCCCTGCCAACGACATTATCATCGCCCCGCACCGAGTGAAGCACCCGCTGCCCGCGGCGTCACGCTCGTCGGTGCCGCGCCGGCGCACAGCCTCGGGAGCGGAGGTTTCCGGCAAACGTGCCCGCGTTGTTTCTCCCAACTCCTCTTGGCGGCGGGGCTTGCACACCGAACGGCCAGGACCTATGCTCGGCGACGCCACTGGGGGCGTGCTGCGGACTACCCCAGGAGGCGGACCAGCACCAGGAAACGAGGCGATCCGAGCATGTCGACGCACCTCGAGGCGGCACTGCAGCAGGACCTGGAGCAGATCCGCTCCAAGGTTACGGAAATGGGCGACCTGGCCGAGAAGGCGATCAGGGCCAGCATCAAGGCCGTCGTGGAGAAGGACCGCCAGCTCGCCTTTGCGGTGATCCTCCGCGACCAGTACATCGACGACCTGGAAAAGCAGCTCGACAGGTTGTGCCTCGAGTTCCTGGTTCGCCACCAGCCGGCCGCTAGCCTCCTCCGCTTCGCCTACGCCGCCATCAAGATCAACCTGGAGCTCGAGCGTGTCGGCGACTATGCGGAGAGCATCGCTCGCGAGTCCCTCCGCCTGACGAAGCTCGATGCGCCGCTGCCGATTGATCTCATCCAGCAAATTGTCAACCTCGCCATCCCGATGCTCCACGACGCCATCCAGGCCTTCGTTCACCAGGACCCGGAGTTGGCACGCCGGACCGTCGAGTCGGACGAGGCGGTCGACCTGCTGCGCGATAAGCTCACGGCGGATCTCACCCAGGCGTACCGCGACGGGAAGCTGCCTTTCGAGGCGCTCAACCCTCTGGTCGTGCTGGCGCGCCGGCTCGAGAGGGTCTCGGACCAGGCCCGCAACATCAGCATGGAGACGCTGTATATGTGCACCGGCGAGTACGCCAAGCACCCCGGATCCGAAGTGATGCGCGTGCTGTTCGTCGACGAGCACAACACCTGTAGGAGCCTGATGGCCGAGGCCATCGGCATGGGCATGCATGAACCCGGTTTCGTCTTCGCGAGCGCTGGTGTGGAACCCCTGCCGGTCGATCCGGTAACCATCAGCTTCATGGCCTCCAAGGGTTTCGACGTGGCTCGGGCGGTGCCGAAGGCGATCACCCAGGTGCCCAACATCGACCACCAGGACGTCATCGTCCTGCTCGCCTCCGAGGTCAAGCGCGCCTTCCCCCGGAGGCCACGGAAGGCGGTGCTCCTCGAATGGGCTGTTGACGACCCTCGGACGGTCCACGGCAGTGAACCCCAGATCACCGCAGCCTATGAAGCCACGTACGCCTATATCCAGGGCCAGATCCACGATCTGGTGTCGGCAATCCGGGACGCCAGCCGTCTATAGGAGCCACGCGACTGGCCCTTCGACCCGCCCCCATTCTGGTAGACTTTCGGCCCGCCATGGGCCGGTTCCCCCGCGTCTGCCTGCCAAAGCTACCCGTCCCAGACTTCTCAGGGACGGGCAGGTCGCGTCCTCGGATCGTGACGCGAGAAAGGGCCTCCCTGTGAGCCGCCACATCCTTCGAGTGGCACAGATTCTTTTCCTCGGCGGTCTGAGCGCGGGCCTCGGCGCGCTGCTGCTCCCCACCGGCTGCGGCGGTGGAGCAGGGCCCGAGCCAGCGACAACGTCCATCCAGGTCAAGGGCTCCGACACCATGGTGAACGTCGCTCAGGCCTGGGCCGAGGAGTACAGAAAAGTCGAGCCCACGGTCGCCGTCGAGGTTTCGGGTGGCGGCTCGGGCGTCGGCATCGCCGCGCTTGAGAGAGGCACCATCGACATCGCGACCGCGAGCCGCAACATGAAACCCGACGAGATCGAACGGACGAGGCGTAACACCGGCAAGGAGCCGATGGAGTTCGTCGTTGGCTTCGACGCGCTCGCCGTCTACGTCAACAAGGAGAACCCGATCAACGAGATCGCCCTGGAGCAGCTCGCCCAGATCTTCGCCGAGGGAGGCACGATCACCAAGTGGTCGCAGCTCGGCGTCAGCATTCCGGGTGTCTCCGACGACACCATCGTGCAGGTGAGCCGGCAGTCGAGCTCAGGCACGTACGAATTCTTCCGCGAGCACGTCCTCAATAAGAAGGACTTCAAGCTCGGCTCCCGGGACATGAACGGCTCCAAGGAGGTCGTCGAGCTCGTGGGTACGACAAAGACGGCGATCGGCTACAGCGGCATGGGCTACGCAACATTGGCCGTTAAGATGTTGAAAGTTGCCCGTAAAGCCGGCGAACCGGCCGTGGCGCCGACCGTCGAGAACACGCTGAACAAATCCTACCCCCTCGCCCGCTCGCTACAGGCGTACACGCTCGGCGAGCCTCAGGGCGCGGTCAAGAAGTACATCGACTGGATGCTCTCCGACGCCGGACAGAAGATCCTGCAGGAGAGCGGCTACGTGCCGATCCCGACAGGCGGCAAGAGCACCTGACCCTCGCCAACCCCGGCCATGACGGACCCGGCCCTCTCGAACCCACGCACCGTCGGCCCCCGGCCCAGGCGCCGCGCCTGGGCGGTGATCGGTGAGAGGGCGCTTGAGACCGTTATCCGCGCCAGCGGTGTCAGCGCCATCCTCTTCGTTCTCGCAATCTTCTTCTTCGTGTTTCGCGAGGCGGCACCGGTTCTCTTCAGCGATGACTTCAACTTCCTGGAGTTCCTGTTCAGCGCGCAGTGGTATCCCACCTCGGACATCAACGTTCGCTACGGCACCTGGGCGCTCACCGTTGGTTCCTTCAGCGTCACGGCCCTGGCAATGGTCCTCGCGGTGCCCTTTGGACTGGGCGCTGCCATCTACATCTCTGAGTTCTCCGGCCCAAGGCAAAGAGAAACCCTAAAGATCACCATCGAGCTTCTGGCGGCGATTCCTTCCGTGGTCTGGGGCTTCATCGGTCTCACGGTGATGAGCAGGATCATCGTCGCGCTTACCGGCGCACCCGTGGGAGTCAACCTCCTCAACGGCGGGCTCATCCTTGCCCTCATGAGCGTACCGATCATCGTCTCGATCGGCGAGGACGCTCTCAAGGCGGTGCCCGACTCGTACCGCGAGGCGGCCCAAGCCCTCGGCGCCACCAGGTGGCAGATCGTCTTTCGGGTGCTGCTGCCGGCGGCGAAGAACGGTCTGCTTGCGGCGGTTCTGCTCGGCGTCGGTCGTGCCGTAGGCGAGACGATGGCCGTGCTGATGGCGACCGGTCACGCGGTGCACCTACCGCACAGCCTCGTCGACTCCGTCCGAACCCTCACCGCCAACATCGCCGCCGAGCTCGGCGAGGCGCCGGTCGGCTCCTCACACTATCAAGTGCTGTTCCTGACCGGGGTCCTTCTGTTCTGCATCACATTTGCGGTGAACCTGACCGCGGATCTCGTGATCCGCGGTGTGCGGAGGAAATAGACGCTCGTGGCCGTCGTCTCCCTCGCCGCCACGCGCTTCACCAAGACCGCCCTCGCGGCCCGCAAGGAGCGTGCCGAGGCCGTCGCCAAGTGGGCGTTTTTCGGCATGGCCGTGGCGATGATCATTCCGCTCGTTGCGATCATCGCCTATCTCCTCTACCGCGCCGCGCCATCGCTCAGCTTGGAGTTTCTCGTGGAGATGCCCCGCCGGGGGATGCGGGAAGGCGGCATCTGGCCGGCCTTCATCGGCACTCTCTACCTCGTTGTGATCTCGCTCGCCGTCTCGGCGCCGATCGGTGTGCTGGCGGCGATCTACCTCAATGAGTATGCGCGGGATACCTGGTTCAACCGCCTGATCAATCTGGCGGTCATCAACCTGGCAGGCGTGCCCAGTATCGTCCACGCGCTTTTCGGCCTCGGCGCCTTCGTCTACGCCGCGAAGTTCGGCTACTCCATCGTCGCCGCCTCGCTCACGCTCGCGATCATGACCCTCCCGGTGATCATCGCGAGCACCCGGGAGGCGCTGGCCTCGGTCCCGATGGCCTTCAGGGAGGCGTGTTGGAACGTGGGCGCCACCCGGTGGCAGACAATCAAGGCCGTCGTGCTGCCAAACTCGATCAGCGGCATCCTTACCGGCGTCATCCTTCAGGTGAGCCGGGCCGCCGGCGAGACCGCGCCGATCATGTTCACCGGGGCCGTCTTCTTTAAGGCCATCCAGCCCGGCACCGTTTTCCCATACCGCCTCCAGGACCAGTGCATGGCGCTCTCCATGCATCTCTACACGGTTTCCACCCAGATACCAAACGTCAAGGAGTCCATCCCGTACGCCACGGCGATTGTGCTACTCGGCACCGTCCTCCTCGTGAACGTCAGCGCCATCGGCCTAAGGGTCTGGCTGCGCAACCGGAAGAGGTGGTGACAGGTGAGCGGACCCAAGGCCATCGAGGTCCAGGACCTGCGTCTCGCCTACGGTGCGAGGGAAGTCCTTCACGGCATCTCCTTTGACGTCGGGCACAATGAGGTTCTCGCCATAATCGGGCCGGCTCAGTCCGGCAAGACGTCGCTTTTGCGCTGCCTCAACCGCACGATCGACTTTGTCGGCAGCGCCACCGTCTCCGGCACCGTCCGCTTCGAGGGGGAAGACGTCCACAAGGTAAAGGACGTATTCGGGCTCCGGCGCCGGATCGGCATGGTCGCCCCCCTTCCGGTCGGACTGCCAATGTCCATCTACGACAACGTCGCCTTCGCGCCGCGATGCGCCGGTGTGCATCGCAGGGGCGACCTCGACACCCTGGTCGAGACGTGCCTCCGCCAGGCTGCGCTTTGGGACGAGGTCAAGGACCGTCTTGACAGTCTGGGTACCGCACTTTCAGGTGGCCAGCAGCAGCGGCTCACCATCGCTCGGGCGCTCTCGCATCAGCCCGACGTGCTGTGCCTCGACGAGTTCTCTATCGCGATTGACCCCGTGACCACGATGCGCATCGAGGACGTGCTGAAAGAACTTTCCCGCGAGATAACCATCATCCTCGTGACCAACCTCGTGCAACAGGCCCGCCGCCTTGCAAGCCGCACGATGTTCCTGTGGAACGGGGAGATCGTCGAGCTGGACACGAGCGACGTGATCTTCTCCAACCGCCCAAACGACCGCCGGACCTACGATTACGTTCACGGGATCTTCGGATGATGGACGCCCACGGCCACGCCATCGTAACCCGCGGCCTGAACCTGTGGTACGGCCCTTTCCAGGCGCTCATCGACGTGACCGCCGGAATACCCCACGGTCTGATAACCTCGCTCATCGGCCCCTCGGGTTGCGGCAAGACGACGCTTCTGCGCTGCTTCAACCGCGTCAACGAACGTTTCGCCTACGTACGGACCACCGGTGCGATCGAGCTGTTGGGCAAGAACATCTACGACCCCGATGTTTCCCTCATCGAACTGCGCAAGGCCGTGGGCATGGTCTTCCAGCGCCCAAACCCGCTGCCGATCTCTGTCTACGAGAACGTCGTCTTCGGGCTCCGGATTCACTCCCGGCGTGCCAGCCTCAAGCGTGCAGACCTGGACGCCGCCGTGGAACAGGCGCTGACCGAGGTTGGTCTGTGGAAGGACCTCAAGGACCGCCTCCAGGTGCGGGCGACGACGCTCCAACTCGAGCAGCAGCAAAAGCTTTGCATCGCACGCCTGCTGCCGCTCAAGCCCGAGATCATCCTGATGGACGAGCCCTGCTCGACCCTCGACGTGGACGGCACGCGAGGCATCGAGGAGCTAATGTTCGCACTCAAGGGGCGCTATACGATCGTCATCGTCACGCACAACATGGCCCAGGCTCGGCGTACGAGTGACGAGTGTATCTTCATGCTGCTCGGGAAGGTCATCGAGCACACCCGCACGGCCGATCTTTTCCTCAGTCCGAAGAGTCCACGGACCGCCGAGTACATCGAGGGCCGGTACGGGTGAGCGGAGGGTACTGCGATGGCGTTCACTCCCTGGGCGGGGCCACGCTGTCACCACCGCCACGAGCTGACTTGGCGGTCTTGCCGAAGCGGTGGTAATCGAACGTCGCCTGCACGGCACGCGCCGCGATCCAGACCGCCACAAGTGCCAGGATGATGTTCCGGCCGCCGGAGGTCCGCGTCGAACCCAGGAGGGCGAGCACGGTCAGCACGCCGGCTCCCCCCGCTACAAAGAGCACGACCACGGCGGCCAGGCGACTCGCGGTTGCCCAGATGACCGGTCCACTGATCGCATAGAGTGCCGCGTCCGCGAGTGCCACCGGGTCCCGGGCCAAGGCGAGAACCGCCTGAATGAGCGCCACAACCAGAAGAGCCTTCCCGAGGTCGCCGGCCAGGAGGCGAGCGCCGTCGCGGTCTTCGATCGGGCCGAACAGCCGTTCAACCACTGGGCGATCCGTTGCACCTTCGCGCATGGGTTTCCCCCGCGTCGTCATTGTCTCAAAACGGATCAGCCACGTGAAGCTCGCGTGAAGGCTGGCTCCGTCGCCGCGAGGGCCCAGCGCCTGCGCCCCACGCTGGAACACATCTCGCCGCCGGGTCGGTCATCGCCCGTGGAGGCTTGCGCTGGCGGCGGCGCTCTTGTGAAATAGCGGAACGAGGTGACGCGATGCGCGCGTTCCGGTTCCCGGCTCTCCCCATGGCAGCGCTGCTGATCGCAGGAGCCGCTGCCGGTCAGACGGCACGGGTCGAGCACGCCGATCAGACGCCCGTGCGTCTGGTGGTGTTCGAGGACTTCATGCGCCCGACGTGACCGATCTGCGAGACCGCCGGTCCGGCGGTGGATGCCCTGGCAGCGGAGTACTCGAACGCCGGCACGCAGGTGCTCTTCCTGGAGCAGGACGTGGACTTGCCGAAGGGCAAGCGTCAAGACCGGTGGTGGGCGTCGTACACCGGTTCCAGTACCGTCTACCTCCCGCTCGTGATGGTTGACTCCGGCCACCAGATCTCGAACGGGTCGCAGGCCGATTTCAAGGCGACCTATCGGAGGCTCGTCGACGCGGAGCTGGCGCGCCCGCCGCAGGTCGACCTCGAGGCGTACACCCGCCAGGTCGGCGCCAGGATGCGCATCTACGCGCGCCTGAAGAACACCGCCGGAATCACTCTGTCGTCGGCGAGCAACGGTGCGACCCTGCACGCCCTAGTTTGGGAGGACAAGCGAGTTGGGGTGACGGGGCGAATCGTGCGGGCGGCGCCCTGGATTGCTGTCTCGGGTGAGGTCGCCCCCGACGGTGAGTACACTGCAACGCTCGAGACCCCCGACCTCGCGGGTGTGAGCTGGAGCTCCCTTCACGCGGTGGCGCTGGCCGACTACCGGCCCGGCAGCGGGACGGCCTACGACATGCTGCAGGGCGCGCTGGCCCAGCCTGCGGCTCTCGCCGCCGAACCCACGACGGTCACGATGGCGATCGAGGCGAACGACCGGGGAGACCGCCTGGTGCCCCTCCTCCTGCGGGGGCCGTTCGTGCTCAACTTTACCGCCTCGGCGGACGTGCCCTGGATCACGGTCTCACCCGACGCGGGGCCGATCTCCGCTCAGCCCGCGGTGATCGTCGCCGCGCAGCGGCTCTCGCCCGGCTGGCAGCACGGCGTCGTCACCTTCACCGCCAGCAGCGAGGACGGGATGAGCCTGGCCCAGACGGTCCCGGTCAGTGCCTTCTCCGGGCCACGCGTGTTGAGGATCGGGACCACCGCCACGACCGCCGGCTCGAGCGCAACGCTCTCGGTCATCCTCGCCGCGCTCGGCGACGAGAACGCTGTCGCCTTCAGCGTGGCGTTCGACCCGACAGCTCTCACCAACCCGTTCGTGGCGCTGGGCCCCGACGCCGGCACGGCGGTGCTCACCACCGACGCCTCGCAGGCGGCCGAGGGTCGCCTCGGGCTGAGCCTCGCGCTCCCCGCCGGCCAGGCGCTCGAGCAGGGCGACGCCCAGG
The DNA here is from genome assembly GCA_001766905.1 of Acidobacteria bacterium RBG_13_68_16. GTDB lineage: Bacteria > Acidobacteriota > Thermoanaerobaculia > Thermoanaerobaculales > Thermoanaerobaculaceae > RBG-13-68-16. The sequence goes on from MEKI01000140.1 coordinate 61,855, forward strand.
TGCTCGTGATCTCCTTCGACACGGCGCCGGGCGCAGGATCCCCGGCGGTGGCAGTCCGCTCCTCCGACTTTCCGGTGGCTCGCGCGATCGTCGGTGCGGACGGCGACGCACTTCGGGCAACGTACCTGGACGGAGCGGTGCTGCTCACCGGCGGTGCGGCGGCTCGGACCCCGCGACGTCACCTGGCGCCCAGAGGGCCCTAGCGCCCGTCGGCTTGCTACGACACGACTAGGAACAGCGGCAGCAACCCCACCAGCGCCAACGTGAGCAGCGCCAGCAGCCCGCGGGTGCCGGTGGCTTTGTCGGAGAAGAGCCGCGCGTAGACTCCCTTGAGCGCGTTGTTGCTGGCGGTGGTGATGACCACGGCCGCGGCTGCAGTGGACAGCGCCGTGCTCACCCCAGCGGTCTGCGTTAGGCTCATGATGAAGGGGTCCACGTCGGTCACGCCCATCAGGGTGGCGAGGGCGTAGATTCCGACCGTGCCGAAGTGTTCGAGCAACAGTCCTGTGGCGATGAGCGTGGCCAGGAAAATCGCGGCGAACAGGAACGCCGAGCCGATCTCCAGCGGGTTCTTGGCCTCGTACTCGCGCTCCACGGCGGTGCTCGAGCGATCCCGCAGGCGCGTCCACGCGAAGCCGGCCAGCATGGTGACCACCCCCAACACCAGGAACGGACCCGCCAGTTGTGCTGCCAGGGCACCGTTGAAGATCGCGAGCAGCACGAGCACCCGCAGGTACATCACGCCCGAGGCCACGACCATGCTGCCCGCGAACAGGTTGGGCCGGTTCTCGCGCCGCGCGCGCCGCGCCAGCGCCACGGTCATGACCGTCGAGGAGTAGGCCCCGCCCAGAAGCGCCGCGAACACGACCCCGCCCTTCTTCTTGGTGACCCTTTGGAGCACGTAGCTGCCGTAGGAGATCGCGCTCACCGCGGCGACGATGAGCCAGGTCTTGAACGGGTTGAGGTGGAAGCGCGTGAACTCCTGGTTCGGCACAGCGGGGAGGATCACCACCGTGAGCAGGAGGAACTTGGTGAAGGTGATGACCTCCTCGGGGGGGATGCGCTCTGAGAGCCCCTCGAGCGCAGTCTTCAGCTCCAGCAGCAGCATCGAGAGCACCACCACCGTGACCGCGATCCAGTAGTACCCGCTGTACACCAGCGCTCCCAGCACATAGGTGACCAGGCCCGAAACCTCCGTGGTGACGCCGGCCTCCTCGGCACTGGCCAGCTTGTGGAGGTAGGAGACCAGGAGGAACGCCCCCACCACCACGAAGCCCAGGGCCAGGGGGAGCACCTGCTGGCCGGAGATTAGCGCGATGGTGTAGCCGAGCAGGCCAATGAGGGGAAACGTGCGCACGCCGCCGAAGATGTAGTGCCCGGCGGTGGCCTTGCGCCCCTCGCGCTCGAGTCCGAGCAGGAACGAGAGGAACAGCACGAGGAGGATCTTGAGCGCCTCGGGGTGGGTCAGCGCGGCGACGTTGCGCACGAGGTCGGTGTTCATGGCTCTCACCTCACGTTACACGGAAAGCCCTACGCTCTCAAGGTCGGGCCGCCGGCAAAAGGGTGGAAGGAGTAGTCAATCCGCTCCGTCGCCCTGAGCGCCGGCGGAAGGGAGAAGCGCGGCGCCGCGCTAGCCGCGGAAGCCCACGGCATCGAGCAGGCGCTGGTTGACCGGCGCGGGGAGACCGAATTCGTGCGCAAGCCGGAGCACGGCCCCGTTTCGGTACTCCAGTGCCTTGGCGGTCGACGCGCGAACCCAGGCGATAGGCTCGGCCGCGTTCAGGAAGTCCCCCCACCAGCGTGCGGATCGGGTTGTCCCCACGGCCCGTGAGGTCACCGCTACGGCCTCGCCGAACACTATCTCGGCCTCTTCCCGGTGCCGATCGAGGTACTCCCCGAGACTCGCCTGGTGTACCGCCAGCGGCAGCCCCACGACGCAGTTGAACCCCATCTTCTCCGCCTCGGCAGACGCGAAGGCGTTCTCACCGACCGCCGCCGAAGGGACCCCGCCACGCCCGAGGGCGGTCGCGAGAAACTCCGCTTTGGCCCCGGAGAAGACGCTGGGTCGGAGCACCCTGAAGAAGTCGCCCTTGCTGGTGAACCAGACGAGGCCTCGAGAACAGCCGGGCAGGTTTGCCAGCAACGGACGGATCCAGCCGTTCTGGACGAACACCAGGCGCTGCGGGCTGACACCTTCGAGGCACCCCACCACCTCGGGAAGCGCCTCCTCCCGCACGCACACCACCAGCACCCCCTCGGGGTCGGCCACTGCTTCCTTCCAGCCAGAGGTACGTGTCACCGGGACGACCTCGACGCCGGCTGCGGTCAGCGCGCTGCCGAGCCGTCTCCCCACCTCGCCCATTCCGACGACGAAGATCCGTGCAGCGTCGGTGCTCATGGTTTCATGATGCCGCAGAACTAGCGGAAACGCGTGACCGTGAGTTCGAGGGAGCGGCTCCCCTGAGGCGTGCCGGCCCACTGGATCAGGATCGGGTTCTGATAGGTCCCGCGCACGATCCCGTCGCCGTCGGAGACAAGCATGCTCAACGAGCGCTTCAGGCGCAGGAAGCGCCGGGCAGGAACCGCCATCACCCGTGCCAGCAGCCGTTCCAGAGCGGACTCGGTGACTTTCAGGGCGTCCATCAGCTCGTTGAGCACCTGCACCACATCGTAGCGCGCGTACCCCCAGCTCTTGGAGGGGATCGAGAGCGGGTCGCGCAGCATCCGCCGCCCGGTGCTCGCCGCGAACTTGAGGGGATCCGCCAGCACCTCCGCGAGGTCGTGCCGCATCAGCAGCGTCTCGTACTCGTTGACGGTAACGCCGGCCTCCCTCTCGGAGGCTGCTAGGGCGATGTCGATGCGTCCCCTGGCGACGCCGTGGCGCGATACCAGCTCGTGGGCGCAGGCCAGGACTCCGACCCGGGAGTCGGCCAGGTTTACCGAATCGATGGGGTGACGGGAGACGGGCACCTCGCAGCGGATCTTCGCGACGGTCTCCTCGTCAGAGTATCCGAGCACGCGGGTGCGCCGTATCCGGGGCTGGCCGGCGTGCACGCCGTCCAGGTCCATCAAGTAGACGGGCTCGCCGGGGCGGTGGAGGTAGGTCACACAGCTGCGCAGGCCCGAGCCGATGAATGCCAGGTGGGAGTCGGCGTTCCTGGGCTCGCACCGGCGTTCGACCTCTGAAAGCTCATGGCGCAGGTCGAGCCGGTCGTGGCGGTAGTCGGCACCCGGTGGGAACAGCCCCTGGAAAGCCCGCATGAACGGGTCGAGGCGCTCGCGCCGGTTGTCGAGCCGGCTCGAGAGGCTCTGCTCCAGATACCCCGCCGTGGTGTGTAGGGAGCAGTAGAGGGCACGGCGGAATCCCGCCAGCGCGTCGCCGAACTCCTCCCGGACCCGGGCCGCGACGTCGATCGCGTCGTAGCGCGAGTGCGGTGTCAGCGTGAGGTTCACCTCTCTCGGCTCTGCGGTCATGATTCCCATCCCACCCCGGCGCGGGTGCGCCGGCTCGTGTCCGGGTACCCGCGCCTGCTGCAACCCCTTGCAGGCACAGCCTCATTCCGGTCCACCGGTGCCAGGTGCCACCTCAGCAAACCAACACGTGGTGGAACGAGGTAGAACCTCCTGCGAGTCAAGGGCATCCGCGAGGGGTGGTTCTGCATAGGCGCCGAACCCGTCGTTGCCGGGAGCTGTCACACGTGGTTCCGCAACATCAGCTCTTTGGGGTGGGGCTCCAGGTAGACCTGCCCTGCGAGGTAGCCGACCGAGTGCAGCCGCACGAGGTGCTTGATGAGCGTTATCGGGACGATGAGTGGCACGAGCCCACGCCGGTAGTCCTCGATCAGGGCAAGCAGCTCGGCACGCGCCTCACCGTCGAGCAGCTTCTTGAAGTAGCCGAGGATGTGGTGGAGCACGTTGGTGTTGCGGTGGGTTGTGGCGATCACCTTGAGCCCCTGCATGAACTCGGTCTCGTAGCTCTGGCGGAACTCTTCCCTCGGAAGCCCCTTGGCTCGCGCCACGAGGCGCCCCAGCGTCTCGTAGCTCTTTGGCGCGTGGGCCATGAGCTGCAGCTTGTGGGCGGTGTGAAACGCCACCAGGCCACCCACGGTCCAGCGGTCGGAGAAGAACCGCCGCAGTCGTTGATAGGCGAACACCCGCTCCACGAAGTTGTCGCGTAGCCTCGGGTCGCAGAGTCGTCCCTCCTCCTCCACGGGCAGGTTGGGGAACCGAGCCAGCAACGCCTCGGCGAACACCCCACGGCCGGACTTTGTGGGCATCCCCTCGCCGTAGAGCTTGACCCGCTCCATGCCACAGCTGGGAGAATCCTTCTTGAGCACGTAGCCTGAGAGCTCGGCAGCCGCGAGCTTCTCCACCCGCTGCGCCGAGTAGGCCCGCATCGCCTCGCTCCAGTCCTTCCCGCTCTTGGGGGCGACCATGCGGACGTCACCGCCCTCCCGCACCAGGCGGACGGACTCGCGCGGGGTGCCCATCCCGACCTCGACCTCCGGACACACCGGGACCCAATCCACCCACTCGCCGAAGGTGTTGACGAGGAAGTCGTCCTTCTTGTGCCCGCCGTCGAAGCGCACCTTGGCCCCAAGCAGGCACGAGGACACGCCGATTCGGATCGGGTTCTCTCTATCCTTCAAGGAACTACCTCCGTCCCCGGAGCGCGGCCGTCCCCCCGTCGCGCCCGAAAACTGTAACCGACGGATTCCGGATTCCGCACAAGCATACCTTGACGTGGCGGCGCCGCACCTCAGGCGTGATTTTCCGAATGGGTGTAGAATGCGTGGCTCAGCCCGAGAGGCTGCGCCTGGAGCAGGACCAGGCGGCAAGGATGTGCGAATGATCAAGGAGAAGAACCCAACCGCGGACAACCAGAGCTTCGCCGAGGCCCTGGCGCAGTCTTTTCAGCAGGAGGAGTTCGAGATCGGGCAGTTGGTCACCGGCACCATCATGGCGGTGCACGGCGACATCGCTCTCGTCTCCGTCGGGGGCAAGTCCGAGGCCGTGATGGATCGGACGGAGCTCGGGGAACTCCGCCCGGGGGACGGCCTGGACGCTGTAATCATCGCGCTCTCCCCCGAGTTGCGCGTCTCGCACAAGCTCGCCATCGAGCGGCGTGAGCGTGAGGCGCTGCGCGGCGCCTACGACAACGGCGTCCCGGTCGACGGCAAGGTGACGGGACGCAACAAGGGTGGCTACGACGTCTCGATCGCCGGCCTGCGCGCGTTCTGCCCGATGTCGCAAATCGACCTCGGCTTCCCCCGCAACGTGGACGCTTACCTGGGGAAGAGCTTCCTGTTTCGCATCAGCGAGCTTGCCGACGACCTCTCGTCCCTGGTGGTCTCCCGCGCCCAGGTCCTCAAGGACGAGCGCGAGGCGGCAGCCAACGAAGCGTGGTCGCGCGTGACGCCGGGTCTCGAACTTGAGGGCAAGATCAAGAGCGTGCGCGATTTCGGGGTTTTTGTGGACCTCGGCGGCGTGGACGGCATGGTGCACGTCAGCGAGCTGTCTCACCGCGCAGGTGTGCGCCCCTCGCAGATCGCCAAGGTGGGCGACACCGTGCGCGTGAAGGTGCTCGAGGCGGACCGTGAGAAGGGACGAATCGCCCTGTCGGTGAAGGCGCTCGAGCCGGACCCGTGGGTCGAGGTTCCGAACCGCTTCGCGGCGGGCGCCTCCTTCGAGGGAACGGTCGCACGCAAGACCGAGTTCGGCGTGTTCGTCGAGCTGCTGCCCGGGGTGGACGGGCTCATCCACGTCTCCCAGTTGCCGCCCGGCATGAAGCTGGATGACGAGAGCCTCGTCCCCGGCATCCCGGTGCGCGGATGGGTGCGTGAGCTTGACCCCGGGCGCCGGCGCCTCTCGCTCACTCTGCGCGAGGTGGCGACCAGCGACCCATGGCTCGACGCCTCCGAGCGGTACGCGACCGACACCGCGGTGGAGGGGATCGTGGAGCGCACCGCGAACTTCGGCGTTTTCGTCCAGCTGGAGCCCGGCCTCACCGCCCTCATCCCGGCCTCCGAGACCGATGTCCCCAGGGGCGGCGACTTGGCCGCGGCCTTCGTCCCCGGCACCCACATCTCGGCCACGGTGCTCTCCGTGGACCCCCAGCGCAAGCGCATCTCGCTCTCCGTCAAGAAAGCCAAGGAGGGCAAGGCGGTCAAAGAGTACCGTCGCTGGGCGGAGGAAAAGAAGGTAGAGCGTAAACCGGAGGTGACGGCGTTCGGCGCCGCCCTCATGAAGGCTCTCAAGGCCAAGCAGGATTAAGTCAACCCGTGCCGTATAAGCGGAGGCTCCCCAACCGGGGAGCCTCGGTGTTTCTGGAGTGTCGGCCGCTCAGAGCGTGGGGCCAGCACCTGGTAGCAGGAGCGTGACGAGTGTGCCTTCACCTTCGCGGGAGGTGAGGCTGACCGTTCCGCCGAGCGCACGCACCAGATGCTTGACGATCGCGAGGCCGAGCCCGCTCCCGCCCTCGCTCTCGGCCCGCCTGCGCACCCGGTAGAAGCGCTGGAACACCAAACCGATTTCCGTGGCGGGTATCCCGACGCCGTTGTCCTCCACCTCGATCCGAACGCCGCCCTCGGAGGGCTCCGTCCGCACCGTGACGTGGCCGCCCCTGCGGTTGTAGCGGATGCCGTTGTCCACCAGGTTGGAAAGAATCTGCGCGAACCGCACTGGGTCGGCATGCAGCGCGGCCGGCTCGCCCTCGGCCGCGAGGGTGACACCTGCGCTCTCCGCGCTGTCACGAAGATCCGCGAGGACCTGCCGGGCGATCGTCGCCGCGTCCACGTCCTCGGGGTGCAGTCGGAGTTGGCCGGACTCGATCCGCGCCAGCTCCTCGAGTTCCTCTGCGAAGACTCGGAGCTTCGCGACCTGGCGCGTCAGCGTGGCGGCCAGGCCCGCTCCGGCGCCGATCTCACCAAGCTCCTCCGCGAGGCCGGCGAGCACCGTCAGCGGTGTTCGCAACTCATGGGCGAGGTCGGCCACAAGCGCCCGCCGGGCCCGCTCCAACTGTCGCTCCTCACGCACATCGCGCAGCACCACAGCTACAGCCAGCTCCGGATGCTCCAGGGCGCACACCCGCACTGCCAGCTCCATCCCCGCGGGAAAGGTGACGCTCGTGTGGCGGACCCCGCCGCGGGCGAGCGTCTCCTGCACCGCGCTCAGCACCTCGGGGACCCGCACCGCTTCGACCAGCGGGTGACCGGCGGCAAGGCCGTCGCCCAGCAAATGGGCCGCTGGCACGTTGGCGAAGCGCACGACCCCCTCGCGGTCGAGGAGCACGACTCCTTCCGCGACCCGCTCGAGTGCCGCTCGGGTTGCATCCACCTCGCGGGTGAGCTCCTCGCGGGTCGCGCGGAAGCTGCGGTCGGCCTCCTCCGCGATCGCCTCCAGCTCGGCATCAGCCGGCAGCTCCGTCCAGAGTCTCAGGTGACCCGCCGCAGCCCGGTGGTAGCGCATGGCCCAGCGCTCGGCCAGCCAACCCGCGGCGAGTGCGACAAGCATGGCCACCAGCATGCCACCCCACGGCCAGCTTCGGCGCGCATCTTCCTGCGCAAGACGAAGGAAACCCGGGTGGTGCTCGATTGGTCCAACCAACCGTGCCACATAGGTCGTGGGACGATCGGTGGTGACGGAACGGCGACGGGCAACGCCCACCTCGCCACGTCTGGCGGCAACCACCTCCGGTCGTTGGAGGTGGTTCTCGAGTCGGGGAAGCAGCCCAGGCAGCGTCCAGGAGTCCGCGTGCACTCCTCCGTCAGACGCAATTAGCGTAATTCGCAGACCGCTGGCCGCGGCCCAGCGGCGGATCTCGGCATCGGCCGGTTCGGAGGGCAGCGCGAACAGTGCTGGAGCGTATTGGGCAAGAACCCCCACGGCAAGCCGTAGCCGGTCTTCGAGGGCATGTCGGGCCTGCCGGCGGTGCATCGCCTCCAGGGTCACCAGGCCGGCCAGCGCCACCGCAAGGGTGCTGAGGCCAACGAGCAGGCCGGGGGAGCTGCGCTTCCTCATGCCTGGCTCCGGAACCTGTACCCCGACCCAATGTGGGTCTCGATGACTCCCTCCCCGAGCTTGCGCCGAAGAGTCCGGATGTGGGCGTCCACCGTCCGGGAGTCCACGTTCGAGGCCAGACCCCACACCGCGTCCAGGATCTGCTCGCGGGAGGCGACGCGCCCGCCGAGCGAGATGAGGTGCCAGAGCACGTCGAACTCCCTCCGGGTCAGGTGTACCTCCTTGCCCTCGCGTTCGACCCTCAAACGCGCGGGGTCCACGGTCAGGCGTGTGTCGCGGTAGACCCCCCCGGGAACGCCGCGTTCCCACTGCACCCGCCGCACCAGCGCGGAGACGCGGGCAGTGAGCTCGCGGAGCGAGAAAGGCTTCGTGAGGTAGTCGTCCGCCCCGAGTTCGAGGCCGGTGACGCGGTCGGCCTCAGCGGCCCGCGCGGTGAGCATCAGGATCGGGACGGTACGGGTAGCCTCCCAGCTCCGCAGCTCGCGGCAGACAGTCAGGCCGTCGGTGTCGGGGAGGTTGAGGTCCAGGATCACCAGCTCCGGGAGCTCGTTCTCGCACGCGGCCAGAAACTCGTCGCCGCGGACGAACAGCGCCACGCGATATGCCCCTGAGCGCTCGAGGTGGCGCCGGACCATCTCGGCGATGTCGCGGTCGTCCTCGACAACGAACACCCGCGTGCTCATCCGAACCGCCCCGAAACGTACGCCTCGGTCTGCTCCCGGCGCGGGTTCGTGAACAGCTCCACGGTGGGAGCGTACTCCACCAACCGTCCCAGGAGAAAGAACGCGGTGCGGTCCGCCACACGCGAGGCTTGCTGGAGGTTGTGCGTGACGATCACCACTGTTAGTTTCTTGCCGAGCTCCAGCACCAACTCCTCCACACGCTCGGTCGAGATCGGGTCGAGGGCGGAGGCGGGCTCGTCGAACAGCAACACCTCGGGCTCGACGGCAAGCGCTCGTGCGATGCACAGCCGCTGCTGTTGGCCGCCCGAGAGCATGCTCGCAGTCGTGCCGAGCCGGTCCTTGACCTCCTCCCAGAGGCCGGCGGCGCGCAAGACTTCCTCGACCTTGAGCTCAAGCGCCGCTCGGGAAAGCCCATGGTTCAGGCGCAGCCCGTACGCCACGTTGTCAAACACGGACGACGGGAACGGGTTGGAGCGCTGGAACACCATGCCCACGCGGCGGCGCACCGAGACCGGGTCCGTCGTCGGGGTGTAGATGTCCTCGCCGTCCAGCAGGACCTGTCCCGTGCAGGTAAAGCCGGGAACCACATCGTTCATGCGGTTCAAGCAGCGCAGGATCGTCGACTTGCCGCAACCCGACGGCCCTATGAACGCGGTCACACCGCTTGCGGGTATCTCCATGGAGACGTCGCGCAAGGCCACGCTGCCACCGTAGCGGCACGTCAGCCCTGCAAGCGAGAAGCGCGTCGGGCCGCTCACGCTTCGCCGGGCCCCTCGCCGTGGCGGTGCCGAATGTCCTCAGCCTCCACCAGGTACACGACCTGCTCGGCGATGTTCGTCCCCTGATCCGCGATCCGCTCCAGGGAACGGGCAACGAGAAGCAAAGCCAACGCCCGCGGGATGGTCTTGGGATCTTCCATCATGTAGGTGAGAAGCTCGCGGAAGATCTGCTCGTGCATGCCGTCAACGGCATCGTCTCTGGTAATGACCTGCCGCGCCTGGAGGGAGTCGCCGTGGACAAACGCTCCAATGGCGTCGCGGACCATTCCGGTCGCGGCGTCGGCCATGCGTGGAATCGTTATGAAGGCTTTGAGCGGTGGTACGCGGTTCAGGACGATCGCCTGACGTGCAACGTGCACCGCATGGTCGGCCACCCGCTCGAGGTCCGGCGCGATCTTGACGGCCGTCATCACCATCCGCAGATCTCGTGCCATTGGCCGGGCGCGCACGATCAGCTCGAGCACCCGTCGGTCCACCTCGATCTCGCGCCGATCGATGACCTCATCCCCTGCGATGACCTGCTGGGCCAGTTCGCTGCTGCGCTCGACCAGCGCGCGGATGGCGAGGTTGAGCTGACGCTCTACCTCTCCCGCCATCGTGAGCAGGAGCTTCTTGAGCTCCTCCAGGTCGTGCTCCAAGGGTTTCTCAGGCATAATCACTCCTTAGCCGAAACGTCCCGTCACGTACTCCTCGGTGAGTTTCTCACGCGGTGCCGCAAAGAGTTGCGTTGTTTCTCCCTCCTCAACAAGCCGGCCCAGGTAAAGGAAGGCCGTACGGTGGGCGACCCGTGCCGCCTGCTGCATGTTGTGAGTGACAAGCAGCACGGCGATCTCCTGGGCCAGTTCCCGGATCGTCTCCTCGAGCTTGGCGGTTGCGATCGGGTCGAGCGCCGAGGCCGGCTCGTCCAAGAGCACGATGCCTGGTGCCGACGCCAGCGCCCTCGCGATGCACAGCCGCTGTTGCTGACCGCCGGAGAACTCCAGTGCCGAGGCGCCGAGTCGATCCTTGACCTCGTCCCAGAGTTGGGCGCGGGTGAGCGAACGCACGAGGATCTCCTCCAGGATGTCGCTCTTGGACACGCCCGCGAGGCGCGGCCCGAACAGCACGTTCTCGCGCACCGAGAGCGGGAACGGGTTCGGTTTCTGGAACACCATGCCAACCTGGAAGCGCAGCGCCTCCAGCGGCCATGAAGGATCGTAGGCGTCGCGGCCCTCGACGAGCACCTCGCCCCGGCGGAAGAAGCCGGGGAGGTGGTCGTTCATGCGGTTGAAGCAGCGCAACAGGGTGGACTTCCCGCACCCCGAAGGTCCGATGAGGGCGGTGACGCCCCGAGGCGGGACCTCGACCGTGACCCCCTTCAGGACCTCGGTGTTCTCGAACCCTGCCACCAGGTTTCGCGTGACCAGGGCTGCGTCGCTCATACCGCTGACCCCCGCAGCTTGCGGCGCAATCGGTTGCGTAGCGTGATCGCCGCCAGGTTCAGCACCACCACCAGAACGAGCAGGACCAGAACCGCCGCGTAGACCATCGGCTTGCCCGCCTCGACGTTGGGGGACTGGAACCCGACGTCGTAGATGTAGAACCCCAGGTGCATGAACTTCCGATCGAGGTGGAGGAAAGGCGGAATCCCGTCGAACGGCATGCTCGGCGCCAACTTGACCACCCCGGTGAGCATGAGCGGCGCCACCTCGCCCGCGCCGCGCGCGACCGCCAGGATCGCCCCCGTAAGGATGCCGGGCGTCGCATAGGGCAGGACCACACGGCGCAGCGTTTGCCATCGCGTGGCACCCAAGGCGCGTGCCCCGTCCCGCACCGCCTGGGGTACCGCCTGCAGCCCCTCCTCGGTCGCTACCACAACCACCGGGAGCGTGAGCAGGGCCAGCGTCAGCGAAGCCCAGAGGATGCCCCCGGTCCCAAACGTCGGTGTCGGCAGCACGTCCGCGAAGAACAGGCGGTCAATGCTTCCGCCGAGCGTGTAGACGAAGAACGCCAGCCCGAAAGCACCGAACACGATGGACGGAACCCCTGCCAGGTTGGCCAGGGCCAGACGCACCGCGTTCGTGAACGTCCCTTCACGGGCGTACTCGTTGAGGTAGACCGCGGTGACCACCCCAAGCGGCACAACCGCCACCGTCATCAGAAGCACCATGAGCGCAGTGCCGAAGATCGCCGGAAGGATGCCTCCCTCGGTGTTGGACTCGCGCGGCTGCCCTGCGAGGAACTCCCACCAGCGTGAGATGTACAGCCCCAACTTTTTCCAACCACGAAGGGTATTTTCCGGCACCGCCCGCACGATCGTTGCTACGGGGATGGCCTTCTCTTGGCCCTCT
>MEKI01000140.1:73773-73925 GCA_001766905.1 Acidobacteria bacterium RBG_13_68_16
CTAGTCTCCAGCTCTCGCGTGTCCACCCCACGCCTCTGGGCGCCAGCCACCAAGGCCATCAACTTGGCAACGGGGGCATGCTGGCGGCCCACCCGGCGCAACAGGATGCGTTCCTCCTCGAGCAGGCGGTGGGCCTCGGTGGCCCTGCGCTG
>MEKI01000140.1:73941-84880 GCA_001766905.1 Acidobacteria bacterium RBG_13_68_16
GTGTGCCGCTGGGGCTGGCCGGATCGGGCTCCCGGTCCCACACTTCACCCAGTACCTTGCTGCCGTCTGTGAGGGTCACCTCCACCAGGGGGCGCGGCCAGAAAAACCTTCCCGCCACGTCCACGACCACGGCCACCAGGCCGCCGATCATCGCGAGGGCGATCATCACGCACGCGCCGGCAAGCCAGCGCTGGGCGGTGCCCTCGGCGAGCCAGCGACGCACCAGGCTCATGCGGCCAGCCTCCCGAAGCGTTTCCGTAGCCTGGCCGCCACCACGACCGCCGCGGTGTTGAGCACAAAGGTCGCCAGAAAGAGGAGGAGGGCCGTGAGAATCAGGACCCGGTAGAGCGCACCGCCGTAGGGTGCTTCAGGCATCTCCACAGCGATGCACGCGGACATCGTCCGCATCCCGTTGTACGGCGAGAACGAGAGGATCGGCGTGTTGCCCGTGGCCATCAGCACGATCATGGTCTCTCCCACGGCCCGGCCGAAGCCGGTCATCACCGCCGCAAAGAGGCCCGGGCTGGCAGCCGGAATCGCCACGCTCCGCGCCGCCTGCCAGCGCGTCGCGCCGAGTGCCAGCGAGGCGGAGATCAGGGACGGCGGCACGTTGGAGAAGGCGTCCTCGGCGAGGGTGAAGATGATCGGGATCACCGCGAATCCGAGGGCGAATCCGACCACCACCGCGTTGCGCTGGTCGTAGGTGAGGCCGGCGGCGGCGAGCAGCCACGCTTTGAAGTCGCCCGCAAAGAGAGCCCTTTCCAGCACCCCCTCGAAGGCGAAGCACACGATGGTCACTCCTGTCAGCAACACCCCCACCAGACCCAGCTCTCGCCAGCCCGTGGTGCGGCGGCGCACGCTCGCTGGTACCGCCTCCCAGGTGGCCGCTGCCGCGATCACCACCGTGGGGATCAAAACGAGGAGCGCCAGCGTACCGACGATGTGGCGCTGGAGCAGTGGGGCAAGGAGCAGTGCAGCAAGAAAGCCCACGACCACCGAGGGAAGGGCTGCCATCAGCTCCACCACCGGTTTGACGAGCTGGCGCAGGCGCGGTGGGGCGAACTGGCTCACGAAGAGCGCCGCTGCCAACGCTACCGGCCCGGAAAACAGCAGGGCGTAGAAAGCGCCCTTGAGGGTCCCGACGAACAGAGGGACGAGGGAAAGCTTGGACTCGTATGACTCGGTGCCGCCGGTGGACTGCCAGGTCAGTTCGGGTCGGGTGAAGCCTTCGTAGCGAACCGGCAGGAAAAGCGTGGTGGCCGAGACCTCGGGGTAGCCAGGGTCGAGGTCCCATCGGTGTACGGTGCCCTCAGGCGTCACCGCAAACACTCCGTCCCCACGTGGTGAGATGCCGAACAGCGGTGCACCATTTGGGAAGTCGGGGACGGCCGTCAGGACGCGCCGCCCGGTGAGGTAGGCGAGCTCTGCGCCATTGGAGCGCACGATGGCGAACGTCTTGTCGCGTTGGGAGACCGCAAGTCCACGGACAATTCCAGCCCCCCCGAAGCTCCCTGCTAGGTCCAGCACCCGGCTGCCGGCAACAGTACCGGTCACCACCTGCCAGGCGTTGACCGTGCCGCTCTCGTCACCCTGCAGGCAGGTGACGTCCCCAAGGATCAACGCGGCAACCGTGGGCACCGCAGATAGCGGCACTGTCGCCTGAGGCGCCAGTCGGCCCTCGCCTGCTCCAGCCAGCGAGAACCATGCGAGCTCGCGCCGGGAGGCGAGCCACGCTTCGCTGCCCTCGCGCGACAGGGCACCCACCCGCGGCGCCGAGCCCAGGTGGAGCTGCACGATCGAGGCCCCGTCCCCAGAACCCGAAAGCACCGTCGCACCACCGTCGGTGCCGACCATCACGCACGGGGCCTCGCGATCACCCGCAACCGCGAGGATGTGGCCACCTTCAGGGAACGGCACGGCCAGCACCCGCTGCAGCACCGGCTCGATGATTCGCTTGTCCCCCTGCCAGCGGATCTTGGTTCCGAACGCCCACACCTGCAGCGTGCTTGCCCCATCCTCCAGAGCCAGCAGCGTGCCGGCTTGGTTTGTGCGCGCCTGCCGGACCGGCGCGCGGACGCCTTCCAGCGCCGAGGAGCTTGGAGTGCCCGCCCGTGGCATAAGGTGCGCCGCACCGTCGCGACCGAGCAGCACGATGTTGTCCCTGTATTCGTCCTCCAGGGCCGCAAGGGGTTCGCGACCGTCAGCCACCACGGGCGCTGGCCGCAGCGAACCCGTCCTGAACAGGGGGAGGCACTGCGCCACAAGGAAGACCATCAGGAACGCCACCGCCAGAAGAACCATTGAGCCGCCGACCGTGATGAGGGCGGCGACGATGCGGTCCACAGCACGGCTGCGCCGCAGGCGGGACGTGGCAAGCGGGCTCACACCCTCTCCCACTGCGAGCTCCTGGCCGAGAAGCATAACCCGGAACGGCGGGTGCCATTCCGGGTCACCTCGGTCCTTGGCGAGATCAATCGAGCTTCGCCAGTTCCTCCTGCACCACCGAGGCCGGCAGAGGCAGGAAGCCGTCCTTCACGACGACCTCCTGGCCCTCGCGCGACAGCACGAACTTGACGAACTCCTTGGTGAGCGGGTCCATTGGGCGGCGCGGGTCACGTACCACGTAAATGTAGAGGTAGCGCGAAAGCGGATACTTCTTCGAGAGCACGTTGGCGTAGTCCGGCTCTACGGCCGGTGTGCCGACCTTGGGTGCGATGGGAAGCGCGCGCACCCCCGACGTGCGATAGCCGATCCCCGAGTAGCCGATGGCATAGATGTCTTCGCTTACGCCCTGCACGACCGAGGCCGACCCTGGCTGCTCCTTGACCGTGTCTTTGTAGTCGCCCTTGGCCAGGGCGTGCTCCTTGAAGAAGCCGTAGGTGCCGGACGCCGAGTTACGGCCGAAGATCGAGATTGGCTTGCTGGCCCATGCGCCTTTCAGGTCCACCTGACCCCAGGTCGTGATGTCGTTGGGGTAACCGGCCTTGCGGGTCTTGGAGAAGATCGCATCCACCTCGGGCACCGAGAGCGACTTGATCGGGTTGTCCTTGTTGACGTAAACGGCCAGTGTGTCAAGCGCGGAGCGGATCTGGGTCGGCTTGAAGCCGTGCCTCTTTTCGATGGCGTCGACCTCCTCTGGCTTCATATCGCGCGACATCGGTCCCAGTTGCGCGGTGCCGGCGATCAGAGCCGGGGGTGCCGTCGAGGAGCCTTTCCCCTCGACTTGGATCCGAACCGTGGGGTAGATCTTGGCAAACGCCTCCCCCCAGTAGGTCATGAGGTTGTTCATGGTGTCGGACCCCACGGAGTTGAGGTTGCCGGACACCGCCGGCCCGCGCTGATACGCAGGGATCGCCGGGTCGACCTGGACCACCTGCGCGCTCACGGCCGTGGCCACGAGCAGGGCTGCCAGAACAAGGGAAGTGAATCGAGACTCCTTCATGGTGTCCTCCTTGAGGCGGGGCATCCCGCCGTCGCGGATTCTCCTGCCGGGTTGTGAAGACGCGGTGAAGGTCGCGCCCGGCTGGGGTCTCCGCTACACTCCCGCCGTGCGGAAGTTCACCGTTCTTGTGGCGCTGGCCCTTCTCACGCACGCCTGTGCAGCGACCGACACCTCACAGCCGAGACCCGGGCCCCTGCAATCCGCAGCCGGCCGGCGGGTCGTGCTGATCTCGCTCGACGGGCTCGCTGCGGGGCAGCACCGCGAGAACCTGCGCAACGGGGTCTACACGACCCGCGAGGGGCTTGCTGCCTTCGAGGGCGTCGGCTACGTCGTCGAGAGGGCGATCCCGGTCAACCCTCCCCTCACCTCGGTGAGCCACACGTCGATGGCCACGGGAGCGTTGCCATCGGTGACCGGAATCGTCGCCAATCGGTTCCACCTGCCGGGCACCCCGATCCTGCAGGGTGTTTCCGGCTTCGACGCCCCGCTGGGAGCCGAGCCGCTCTGGCGGGCCCTGCGCCGTCAGGGCAGGCGCGTCGGGGTGCTGACATTCCCCGGCTGCGATGGAACCTCGCCCGCGCGCACGGCGGACTTCGGGATGCTCTACGTGAATACGCCCTCCGCCCGGGCGCAAACCGTGAGCCTCGACGCGGCCCAGTTCACGGCGATCACGCTGCCGGCCGGGTGGGCGAGCCACTCCCCGGCGCGGCGGGCGACGATGTCGGTCAAGCTCACGGGTACGGGCGCTCCGGTCGGCGCGTCGTTCACCCTGACCGCTCTCGATACCACCGACGACCACGTTGTGGACTACGACACCCTGGTGGTGGCTGACGACGCCGATCTTGCCAACGGTACCCCGGCACGCGCCCGCACCGGGGAATGGTTCCCCTTGAGCGTGCGCCTCCCTCACCCCGACGGCGGGACCCGTACCGCGGGCGCCTGGTGCCTCCTGCAGACGCTCTCGCCCGATCTCTCCGTCGTGAAGCTCTACCGCGGCGCCTTCTTCTCCACCGAGGCGTACCCCCGCGCGTTCCGCGAGCGCCTGGAGGAGCGGGCGGGGTTCTGGCCGGGGCCAGGCGATGAGCGCGCGCTCGAGCGCGCCCTCGCCGGCCAGGACGGTCTGCGGCTCGCCGACTTCATGGAGCAGACGCGGCGCTTCTCCGAGTTCTTCAACGCCTGCGCACGCACCGCCATTGCGAGTGAGCGTTTCGACCTGCTGATGCTTTACCAACCGGTCGTGGACGAGGTTCAGCACGTCTTGCTGGTGACCGACCCCCGGCACAGAGCCTACTCCCTGGGGTTCGCCGCGATCGCCCGAGGTGCGGTCACCGAGGCATATTCGCTCGCCGACCGCGCCGTGGGCGAGCTTGCCCGCTCGCTCGACCTCTCCCACGACGCGCTGGTCGTCGTCTCCGACCACGGAATGGCCCCGGCCTGGGAGACCGTGCACGTCAACCAACTCCTCCAACATGCCGGCCTTGCGCAAGCCGAACAGGGCGAGAGGGGTTGGCGCGTGAAGGCGAGCTCCAGGATCGTTGCATTCGGGTCGAGCGGCTGCGTAAACCTCTACGTCAACCTGAAGGGCCGCGAGCCCTCCGGCGTCGTCGAGCCCGGTGAGAGGGAGGCGGTGATTCGGGCGGCAGCTGCCGCCCTTGCCAACGCCCAGGTTGACGGCATGGACGTGGTCGAGGCGATGTACCGCCGCGAGGATCTGGGGCCCGTCGGCCTGGACAGCCCGAACGCCGGTGATCTGGTGGTCTTCATGTACCCGGGCTTCATGGCCACCTCCGAGATCGGCCCGCCCGGATCACCGTTCCACGCCCCTGCGGAGATTGCCGGCCAGCACGGCTACCTCAACACCCACCCGGAGATGGCGGCTGTCTGGCTTGCCCGCGGGGCGGGTGTCCCGGTCCGTCGCCTTAGAAAAGCTTCGCTTACCGAGGTCGCGGCGTTCGTCGCCGCCCTCGCCGGCGTGCAGTCCCCAGCCCAGGCCCGACCCTGGAGTCCGTGACGAGCCGGGAGCGGTTGCCCGGACCAGCGCCGCTCGGCTAGTGCACCGCCGCGCTCGGCCTCGGCGCCTGGGCCTCACGGAGGGGCACGGTAAACGACCAGTTCTCGTCGGAGGCCGGCGTGATCGTGCCGTGGCGTACGAAGTACTCCACCAGCAGCTCCAGCATCGGCCGATCGATTTCGGTGACCCGCGGTGCGCCGGCGAGGTGGGGGTAGCCTCCGCCGCCTGCGGCCCGATAGGAGTTGACCGCAAGCGTAAAGGTGTCGCCGCCCTGCACGGCCTTGCCGGCGACCCGGAGGCCTTGCACCCGCGCGCCGACCGGTGCTGATGGATCGACGAAGTAGGTCGCGCCCTGCAGGGTGTCGTAGTTGTAGGGCGGCAACTCGGGGTCGCGCAGCAGTCGAGTTCCGCCCCCGCCGCAGTCCAAGCCGACCCAGCCGCGCACCGCGTGCTCCATCACGTCCCTAAGCTGACTACCGGTGAGACGCACGACGACCAGCGTGTTGGGGTACGGGTACAGGGCGTACGCCAGGCGCGGTGTCACCACACCGGCTGGAAACTCGAGCCAACCACCACGGAGCGGGGCGGCGAGCGAGAGCTGAGCGCCGGAGGCCTCGAGTTGCACCGCGTGGATGAGGTCCAGGCTCGGGTCGTCGCTCATCGGCAAGCTGGCCACCTTCAGCGGTCCCTCAAGCCGCCCAAGGGGACGCGCGAACTCGGCCTTCACCCGTGCCTCGGCCTCTGCGGCTGCCGACACTACCCGTGGATCCGGCGTCTCGCCGACGGTCTTCACGTTCTCCCCATGCCAGCCGATCACCCCCCACCCGCGCCCCTTCCGCCCAAGATCCAGGTCGACGCGCGTCACACGCTCCGCCCACCGGCCCGGTTGCGCAACCACGGTCTTGCCCAGGGCGCGGGGCGGGACATCCCGGTGGGTATGCCCGGTGAGCAGCAGGTCGATCCCGTCCAGCTGCGCCAGGCGCCAGGCGAAGTTCTCGTCCTCGCTGCCCTCAGCGGCGCCGGTCTCCAGGTCGCGTTCGAAACCGGCATGCACGACGACGATGACGACATCGGCGCGCTTGCGCAGCTCCGGGATCCTTGCGGCCGCAACCGCGAGCGGGTCGGCAAAGGAAAGCCCCACCCAGTGCCCGGAGAGTTCCCAGCGCGGGATGTTCGGGGTCGTGAGCCCCAGCACCGCCACCCGCACGCCTCCACGCTTGACGACAACCTCTGAAGCGATTGGGAGCCGCGCCTCCTTGGCGCCCGAGATGTTAGCGGCAAGCCACGGGAACCGTGACTGTTCCAGCGAGCGTCGGAGCACGTCGAGGCCGAAGTTGAACTCGTGGTTGCCGAGCACTGCGCCGTCGTACCCGACCAGGTTCATCGCCGCCACCGTTGGGTCGGGACCGTTCGCTCTCCCGGCGGCGATCGCGTAGTACCCGAGCGGGGTCCCCTGGATCGCGTCGCCGCCGTCCAGCACGACAACACGCGAGCTCTCGCGCCGCACCCGCGCGATCAGGGTGGCCACCTGGGCGACCGAGCCGCTCGTCGGTCTGTTGCGCACGTCGTCGAACGGCAGGACGTTGGCGTGCATGTCGGATGTGAAAAGCACGGTGAGCGTCGCACGCTCCTGGCCGGGCGCCCAGGCCGCCACCAGCGCGAGCACTGCGGCCACTGCGCACCAGGTGTGTCGGGATCCTTTGGCGCGTGTCAGGCGCGCAATCCGCATGCCACGGGATCCTTCGCCCATCTCAGAAATGGGCTCAGGATGGCGCCCTCCGTGTTCGTGACGATCAGCCTCGTGTAGCCACCGGAATTCCCGCTCCGTCTGCCTCACAGCGCCACCCCCTCCCTGTATTCTCCGAAAACGCGCACCAGGGTTGCCGCGATTTCGCCCAGTGAGGCGGAGGCCTCCACGGCCTCCACGAGTGGCGGCATCAGGTTCTCGCTGCCGCCGGCCGCCCCCTCGAGCACGGTGAGCGCGCGGCTCACCTGCGCCCCGTCGCGGCGCCGCCGCACGCCGGCCAGGCGCTCAACCTGGGCCTGCTGCGCGGCTTCATCCACGCGGAACGGGGGGATCGCCTGCTCGCTGTCGACGCGAAAGCGGTTGACTCCGACGACGACCCGCTCCCCCGACTCGATGGCGCGCTGGGTGGCGTAGGCCGCCTCGTGAATCTCGCGCTGCTGGAACCCCCGCTCGATGGCCGCGAGCGCTCCACCCATCCCCTCGATCCTGTCGATGTACGCGCGCGCCTCCTCCTCGATGCGATCGGTCCACGCCTCCACCACCCAGGCACCCCCCAGCGGATCAACCACGTCGGCGAGCCCCGACTCGTACGCCACGACCTGCTGCGTCCGCAGCGCCACGCGCACCGCCCCCTCACTGGGAAGCGAGAGCGCCTCGTCCATGGCGTTGGTGTGCAACGACTGCGTACCACCCGCCACTGCCGCCATCGTCTGGACCGTGACGCGCGCAACGTTGTTCTCGGGTTGCTGGGCGGTGAGCGAAGAGCCCGCGGTCTGGGTATGAAAGCGCAGGAGCCACGACCTCGGGTCCGTGGCTCCGAACTCTTCCCGCATCATGCGAGCCCACATCCGGCGCGCCGCGCGGAACTTCGCCACCTCCTCGAGAAAGTTGTTGTGCGCGTTGAAAAAGAAGGAGAGGCGCGGGGCAAACTCGTCGATCGCGAGCCCCGCCCCGAGCGCGGCTCGCACGTACTCGCGCGCGTTCGCGAGTGTGAACGCCACCTCCTGCACCGCCGTCGAGCCGGCCTCGCGGATGTGGTAGCCCGAAATCGAGATGGTGTTCCACCTTGGCACCGCCCTGCCGCAAAAGGCGAGGAGGTCGGTGATCAAACGCAAGCTCGGGCGCGGTGGGAAGCGATATGTGCCGCGTGCGATGTACTCCTTGAGGATGTCGTTCTGGACTGTGCCGGATAGCTTTCTCCAGTCCACCCCCTGCCTGCGCGCGACCGTGAGCACCATGGCGAGCAGCACCGGGGCGGTGGCGTTGATGGTCATGGACAGCGAGACCCTGTCGAGAGGAATGCCCGCGAGAAGCGTCTCCATGTCCTCCACGGTGTCGATCGCGACGCCGACCCTGCCGACCTCGCCTTGCGCCAGCCGATCGTCGGAGTCGTACCCGATCTGCGTCGGAAGATCGAACGCCACCGACAGGCCGGTCTGCCCCTGTTCGAGCAGGTAGCGGTAGCGCGCATTGGACTCCACAGCGGTCGAGAAACCCGCGTACTGCCGCATCGTCCACAGCCGCGAGCGGTACATCGAGGGGTGAATCGCCCGTGTGAACGGGTACTCGCCCGGCAAGCCCAGGCGCTCGGCGAACTCCGGGGCGTCCCAGGGCCCATAGACCGGCTCGACCGGAAACCCCGACGAGGTGACGAACGCGCCCCGCTCCGGTTCCGCGGCCGGGCGATAGACGCTCTCCTTCCACGCTTGGTACGCCTTTGAGTCCATTGCAGACCCTCCGAAGCCGAGAACAAGCGAGTATAGCAAGCAGTTGCAAGCACTTTCTGGCATACTGGATGCGATGCTGACGCTCTCGGGAACGCTGGGCCGCCTGTACCTCGGTGACCTGCTCGAGTGGCTCCACCTCACCCACGCGACCGGGCGGCTGCTACTCTCCGCCGGCGATGTGACCCGGGCGTTCGACATGAACCGCGGAAAGGTCGCGTTCGTCGCGTCTTCACGGGCCTCCGAGCGTCTCGGTTCCTGGTTGCTCCGGGAGGGCGTGGCGCCGCGCGACGTCCTCATGCGCGCGCTCGTGGTGTCGCAGACGCAGGGCGAACTCTTCACCACCGTCCTCAAGCGGGAGGCGGGCATCGACCCGGCCAAGCTCGCCGAGGCGGGTCGCAGTCTCGCAACCACTCTCGCGAGCCGCGTGCTCCGCGAGGAGCAGGTGATCTTCACCTTCGACCCCACCTGGCCGGTGAAGGAGCGCAACGAGGTCGACCTGGACCTCGACTGCCGAAACCTCATCATGCAGGCCGCCTACCGGGTCGACACGAGGCCGGCCGGTACCCAGACGCACATCACCCCCAACACGACCCTTGACCCCAACAGGCTCGAGGCACTTTTCTGGCACATCACCTTGGAGCTGGAGGGCGAGCTGCTGGAAGCCACCGCGGTCACCGAGGCTCATCGCGCGTTTCTCGCCGTCGGCGATCTCCTGCACCGGTGGGTGGCCCAGGGCCCGCCCCTGCTCCCCGTCGGCCCTGCCGACGCGCAGCGAATAATCCGACGCCTCAAGGCGGGCAAGCAGCCGCGTCTCGAGGACTCGCCGACCCTCGCGTGGAACCTGCTCTGCCTGGTCAACGGGCTGGACGCGCCGGGCCAGCCGCGGGCCTCCAGTGCCATAGAGGCGTGGGAGATGGCGGGGGAGCATGCCAAGGTGTTCGTGCACTTCATCCTCGACAATCCACGCTGGCACCGTGAGAAGAAGAGCGCGAACGACCCGGCCCTCCGCCGCGCCGCGCTAGCCCGCATCGCCGCGGCCCGCAAGCTCGCCGACGTTGTGGGCCTCGCGGAGGAGACCGCGGCCACGGCTGCCGCACTGCCGATGGTCGTCCTGGAGCTGGTGGCTACCGCGCTGTCGTCCTCGCCCCTGGCGTCCTCGGCGATGCAGCGCTGCGCCCTGCAGCACCTCTTGCCGTTGGTCGGGCAGGCGGCGAGCACCGCGGCAGGCATGCCCGAGGTACTGCTGGCGGCTCTCACCTCCTCACCTCGGCAGCACCCGGCTGCCCGCCTGACCCGGCTGGTCGGCCTCGCGGCCGGAGAGTTCCTGAGCACCGCCGAACCACGGGAGGACCCGACATCGCCCGCAGACCCCGCCCTCACCACCGCCTTGACCGCGGCGCGCAAGGCGGCCGACAAGGCCTCGAGAACTTCGGCGGGGCAAAGGTAGAATCGCGCCATGCAGGTGCTGGTCATCGGAGGGAGCCGGTTCATTGGCCTAGCGGTGGTGCAGCGGTTGCTGATGGATGGGCACCGCATCACGCTCCTGAACCGAGGCCGTACAGCGGATCCCTTCGGCACCAGGGTGAGCCGAGTCATCGGCGACCGTTCGGACCCAGAGACGATTCAGCGCGCGGTGGCGCGCCGGGACTTCGACGTGGTTGTGGACGTCATCGGTTTCCGCGAGGAGGACACGCGCACGGCGGTCGAGAAGCTCTCCGGCAAGATTGGGCACTTCATCCACATCTCCACCGCCTCCGTCTACCTCATCCGCGACCGGCTCCTGTGCCCGTTCCGTGAGGAGGACTTCGCCGGACGACTTGCGCCCAAGACCGAGGCGACGAGCTCATCGTGGACCTACGCCTACCACAAACGCCGGTGCGAGCTGGTGCTCATCCAGGCATGGGAGAGCGAGCAGTTTCCATACACGGCTCTGCGGCTGCCCATGGTGGTCGGCCCGCGTGACTACACCGAGCGCTCGCAGACCTACCTGGAGCGGCTACTGGACGGCAGCC
>MEKI01000140.1:84925-106972 GCA_001766905.1 Acidobacteria bacterium RBG_13_68_16
GGGTTCACGACGTGGCCGAGACCATTGCCGCAAACCTCATGAACGCGAACGCGTTCGGCCGCGCCTACAACCTCGCCCAGCGTGAGATCGTCTCGCTCAAACAATTCATCGAGACGGCCGCGGGGGCCCTCGGGCAGCGGCCGAGCCTGGCCTCCGTGCCGCTCGAGTGGCTCAACCGGATCAACCTGGGGGCCGCCTTCTCGCCGTACACCCACGACCACGACATCGTGCTCGACATCTCGGCAGCGCAGCGCGACCTGCTTTTCGAGCCGACTCCGTTCCTCACCTGGTGCGAGCAGCTCGTCGCGGATTTCCGGACCCACTGGGACGGCACTCACTCCCGGCTCTACGCCACCCGCTCGCTCGAGCTCCGGCTGGTGCAGGAGCTCGCCCAGGTCCGCATCCCCGGACTCGGCCCTGCACAGGTCCCCGCCGCCCGCTGAGGCGGGCTTGCTCCTCCACACGCCCTAAGGCTCGAAGCATGAAGTGTGAGGAGGACCGAGAACAGAGATCGTCGAACCTGGCGTACCCCCGGGGGGATTCAGGGCCTCAAGCCTCGAGCGTCTCCAGGCCATGGCGCGCGGCCTCCTGTTGGGCGGCCTTCTTCGACGGTCCCTCCCCCCGGGCCAGAACGCGCCCGCCGAACTCGACCTCGTAGACGTAGACCCGCCGGTGGGCGGGGCCGCGTGTCTCCACCTCGCGGTAAACCGGGAGCGGCAGGCCCTGCTTCTGCGCCAGCTCCTGCAGGGTCGACTTGGGCTCCTCCAGTGCCAGCTGGGCGGGGTCGAGCGTGGCGAGGAGCGGCGAGACCAGGCGGTTGACCGCGGCGCGGAGCGAGCGCCAGCCGCCGTCGAGCAGGAGTGCCCCCAGCACGGCCTCCAGCGCATCCGCGAGCACCGCCGGGGGCGCCGCTCCCTCCCTGAGTCCGCTCCCGAGCTCGAGAGCCGCGGCCAACCCCAGCCGCTCCGCGAGCCCGGCGAGGGAAGCCTCCCGGACCAGCGCCGCGCGGGCCCGGGTGAGATCACCCTCGCTGGCGTCCGGCCAGCGCGCGAACAGCAGGGCCGCCACGGCATGGGATAGCGCGGCGTCGCCCAGGAACTCGAGCCGCTCGGACGATGGGATCTTCTGTTCGTGGGCAGCTGAGCGGTGGCGCAGCGCCTGCTCGAGCAGCTCGGGTCGCGCGAAGCGATGGCCCAGGCCGGCCTCCAGCCGCCCGAGTGCGCCCTGCCGCCCGCTCATCCCTTGCCGTCCCGCCACACCACCTCCTCACCGCGCCGCACGGCCACGATGCGATGGTACGGGAGGAAGACCCCGCCCGCCACCGTGACGCCGCCCGGCAGGATCTCGATCACGGAGTCGAACCCGATCTCCTCGATGCCCTCCGCCCCGTCCTCGCGCACCCGCACCGAGAGCACCACGGCCCCCGTCCCGCCGTGCGGGTCCCAGCGCAGGCGGTTTAGCACGTCTCGCAGCGTAGCCATTTCACAATTGTAGGCGTCAGCCCGAGTCCCCCGCGCCGGGCAGGATGAACTTGACGCGGTCGGTAGGGCGAGTGACACTCCGGCGATCATGGAGAAGTTCCGCATCCACGGTGGGCGCAAGCTTCGCGGCGAGGTCACGATTTCGGGGTCCAAGAACGCCGCCCTGCCCTGCCTCGCCGCAACCCTCCTCACGGCGCAACCGGTGATCCTGTGCGGCCTCCCCAGGGTGCGCGACATCGTGACGATGGAGCGCGTGCTGGAGACGCTGGGTGAGTCGTGCGCTCACAGTGGAGGCGCCACCACGGTCGTGGCCGGCGCCGGCGCCGCCCACCACGCCCCGTACGAGCTCGTCCGCACGATGCGCGCCTCGGTCCTCGTCCTCGGACCGCTCCTCGCCCGACGCCGGCGCGCGCGCGTGGCACTCCCGGGTGGGTGCGCCATCGGGGCCCGTCCTATCGACTTTCACCTCCAGGCCCTTACGGAGTTGGGGGCCGACCTGCGAGTGGAGAGCGGGGATATCGTGGCCGAAGCGCGCGGGGGCCTGCGCGCGTCTGAGGTGACCTTCCCGCGCATCACCGTGACCGGGACCGAGAACCTCCTGATGGCCGCCACGCTGGCACGCGGTCGCACCGTGCTGCGCAACTGCGCAAGGGAGCCCGAGGTAGAGGACCTGGCCGGACTGCTCTCGACGATGGGCGCGCGCATCGCGGGCTCCGGCACCGACACCCTCGAGGTCGAGGGCGTCGACGAGCTCCACGGCGCCGATCATCCCGTCATCCCCGACCGCATCGAGGCGGGGACGTACGTCATCGCCGCTGCGCTGGCAGGCGACGGCGTGACGGTTTCAGGCTGCCGCCCCGACCACATGGGAGCGTTGCTCGGCGCCCTTCGCGAAGCCGGAGCGGTTCTCTCGACGGACGCCGGCGCGGTCGCGGTCCCGCCCCAGCCCAAACCTCTACGTGCGGTGTCGCTCACGACGGGGGAGTACCCGGGCTTTGCGACCGACCTTCAAGCTCAGTTCCTCGCCCTGATGACGCAGGCGGATGGCGTAAGCTCGGTCACCGAGGCGATCTTCGAGAACCGATTCCAGCACGTCCTCGAACTCAAGCGTCTCGGAGCAGCCATCGAGGTGGAGGGGAGCACCGCCGAGGTGCACGGCCCCACTCGTCTGGACGGCACGACGGTCATGGCCTCGGATCTGCGGGCCTCGGCGGCGCTCGTCCTGGCCGGGCTGGTGGCCCGGGGGGAGACCGTCGTGGACCGCATTTACCACCTCGACCGTGGGTACGAGGCGATGGAGGTCAAGCTGGACGCGCTTGGCGCCGCGGTCGAGCGTTTCAACCCCGGCAGGTACCTCTGAGAGACAGTTCAGAGTGAGGCGTCAAGAGTGGAGAGTCTGAACGTGGGACGCTCCCACTTTCCCGCGCTTTGGTGGCCTCTCAACTTAAACCTCAACTCCAAACTCTCTACCCCTGGCTACTCGATTCCCATGTGGAACGGGTCCGACCTTGATATTCTTCGCGCCATGGAGAGCTGCGTTTTCTGCCGCGTGGCCGAGGGGGCGGCCCCAGCCCACATCCTGTTTGCGGACGAGGAGGTGGTCGCCTTTCACGACACGGCACCGCGTGCCCCGGTCCACGTGCTCGTGATCCCGCGGCGACACATCGCGTCGCTCGCAAGCACAACCGAGACCGACGACCGGATCCTGGGAAAGCTCGTCCTGGCTGCCGCGGAGGTGGCCAGGCGCACCGGGATCGCTGAAACCGGCTACCGCATCGTGGCCAACAGCGGCCACGGGGCGGGTCAGAGCGTCTTTCACATCCACCTTCACGTCCTGGGCGGGCGCCCGATGGGATGGCCTCCGGGTTGATGCAAGCGCTCCCACCGCCGAACGCTGCACTCGCCGAGGCCGTGCGGGCCGGGGGCTGGGCCGAGGTCCGCACCCTCACTGCAACCGTCCCGCGCCCGTTGTCTCCTGCGCTCGCTCTGGTGATCGCGCGAGCCGAGCGCACCCTTGGCGAGCCGGCGCATGCCCTCGACCTGCTGCGCCCGCTGCTCCCGCGCGCCGGCGACCTGGCCGCAGCGTTGCGTCTGGAAGGTGCGGAGGCCTCTCTGGCGCTCGGACAGGACCCGTGGCCTTACCTCGCGCCTCTGCTCTCCAGTTCGAGCCCCGTTGCTCATCGCCGCGCGGCGGCAGCCTGCCTGCATAGGGCGTGGGAGGTACTGCCGCTTTCCACACTCCGTCGACTGCCCCGCAGGAGCCTCGAACGGCCATTGCGTCGCGAACTGGCGGTGGCCATCGCCGTGCGGGGCGCGGACGATGCCGCGGCCCTGCACGTGCTGGCCGAGCGTGTCAACGACGAGGCCACGCTGCGCGCGGCGCAGTGGCTGGCCGGGAGGGAGGGCCTTCCGCCCTCGACGCGCCTGGCGATCGCCGACGCGCTGCTAGCGGGAGGGGCGTGGCGCGAGGCAGAGGCGGTGCTGGCGTTGCTCCCGCCACCCGAGGGGGCCACGCGTTTCCGCTGGGCGTTCCTACGGGGTCGTGCGGCCTACCGTCTCGGGAAGCTCCCGTTCGCGGCCGATGCCTTCGACCAGGCACTCGCGGCCGCCACCTCCGACCAAGAGCGTTTCGAGGCCGCGGTGCAGCGTGCTCGCGTGGCCGAGATCTCCGGCGATCAGGTTCGTGCCGTTGGCCTGTGGGACACCGCCCGCGCGGCCCGATCCCGCGAGGTCCAGGGATGGGATGGCGCACTGCGGCTGCGCGTCGCCCTGGGGCGCGCGTCGGAAGCGGTCGAGCTCGTGAGGGGCTGCCCGGCCCAAGTGCTCCGGGTGGTGGGGCCTCGCCTGGCCGCAAACCTGCTGCTCGGCCACGATACCGCCCGGGCCCGCGCCGTGCTCACCCGGGTGCCGGCCAAGCTCCCGGCGGCGCGGGCGGTCGCCGTGGCGCGCCTCGCCGGGACGGGCGACTTCAAGGCCGCGAGATCCGCGGCCGCCTCGCTGCTCGCGGATCCCCGCGCGGGGCCGTGGCGCGAGCAGGTCCTCGCGCTGCTGCCGGCCGGCGCGGACGATGCCCCGGAGGCTCCGCCCACCCGCGACGTCGAGGTGCTTGCCGTCATCGCCGCGCGGCGCGGCGCGGCCGTGGCACGGGTCGCCCTCGCGGCCGCCCTCGCCACCGACCCTTCCTGGGCCCCCGTGCTTTCCGGCTCATCGCCCGAGCCGCCGGGCTGGACAGGAGCGGCTCATGACCTTGCCGGGGTGGGGCTGGAGCGCGAGGCAGCGGCACTCTACCCCGACACCTTCCCAGAAGCTTCGCCGAGCGAGCTGGCGTGGAGCGCTCGCACGCTCGCTGCGTGGGGCAACGGGCCGGCCGCCCTCACCGCCGGGGAACGGCTCTGGGGGAGGCTCGGACCGCTGCCGGCGGTGCTACTGCCCGAAACGCTGTTGCCAGCGATCCTTCCGTCCGAGCTCGTCGCGGCGTGCGTGGCCGCAGCACGGGAACAGGGCGTTCCCGCTTCCTGGCTCGTGGGGATCATCCGCCAGGAATCCCGTTTCGACGTCGATGCCTTCTCCGGCGCCGGCGCGATCGGTGTGGCACAGTTCGTTCCCGAGGCGGCACGGCGCCTGGGCGCAACACCCGCGGAGCTCAAAGATGAGGATCGGGCGGTGCACCTGGCGGCCTGCGAGGTGGCACGCCTGACCAAACGGTTCGGCCCGCACCTCACCAGCGTGGCCGCCGCCTACAACGCCGGCGAGACCGTCGTGGCGAGCTGGCTCTCACAATTCGGTGACCAGCCGGAGGAGATACTTCTCACCGCCGCGCTCCCCTACGGCGAAACGACGGGCTACGTGCTCGCCGTCCAACAAGGGGCCTTGCTCGCAGCCTATCTGAAATAGCGGATGATCTCGGCCCGCTTCGCGAGGTCCGCCGTCCAGCGCTCGACCTCCGCAGTGAGCTTGCGCTCCCGCAGCAACGCCTCGACCTCGCCACGCACCTGCGAGAGTTCAGGGACCGGCTGACCCGCCGCCTTGAGCTTGGGAATCAGCTCGTCGTGCCAGACCCTGTCGACCTCCTGCGCGCCCGGGCGCACGAAAGGCCCGAAGCGCGTCGCCACGTAGGCCTCGACCACGGCGGCCCGCCGCAGAAGGTCACGCAACGCCCCCTCGGACAGCCCGATCCCCTCCAAACGCCGGTGCAGTTCCCCCTCGTCGCCCACCCCGGACACCGCCTTGCGCCACGCTGCGTCAAGGTCTACAGGGATTCGCGGCGCGATCGCCGCCGCCTCGAGGTCCTGCCAGCGCAGTTCCAGATCGACGAGCGCTTCCACGACCGCCCGCCGGTAGTCGTCCTCGTTCTCGCCCGGCTGCCGCGGGACGAGTGCGGCGACCTCCGCGAGATCGACGTCCGAGACAAGGACGGGAACGCCGTTGACCAGAGCCAGGACGCGCTCCACCTCGACCGCAGCGGTGAGGAGGACCGGGAAAAGCAGCGCCAGCACGTCATCATGTTACACTCGCCGCGGAGGGCGTCGTGGGGAGAGCGGCGGAACAGGTGATCGCGCTGGCGCAGATCGCCACCTGCCCGGGTCAGCTCCAGCACAACCTCGAGCGCCACCTCGAGATGGTGGCCCAGGCGCGACGGGCCGGCGCCCACCTCGTGGTGTTCCCCGAGCTGTCCCTCTCGGGCTACCTGCTCGCCCACGGGGTCCTCGAGCACGCGCTGCGCCTCGACGATGCCCGGCTTGCGCCGCTCCTGGAGGCCAGCAGGGAAATCGCGCTCCTCGTGGGCCTTCCGCTGCGCGAGAGTCAAGGGGGCATCTCCAACGCCGCAGTGCTGCTGGAAGGCGGTGAGGTTCGCGGCGTCCATCGCAAGCTCTACCTGCCGACGTACGGTATGTTCGACGAAGGCCGGTACTTCATCCCGGGGCCTCGTCTCGAGCCGCTCGTCTGCTCGATCGGGAGGTTCGGGGTGCTGATCTGCGAGGATGCCTGGCACCTCTCCACGGCCGTGATCCTCGCCCAGTCCGGCGTGGACGCTCTCCTGGTGGTGGCGGGCGGGCCAACCGAGCTTGACGGCGGGGAGGAGCCGGCGGGCTCCCGGCGATGGCACTGGATCGTCGGCGCCACCGCGGTGACCACGGTACGGCCCGTCTTCTTCGCGAACCGCTGTGGGTGGGAAGAGGGCGTGCTGTTCGGTGGCTGCTCGTGGGCGGTGGACGCACGTGGGCACGACCTCGCGTCGCCTGCGCCCCCGATGACCGAGACCCTGGTGGTTGCGCCGTTCTCCCGAACGGCGGCCGCGCGCACGCGCACGCTCATCCCGATCCCGTACGCGGAGCGCTTCGACCTCTGGCGCGCCTCGCTGGAGCGGGCCGGTGCTTGAGCTTCCGCAGGTTGCCACCGGCCTGCTTGCCGAGACGCTCGAGAAGTTCATCGCGGAGGAGTTGCGTGCGTCCGGACTCGCCGGCTACGTCGTCGGACTGTCGGGCGGGGTGGACTCGGCGGTCTCGGCAGCGCTCGCGGCAGCAGCGGTCGGGCGCGAGCGCGTGCTGGCGCTCGCCTTGCCCGGCCCCACCAGCGCGCCCGAGAGCATCCGCGACGCCCAGGAGGTCGCCGAGACGTTCGGGTTGCGTCTGGAAAAGGTCGATCTCGGCGCCTCCGCCGAGTTGCTTGCCGGGACGCTCGGCGCGCGGGGCGACCGGGTGCGCTTCGGCAACCTGCTGGCGCGCCTGCGCATGGTGGCCCTGTTCGACCGTGCGCGCACGGTTCCCGCACTCGTGCTCGGGACCAGCAACAAGTCGGAGATCCTGCTCGGCTACTCGACCCTCTTCGGCGACGCGGCAGCGTCTGTGCAGCCGCTGGGGGACGTCTGGAAGACGCACATCTTCGAGCTTGCCCGCGCTCTCGGTGTGCCGCAGACCTTGGTCACCAAGGCCCCAACCGCCGACCTGTGGCCGGGGCAGACCGACGCCGGCGAGCTGGGGTTCGACTACCCCACGGTGGACCCGGTGCTCTTCTGGCACCACGAGGGGGGCATGGGGCGGGAGGAGCTCGTTGCGGCCGGGTTCCCCTCCGCCCTGGTGGACGGGGCCTTGGGCGCCTACCGCCGCAACCGTTTCAAGTGGCGGCCCACGGTCGTCGCGCGCGTTTCCGCGAGCTGCATGAACGTCGATCGCATCCTGCCCCGCAACCCGGAACGGTGAAGAGAAAGCACAGAGTCCAGGGGACAGGGCACCGGGGCCTGCATTCGGCCTCTCCTCTAGTGCATGATCCCGAACCCCTAAACCCGGGGCGGGGGGGTGGGCGCCTGTTCGTGGTGGCCACCCCCATCGGCAACCTCGGCGATATCTCGCCGCGCGCTCGAGAGGTGCTGGGCGAGGTCCGGGTGGTGCTCGCCGAGGACACGCGTAGAGTTCGGAAGCTCTTGAGCCACTTTGCGATCCGAACCGCGGTTCGGTCCCTCCACGAGCACAACGAGGCGCGGGAGGTGCCCCGCCTGCTGGCCGAACTGGATGCCGGCAGCAACCTCGCCCTCGTCTCCGACGCCGGAACCCCGCTGCTGGCCGACCCGGGCTACCGCCTGGTGAGGGCGTGTCGCGAGCATGGCATCCCGGTGTTGACTGTACCCGGGCCGAGCGCCGCGACCGCCGCCGTGGCGGTCTCCGGGCTCCCGCCGGTACCGTTCACCTTCGCCGGCTTCCTGCCCGCGAAAGGGGGGGCGCGCCGCGCCGCACTGGACGCGCTGGGCTCGCTGCCACACACATTGGTACTTTTCGTGTCGCCCCATCGGCTGGCAGCAGAGCTTGCGGCGTGCGCCAGCCACCTCGGCCAGGCGCGTGAGGCAGCGCTCCTCGCCGAGCTCACCAAGGTGCATGAGCGCTGCGTGCGGGGAACCCTGACCGAGCTCGCGGTGTGGGCCGCCGGGGCGCAGCCGCGGGGTGAGTACACCCTGGTGGTCGGGCCCCCGCCAACCGCAGCGACGCCCTCACCGTCACCGGAGGCCGCGCGAGCCGCGGTTGACGAAGCGGCCGCCAGGGGCCTCGACCGGGCTGCCGCGCTTCGGGCGGCGGCCCGGGCAATTGGCGTCACCCGGAGGCAGCTGTATGCGCTGGTGACGCGGCGCGATTCCCGATGAAGCCGAGCACCAGTCCGCTCACATCCGCCAGTGCCGACGGACTTCGGTCCCGCTCCGCACGGCTGCCGGCCAGACGCGCCAGCGCCTCGATCAGCTCTGGCTCCGAGTAGGCCGCCGCCAGCCGGAACGAGCGGTGCAGCTGCCAGGAGCTTCTGCCCTCCGCGGGCGAGCCGGGGGTCGCCTCGATGTCGGCGGCAAGCCGCGGATACAGCCTCGGCTGGAACGTCTGGTTGTACCACCTTGTGCCCGAGCACCGATCGGCCTTCAGCTCGGCGGAAAGGCCGGCCCGTGCGGCGTGGCCGCGAACCGCCAACGCCTGCCGGAGCAGGCGTCCGAACGTGCTGGCCAGCACCATGGCGGCTCGGTCGGGCGCCACGACCTTGCCCCACCAGTCGGTCAGCACCCCGCCCGAAGCGACGACGGCGGCGAGGCGCACGAAGCGCTCCGGCGTGCAGGCGAGCAGCGCCTCCTCGAGGTCCCGGAGCGAGCAATCCCCCACGCCCGCCTGCTCCCGGACCTCAGCGGCGCTGACCTCTCCTCCAAGGAGCAGGCGCTCGGCCGCCTGGGCGAGCTCGCGGGGACGAAAGCCGTAGGCCTCGCAGAGGGCGTCCACCACTTCGTCTTGGCCTGCGAGCACGGGTGCGACCCGGGCCACCACCGAGCCGAGCAGGTGGCGCTGACCCGGCGAGACCCGTATGTCCTCCCAGGGCTTGGGCTTCTCGGGGAGCGCCAGAAAACGCACCTCGCCGCGCTTCCGGACGGCCGCCGTCACCGGACCTGTGAGGGCCTCCTTCGCGACGGTCGTGAGCAGCAGCGTCACGTCTTTCAGCGGAAGCGAGGTCAGCGCCCCCGCCAGGGCCTCGCCATCCGCCTGACGGTCCGCGTTGAGGTACGAGCTGGCGTCCGCCACGACCAGCAGGCGATCCGCCGCGAACAGCGACGGGCTTGCCAGCTCCTGGACCAGCCGCGCCGGTGGCGGTGCCTCTTCAAAGACGAGGACCTCACCGTTCGGGTGCGCGCCGCGCCATGTGGCCTCGAAGTCGTGACGTTCGAGCTCGATCAGGTAGTCGTCGGGGGAGGCGATGAGGAGGACGCCGGGGGGCGTCGTTCCGACGCTGGTTCGAACTTCATCGATCTCGTCTGGTTTCCGCGCACCGCCTGGATGAGACCGCTTGCTTCGGCTGGTAGGGTCCTTCGCCTTATTCAGGATGATCCTCGTTCCGCAGCGAGGGCCGGGATCAGATCTCGCCGCGGTCCTGAAGCTCCTGGCAGGCGATGCAGTGCCGCGCCCATGGCACGGCTTGTAGGCGCTGCTTCTCGATCGGCTGCTCGCAGTGGACGCACAGGCCGTACCTGCCGTTCTCCAGGCGCGCGAGCGCCTCATCAATCATCCGCAGCATCGTGCCCTCGTTCTCCGAGAGCGAGAAGGAGAACTCCCGCTGAAAGGCGCTGGTCGCGCGGTCGGCGATGTCCGGCGCCCCAGACTCGGTCTCCACAGAGCCCATCTCGCGGGCGCGCGACACCCCCTCCATGACCTCTTTGCGCTTCGCCTGCAGCTGCTTCCGCATCGCCTTCAGATCTGACTTGTTCGCCAACCGAGCCTCCGAAACTCCAGGTGGATGATTATACACAAAATGTCTAACCTGAAAACCCGCGATGGTATTGCCCTCCCGCGAGCAGGTCGCTTGCCCGGTAGAGTTGCTCCAGGAGCAGGAGGCGAGCGAGCGCGTGAGGTAGGGTCAGGCGGGAGAGCGCAAACAGCTCGCTTGCCTGCTTCTTGAGACTCAAATCGACGCCGAGGTCGGACCCGATCACGAACACCGTCCGGCCCAGGTGGCGCCGCTCGGAGAGCCACCGGGCCAGCTCCTCGGTCGTGCGCTCGCGCCCGCGCTCGTCCAGCACCACCACGGTGTCCCCCGAATGAAGGTGCTTTCGTACCGCGGCCGCCTCCTCGGCTAGCGCTCTCCGCACGTCCCCCTGGCGGCCGGCCGCGGGGCGGACCCGCACCTCGGCAAGGGTGAGGTGACGCGATATCCTCTTCGCGTACTCGGCGGCCAGCTCCTCGAGCCCCACTGGGGCGCGACGCCCGACCCATACGAGGAGGACGCTGTTCACGCTTCGCGGCGCCAGCGGATCAGGGTCCGGCGCGAGATGCCGAGCGCCCTCGCGGCCCTCGACACGTTCCCTCCCGCCCCGGCAAGCACCCACAGCGCGTACAGCCGCTCCACATCGGCGAGCGGCGTCCGGCGCTCGGCGGCGAGCTCGACGACGCGCGGCCACGCATCGGCGGGGAGCCCCAGATCTGGGGGCCCGATTTCGGGGCCGTTCGCCTGCACGACGGCCCGGGTCAGCACGGTCTCCAGCTCGCGGAAGTTGCCCGGCCACGGGTAGGCGGCGAGTAGGCGCTCCGAATCGCCGTCGAGGAACAGCTTCCGGTCCAGCCTGCGGGTGTTCCTGCGGAGCAAGGCTCTTGCGGCCGGGATGATGTCCTCGGGCCGCCGCCGCAGCGGCGGGAGCAGGGTGTGGTAGCCGGCCAGCCGGTGGTAAAGGTCGGAGCGGAATAGCCCGGCGCCCATGCGATTGCGCAGCCCGGCGTCGGCCAGAGCCACCACCCTGGCACGGAACGCGCGCGCCGTTGTGGTCCCGACCGGGAAGAACGTCCGGTCCTCCAGCGCTCGCAGCAGCGCCGTCTGTCCTTCCAGCGGCAGGGATTCGACCCGGTCCAGCACCAGCGTCCCGTCACCGGCCCGCTCCAGCCATCCCTGGTGCGCCCTCGTGGCGTCGGTGAACGCCCCCGCCCGGTGCCCGAAGAGCTCGGACGCGAGCAGGGTGGCCGGGACCGCGCCGCAGTCCATCACGACGTAGGGCCGGCCGCGTCGACCGGCACGGTGCAGGCGGGCCGCCAGGAAGCTCTTGCCCACCCCGGTCTCCCCCTCCAGGATGACCGGTAGTTCGGTCGGTGCCAGGCGCGAAAGGGTGCGCGAGAGTTCGCGTGCGCTCGGGTTCCGGGTGGAGAACAGGCCAATCACGAGTTCGCAGTCCGCAGAAGCTCGGTGACCTCCGGGGCGTCGCCCCAGAGGCGCTCCAGCGCGTAATACTCCCGCCGCTCCTCCTGGAAGATGTGCAGCACGAAGTCACCGTAGTCCATCAGAATCCAGGTGCCCTGCGGGTACCCTTCGACCGAGAGCGCGCGAGCCCCGGCTGCGCCAAGCGTTTTGTCCACCTCGTCCGCTACCGCCTGGCCCTGCCGCTGGGAGCCCACCGAACAGATGACGAAGGTTTCGGCAATGGACGTGCGCTCAGAGACGTCGAGCGCCAGCATGTGGTACGCCTTCTTGGAGTCCAGGGCCTTGAAGGTCAGCCGCAACCGGGCCTGCAGCTCAGATTCCATCGGAGCGTTCATCCCCCTGATGGTAGAGCCTGTGCTTGACGATGTAGCGATGGACCTCGGGCGGCACCAACTCGTGAATGGTGAGACCGGCCCGCAGGCGCTCCCGCAGGTGGGTGGCCGAGATCGGGAACGGTTCGTGCTCGAGCAGGTAGATCCAGCGCGATCCCGGCTCAGGGTCAGGGACTTTGCGGAAAGGCTCGATCGTGCGCATACGGCCCAGCAGCACCTCCGGCACCCGCGCCTCCAGCGCCTTGCCCCAAACCGTGTCACGGTGCAGCACCACCAGGTGTGCCAGCTCCACGAGCTCCTGCCACCGGTTCCAGCTACCGATCTGCGAGAACGAGTCGCTCCCCATGAGGAAGTAAAGCTGCTCGACCGATAGGCGCTCGCGCAGCGCCCGAAGCGTGTCCACCGTGTAGGTCGGGCCCTTTCGCTCCGACTCGATGGCCGAGACGAGGAAGCGGTCGTACGGCTGCGTCGCCAAAGCCAACATCGCGAATCGGTGCGAGAACGGCGTCAGCGGCTCGCCCAGCTTGTGAGGAGGGCGAGCGCCCGGAATGAAGACCATCGCCTCGAAGCGAAACGTCTCGTACGCGCGCACCGCAGGCACCAGGTGCCCGAGGTGCACCGGATCGAAGGTGCCGCCGAAGAAGCCGACCCTCCTCACCCGCGCTCCGCGAGAGCAAACACCAGCTCAAGCATACCCTCAACGCCCTCTCCGCTCACCGCGGAGATCACAGTCGATGCGACACCGAGCTCGGAGGCAACCCCTGTCAGCTCTGCGCGACGGGTCGGGTCGCTGATGGCATCGGCCTTTGTGCCCACCAGCATGCTTGTGCGAGCCGCCAGCGAGGGGTCATGGAGCGCCAACTCCTGCCGCAGGATCTCGACCTGGCGCCGAACCGGCTCCAGGCTCGCCAGGTCGACCAGGTGCAGCAGCACCCGGCAGCGCTCGATGTGTCGCAGGAAGCGGTGGCCGAGGCCGGCGCCCGCGTGAGCCCCCTCGATCAGCCCGGGGATGTCCGCGAAGACCAGCGAGCGCATGCCGCCCTCACGGCTCACCACACCCAGGTACGGCTCCAGGGTGGTGAAAGGGTAGTCGGCAACCTTGGGCCGGGCGGCCGAGATCCGTGCAAGCAGCGTCGACTTGCCGGCATTCGGGAGTCCAACGAGGCCCACGTCGGCGAGCAGCTTGAGCTCCAGGCGAATGTGGTGGTCCTCACCGGCCTCGCCGGGCTCGGCGAAGCGAGGGGCCTGGCGCGTCGGGGTCGCGAAGTGCTGGTTGCCGCGGCCGCCACGCCCGCCCCGCGCCACCACGATCTCCTGCCCCTCGGCGACCAGGTCCGCGATGACGTCTCCACTCTCGAAGTCGCGAATCACCGTCCCACGCGGGACCTCGATCACCACGTCCTCGCCGGAGGCTCCGCTCTGGTTGGAGCCGCGACCGTGCTGGC
This sequence comes from Acidobacteria bacterium RBG_13_68_16, assembly GCA_001766905.1. Classification (GTDB taxonomy): domain Bacteria; phylum Acidobacteriota; class Thermoanaerobaculia; order Thermoanaerobaculales; family Thermoanaerobaculaceae; genus RBG-13-68-16. Next base: position 98,384 of record MEKI01000140.1, read on the forward strand.
CGCGTTCCGCTTTGACGTGGTGGCGGTTGTAGAGGTGCGCCAGGGTCGCGAACTCGCCAATGGCGCGCACGACGATGCTCCCGCCGTGGCCCCCGTCACCGCCGTTGGGGCCACCGCGGGGAACGAACTTTTCGCGTCTGAAGCTGATGCAGCCACGCCCCCCATCACCGGCCTTCGCGAAGAGGTGGACCTCGTCGAGGAACATCAGGCCTTTAGGGGGCGCGTATTAGGCGGCGGGATCGATAACGATGAAGCGGCCGAGACGCCCGCGGTCGCGAAAGCGGATGCGGCCCGGGATCATCGCGAAGAGGGTGTCGTCGCCGCCGCGCCCGACGTTGGCGCCCGGCTTCCAGCGGGTCCCGCGCTGCCGAACGATGATCGTACCTGCCGTCACGAGCTGGCCGTCGCCGCGCTTCACACCCAGCCTCTGGGCGTGCGAGTCGCGCCCGTTGCGGCTCGAGCCTTGACCTTTCTTGTGCGCCATCCTTCCTCCCTGCCTACGCCTCGATGGCGTCGATGCGGACCTCGAGCAGGTCCTGGCGGTGGCCCCGCGTCCTGCGGAAGCCCTTACGCTTCTTTTTCTTGAAAATGATGACCTTCTCGCCGCGGAGCTCACGCACGAGGGTGGCCCTCACTGCGGCGCCCTCCACCAGGGGCTTGCCGACCTTAACGTGCGTGTCGTCGCGGAACAGCAGCACGCGCTCGAACACGACCTGGCTGCCCGGCTGGGCACCCGGCCACGCACGCTCCACCGCGATCCGCTGCCCGACCTCGACGCGGTGCTGCTTTCCGCCAGCTTCCACGATTGCGTACATACGGACTCCTACCCGACCAGTCGGGGAACGAGTTTTGTAGCACACAGTCCGAAAAGTGTCAAACCGCAGGCCCGCTTCGAGACGGGAGGGCGAAGAGCTGGACGCCACCGATCTGCACCTCGGGCGGACCGAGCACAGCCAATAGGGCGTTCCAGCGGCGCCACCCTGCCGTGTCCCGCCAGGGTGCGACCGGGTACGAGCCGGCCAGGCGCGAGAGCTCCCCCTGGTTGACCAGCAAGTGGGTGAACCCCTGGCCACGCAGCGCCGCCACCGCCTCCCCGGGCTCCCGCGCGGCCTCCAGGATCGCCCGCAGCGGCGAGACGTCGTGCTGAGAGGGGGCAACGAAGCGCCGCGGGAAGCCGAAGCCGCGCGGCTCGCCCACGAACAGCGTGCGGGCGTCCAACGGCAGGTGACTCGCCGCGAATGCGGGGAACGGGTCGTTGACGACCGTCGCAGCGCGCACGCTCGCCCCCGGCGTACTCACGAGGCTCAGGCCGCCCCACCTTCCGAGCTGAACCACCGAGAACACCATCCCGACCGCACCGGCCGATGCGAGCGCCAGCGCACTCGCCCACCGCGCCGGTCGGGTGTGGGCCGCCGCAGCGGCCAACGCCATCACCACGCCCAGCGTCGGGCTCAGGAAACGGGGGAGGCTCCCGGTCATGCCCCAGGCGAGCACCCCGCCGGTGGCCACCGCCGCCGCCAGCCACAGCCGCCCCTGCCGGCGCGACAGGAGGGCCAGGAGCGCCGCCAGTGCCAGCGGTGCCAGGTAGGCGATGTGGGGGGCAAGGTTGTCGACAAGGCTGCGCGCGAAAGCGGTCGGGCCTTCGGCGAGTGGGAGGCTACCCGCGTCCCGCCACAGCGTCGCCACCCCCTCCCTCCGCCAGAAGATCGGTGCCGTCGGATCGCCCAGCAGCACCAGGTTTCTCACCCACCACGGGGCGCTCCCTGCCAGCCACCCTGCGACACCCTGAACGAGAGCCCGCCCCCGGCGCTCGCGCAGCCACACCACCGCGAGGACCATGGCGCTCCAGGGAATCCCCTGCAGCCGCGCCGCGCTGGCGATCCCCACCAGCACTCCGATCAGCAGCGCACCGCTTGACGGCACCCGTGGCGACAGCGCAAGCGCTAGCGCGGCGAGCACGCCCGCGATCGCCCACCCCTCGGCGGCCGGCAGTCCGGCAACAAGCGCCTGGGCCGGCAGCAGCGGAAGGCAGAGGGCCGCAAGGCCCGCCGCCCACGGCGGCGCGCCCAGGGAGCGCGCCAGCCTGCCCGCCGCCGCGCCTGCGGCCACGAAGCTCCACCAGTGCAGCACCGCCGGCAGACGATCGAGCCCCACCGCAAGCGGTGCTGCCGAGAGCAGTTGCGCCAGCGGAGGGAACGCCGCGAACAGGTTCTCAGGGTGTGCCCGTAGGCCGCCCTCGAGCAGTGCCTGCCACGGCAGCCCCAGGTGGTAGACCAGGGCGTCGTAGAAGAAAGGCTCTGCCAGCGCTACGGGCAGCGCCAGCAGCGCCCCGAGGACGGGTAGGGCGAGCACGTCCCACCGCCACCCGGTCCTCTGCCAGCGTCCGAGTGCCGCTAACGCGACGGTCGCCCCGATCAGCACCCCGCGAAACCACCAGTGGGCGATCCCGAGGAGCAAAACGATGACCGCCAGCACCCAACTTCCCAGCAGGAAATCCACCGGCAGCCGAAGCCTGGGCCCCACGGGCAGGCGTAGGAGCCCGCGAAACCGTGCGCCCACCGCCACGAGCGCCGCGGCGAGGGCCGACGCCACGATGAACGCAAGCCCAGCGTGCACGGCGGGCATCGATCAAGTGTAGTGGATGACGTCGCTGCTAGTCGGTGGGCCAGAGCTTTGGGGCGGGCGGCAACACGCCGGCGGCGGCCGCGCGCCGGAAGAACTCCTGCAACCCCTGGCGATCCGCATCGTCCAACCGGTAGGTCAGCGTGTCCTCCAGGTACCGCCGAGTTTCCTCGCGACCCACCCCGTGCGCCTCCGCCCACCACGGGAGGAGTTCCGCCCAATGTTCCCGGGCGTACGCCAGTGATCCTTCGAGCAGGGCGTCGATGCCCACCGGCGCTCCAGATCCTACCCCCCAGACCGCGAAGACGAACGGCAAGCCGGTCCACTCCACCCATGCGGCGCCGAGGTCCACCTCGTGCCGGCCGCTGCACCCGTGGACGTGCAGCGCCGGGTCACCGATCAAGACCGCAGCTTCGGCCTCCGCGAGCATTGCCTCGAGCGGAGGCCGGCCGGCCACCACACGCGGTCGCACCCCCCAGCGCTCGGCGAGCAACAGTCGTGCCAGTGCCACCGAGGTGCGCGAGGCGGCGTCGGCGGTCAGGGTGCGGATCTCCTCCGGTGGCACCCTCGAGATCAGTAGCACCGACTTCGCCGCCCCTCGTGCGGCTATCCCCAGCTTCGGTAACGCCCGCACGATCGGCAGGAAGGGCAGGGCCGCCACCGGCACGAGGCCGGCCACCGCCCGCCCGGCATCGAACTGCTCCGCACACTCGGCCGGCTCGGCGGTGCTGAGGCGGTAGGAAAACGGAGCCGGCAACCCAGCCTGGAGCCCGGCGAGCAGCGGACGTGCGTTGAGGAAACGCACCCCCACAATCTCCACGGTGTCGCTCATGGCCGCGCCGGGCTGGGGGGGCACGGTTTCCTGGTCCCTGACCCCTGTGCCCTGACCCCTGTCCTCGCTCATTAGCCCTGGCTCATGGAATCGAGGAACTCCTTGTTGCTCTTGGTTTTCTCCAGTCGCTCCAGGAGCAGCTCCATCGACTCCACGGTGGAGAGGGGGTTCAGGACCTTGCGCAGCACCCAGACCCGCTTCAGCTCCCACTGGTCGAGCAGGAGCTCCTCCTTGCGCGTCCCCGACTTATTGATGTCGATCGAAGGGAAAACCCGCTTCTCGGTGAGCTTGCGGTCGAGGTGCACCTCCATGTTGCCGGTGCCCTTGAACTCCTCGAAGATCACGTCGTCCATGCGTGAGCCGGTATCGATGAGCGCCGTGCCCATGACCGTGAGCGAGCCACCCTCCTCGATGTTGCGCGCCGCGCCGAAGAACCGCTTTGGCTTCTGCAAGGCGTTGGAGTCCACCCCTCCGGACAGCACCTTGCCCGAGGGCGGCACCACGGTGTTGTAGGCGCGCGCAAGGCGCGTGATCGAGTCGAGCAGGATCACGACATCGCGCTTGTGCTCAACCAGGCGCTTCGCCTTCTCCAGCACCATCTCGGCTACCTGGACGTGACGGTACGCCGGCTCGTCGAAGGTGGAGGAGATCACCTCCCCCTTCACCGAGCGCTGCATGTCGGTGACCTCCTCGGGACGCTCGTCGATGAGCAGCACGATGAGGATGATCTCCGGGTGGTTGGCGGTGACTGAGTTGGCGATCGCCTGCAACATCATGGTCTTGCCGGTGCGCGGCGGGGCCACGATCAGCCCGCGCTGGCCCTTCCCGATGGGCGTCAGCAGGTTCATCACCCGCGAGGTCATGTTCCCCTCGACCTCCAGGTTGATGCGCTCGAGCGGGTAGAGCGGGGTGAGGTTGTCGAAGAGGATCTTCTCGGCCGTCTGGTCGGGCGCCTCGAAGTTGACTGCCTCCACCTTGATCAGGGCGAAGTAACGTTCACCCTCCCTCGGCGGGCGGATCTGCCCCGACACGGTGTCGCCGGTGCGTAGGTTGAACCGCCGGATCTGAGAGGGGGACACGTAGATATCGTCCGGACCCGGGAGGTAGTTGTACTCCGGGGCCCGGAGGAACCCGTAGCCGTCCGGGAGGATCTCCAGCACGCCCTCGCCGAAGATCAAGCCCTCCCGTTCCGTCTGCACCTGAAGGATCTTGAAGATCAGGTCCTGCTTGCGCATCCCCGCGGGGTTCTCGACCTCGAGGTCGCGCGCGACGTGGGTGAGTTCCGAGATCGACATGTCCTTCAGGGTGCGGATGTCGAGCCGCTGCTTGCCCTCGGTCTCGGAGCCCTCGGCCTCGAGCGCCTCCTCCTCGAGAACCACCGGCAGCCCTTCCGGCGCCTCTTCCGGGTTGCGGCGGCGCTCCCTGCCTCGACCGCGCTGACCTTTGTTTTCAGGCATGGCGAAACTCCTTCTCGGTTGGGGTTGTCACGCCGCCAGCGCCCGCGCGATGGCGACGAGGACATCCTTCCTGCCGGCGCCGGTGTGCGCCGAGAACGAAAGCGGTGCGGTGCCGCTGCCGAGCTCCCGGGCGAGCCGCTGCGCCGCCCGGGCCAGTTCGCCGCGGCCGAGCCGGTCGGTCTTGGTCATCACGAGCACCAGAGGTCTGCCCGACTCGCGGACGAAGGCCACCAGGTCCGCATCAAGGGGCGACGTCGGGATGCGTGGGTCGATGAGCCCTACCACCAGCCTCAGACGGTTCTCCTGCTCGAGGTACGCCGTGATGCGCCGCCCCCAGGCCTCGCGCTCGCCGTGCCCGGCGCGGGCGTAGCCGTACCCAGGAAGATCGACGAAGAAGCAGCGGTGGTTGACCAGGTAGTAGTTGATCGTTCGGGTCTTCCCGGGAGTCTTGGAGACCGACGCCAGCGTCCTGCCGAAGAGCGCGTTCAACAAGCTCGACTTCCCGACGTTCGACCGCCCGGCAAAGGCCACCTGCGGGAGAGGCTCCCGAGGCCCCTCGTGATGATCTGCCACCGTGGCACGCAGCGTGACCTCCTCGATTTGCACCGAACCTACTGGTGGGCCACTCTCTCCGGCCCCTGCACCGTGCCGGCCTCCTGCTCGGTCTGTTGTGCCACCGGTAGGGAGCCGTCGAGCGCAAGCGGGATGACCTCGTCCATATCCTTGACGAGGTGGAACTGCATGACGGTGCGGACGTCCTCCGGGATGTCCTCGAGATCCTTCTCGTTCTCGGTCGGTAGGATCACCTCGCGGATCCCAGCTCCGAATGCCGCGAGCACCTTGTCCTTGATCCCTCCCACCGGGAGCACCTTGCCGCGCAGCGTGATCTCGCCGGTCATCGCAACGTCCTGTCGCACCGGGACTCCGGCCACCGCGGAGAGGAGCGCCATCCCCATCGTGATACCGGCGGACGGACCGTCCTTCGGGATCGCCCCCTCGGGAACGTGGACGTGGATGTCATGCTGGTCGAAGAACTCCCCCGGCAACGGCAGTTGCACTGCGCGCGCCCGAACGTACGAGAGCGCCGCGCGCGCCGACTCCTGCATCACGTCGCCCAGCTGGCCGGTGAGGGTCAGTGCGCCCTTGCCCCGCATCAGGCTCACCTCGGTGGCGAGGATCTCCCCGCCCACCTCGGTCCATGCCAGGCCGGTCGCGACGCCCACCTCGCTGCGCTCGCCCGGACGCAGCACGCGGAAACGCGGCTTGCCGAGAAGCTCGGAGACGCGCTCTCGTGTGACATCGATCTCGTTTCCGGTCGCGACTTTCTTCTTGAGCACTTCTCGGGCGAGCTTGCGGCAGATCGAGGCGATCTCGCGCTCGAGGTTTCGCACACCGGCCTCGCGAGTGTAGCGCTCGATCAGCAGCTTCACGGCCTCATCCTGGAAACGGAGCTTGTAGCGCGACAGCCCCTGCTGCTCGACCTGTTTCTTGACCAGGAACCTCTGCGCGATCTGGAGCTTCTCGTAGTGGGTATAACCGGAGAGGTGAATCGTCTCCATGCGGTCCTGGAGCGCCGGCGGGATGGTGTGCGTGACGTTGGCGGTGCAGATGAAGAACACCCGCGAGAGGTCGTACTCCACATCGAGGTAATGGTCGACGAACGTGTGGTTCTGCTCGGGGTCCAGCACCTCGAGGAGCGCCGCCGCCGGGTCGCCGCGGAAGTCGGCCCCGAGCTTGTCCACCTCGTCGAGCAGAAACACGGGGTTCACCGTGCCAGCCTTCTTCATCATCTGGATGATCTGGCCGGGGAACGCCCCGATGTACGTACGGCGGTGCCCGCGCATCTCGGCCTCGTCCCGCACGCCCCCCAGCGAAAGGCGCACGAACTTCCGCCCCGTGGCGCGTGCGACGGACTTCGCGAGCGACGTCTTGCCCACGCCCGGAGGCCCCACGAAGCACAGGATCGTACCCTTGGGCTTTTTCACGAGCTGGCGCACCGCCAGGAATTCCAGGATGCGCTCCTTGACCTTCTCGAGGCCGTAGTGGTCGGCCTCGAGGACTTCCTCGGCCCGCTTGATGTCGCGGATTTCCCGCGTCGCCTTCTTCCACGGCACCGACAGCAGCCAGTCGATGTAGTTGCGCGAGACGGTCGCCTCCGCGGACATCGGCGCCATGCCCTCCAGGCGCTTGAGCTCCGAGACTGCCTTCTCCTGAACCTCCTTCGGCATGCCGGCGGCCTCGATCTTCTTCGCCAGCTCCTCGAACTCCTCCTTACTGTCCGCGCGCCCGAGCTCCTCGTTGATCGCCTTGATCTTCTCGGAGAGGTAGTACTCGCGCTGCGCCTTCTCCATCTGCTTCTTGACCTTCGCGTTGAGGCGGCGGTCGATGTTCAGCTTCTCGACCTCGACGTCGAGGAGGTCGTTGAGGCGCTGCAATCGCTCGAGCGGGTTGTTCACCTCGAGGAGCTTCTGCTTTTCGACCGTCGGGATGGGCAGCGCGGCGGCCATCGTGTCGGCGAACAGGTCCGGGTCCTCGGTTCGCAGCTCCGCCAGCACCCCTTCGACGCCGATCTGCTGGGACAGACGCGCAAACTGCTGGAACAGGTTCGTGAGGTTCGCCAGGTACCGGGAGACCCTAGGGTCCGTGACCGGCGGTGGGGGCATCAGCTCCACGTCGGCCTCGTAGCCCGAGCCTTCGAGCTGGCGAAGCGAGGTCCACCGCCCACGCACGACGCCCTCCACACCAACCTTGATGGTGCCGTTCGGGAACGTGACGTGCTGGAGGATCGTCGCGACCACCCCAACGGTGTAGATGTCGTCCTCGCTGGGCTCGTCCTGCTGCGGGTCGCGCTGTGCAACCAGGAAGATGCGCTTGCCAGTCTCCTCGAGGGCGCGCTGCAGCGCCGCTACCGAGGCCGGGCGTCCGACCACGAACGCGGACTTCATCCGCGGGAAGACGACCATGTCGCGCAGCGGCACGACCGGAAGTATCTGCGTGTGTGATTCGCTCATGACAACCTCTCAAACCGACCCGGGAAAAGTTGGATGCCGGCGCGGTTCGCGCCGCCCGACAGGGTCTCAGCCAGCCTTGCGCATCGATGCGAGCGGCGCCACACGCCGTTCGACCACTTCGCGCGTGACAACGATCTCGGTAACGTCGGAGCGGGAGGGGACCTCGTACATGATCTCGAGCATCAGCTCTTCCAGGATGATCTTTAGGCCACGCGCCCCAACCTTGCGCAAGAGCGCCTCCTCGGCGACCGAGGTGAGCGCATCGTCGATGAATCGCAGCTCGACTCCCTCGAACGAGAGCATGGTCTCGTACTGGCGCACCAGCGAGTTCTTCGGCTCGGTGAGGATGCGAACCAGCGCCGCACGGTCGAGCTCGTGGAGGTTTGCGACTACGGGGACGCGGCCGACGAACTCGGGAATCATGCCGAACTTGATCAGGTCCTCCGGATGAACCTGGGCGAGCAGCTCGCTCGCGGAACGCTCCTCAGGCGTGAGGATGTGGGCCTGGAAGCCCATCGACTTCTGGTTGAGTCGGCGTGCCACGATGTCCTCGAGCCCCACGAAGGCACCGCCGCACATAAAGAGAATGTTTGTGGTGTCGATCTGCAGGAACTCCTGGTGGGGGTGCTTCCGTCCGCCCTGTGGCGGCACGTTGGCGACCGTGCCC
>MEKI01000141.1:0-151 GCA_001766905.1 Acidobacteria bacterium RBG_13_68_16
ATAACCACCGTGACGAGGACATCTTCACCCTCGTCACCAGCTACCTCTGTGACTTGGTGCCAAACCAGGCCTAATCACCTTTTGTTTTGCCGTTGCCACGGGTGGCTAGGTGCGGCCTTGCGTCTCCCCAGCCGCTGTAGCCGCACACTCC
>MEKI01000141.1:204-7826 GCA_001766905.1 Acidobacteria bacterium RBG_13_68_16
GATGCTGCGCCGCCGTCTCCCCAACGCGGCTCACGCGTCCGGTGCCCGCGGGCTCCGGAGAGATTTGCCACCCGCGGCACCCGCGAATTTGATCCCCCGCCCAAAGACCGTTCTTTTCGGGTGGGGGGAGAAGATCCGCCCGGCGGGTGCGAGCGGCTATCTCTCCGGAGGCCACGGGGTCCCCAGCGTGCGGATCCGGGGTGGGGTGTCGGTGACGCGGTTGTCTGCGGACACCGAGGGGCCCCCACCTCCGGACGCGCTGCTGGGTCGTGGCCGGAGGACTCTCGGCGTGCCGCACGCGGGGGCGAGCAAACGCCGAGCGGCCGCGCACCCGTCGGGCAAAACGAAAGCTGCCACGCAGTGAAAAAGGGGGGAACCACCCGCGGGGCAAGAGACAGCCACGCAGTGAAAGCAAAGACACAGACCCCGCACCCGCAGGGCGCACGCGAGGCCCTTCTCCCGTCAGGCCCGGGACGGGGCTATCAGTGCAGTGTGCGCAGGAAGCGGTGCCAGCGTGGGAGGTAGTGGTTGGACGGGTCCACCGACGCGGCGACCGCTGTGACGCGGCCCGCGATGCGGTCCTCCGGCACGAAGCCGAACACCCGCGAGTCGCCGCTCTCGTCCCGGTTGTCGCCCATCACGAAGTACTGCCCCGCCGGAACCTGGATTGGCCCGAAGAACCGCATCGCGGGCACCTCGGGCGTGATCATGACCGAGTGAGGGTGGCCACCGAGCTTCTCGGTGGCGAGCACCCGGCGGCGCGGGCCGTCCGCCTGAAAGCCCTCCAGCTCGTCGCTCTCGAGGACTTCGTAGGCGACCGGACGGTTGTTGATGAAGAGGCGGTTGTTGTGGAGAGCGAGACGGTCGCCCGGAACGCCGACCACGCGCTTGACCAGTCGCTTGCCGTCACTGGGGGAGAACAGCACGACGATCTCGCCGCGCTGCGGAGTGGCCCAGCGCCACAGCCGCCATGAGGTGAACGGGAGCCTGAGGCCATAGGCGAGCTTGTTGACCACGATCCGTTCGCCCTCAAGGATGGTGGGCTTCATCGAACCCGTCGGCACGTCGTTCCAATCGGCGATTGCCGAACGGAACCCTCCCACAACGAGCAGGACAACGAGCAGCGACTTGCCCCACTCGTTCCAGAGCCAGCTCAGTCTCTCCTTCCAGGTCTTGGCCATGCGAGCCTCGCGCCCTCCCAGACGCAAGCGTACACGGTTCGTACGCACTCGTCTCGCTAAAGGTTGTGGGGTCCTCAGGAGGAGGCCGACCGCACGGAACCGCCGGTCCTGGACTCCGGGTCCGGTGCCCCAACTTGCGAAAGGCACGCTTGCGCCAGCGCGAGCTCCAGTTCGGCCACGGGGCCGATGGAAACCTCGGACGGCAGGTTGTCGCCGTAGAAGATCGCCATCACCTCACCTTGAACGACGGCGGGCACGACAATGACCTCTCGAGGAATCCGGCCCCCGAGCTGCGTGACCAGGTAGTCGTTCCAGAAGCAACTGGGAAGCAGGCCGCGGTAGGTGCCTCTTTTGGCCATCACGTCGGCGAGGATCGAGGGGTGATCCCTGGGGACGGTGAGGTCCCGAACGTGCTCGTCGGCCCGGTTCCCAGCGGGGTCGACCCCGAACTCGGCGGCGCCGGCAAACGCATGGCTCCCGGGGATGAAGAGGACGCCCCGGCGCACACGGCTCGCAGCGTGACGGAGGAACGTCAGCGTGGCCTCGCCTCTGAAGGTGGGGGATGGGAACTCGGCCATGATCGTGGAGAGCGATCCGATGGCCCTCGGAGTCACCAGTGGCTCGGAGCCGCGCGGAGCGCTGTCCCCAGGGGAGTGGGGAACGGTGAGCCGGGTGGCCGCTGCGTACTCCTCGCGCCGCTTCCTGGCCTCGTCCACTCTCTTGACGACCTCGAGGACGACCTGCTCCGTGTTGAATCCGCGCTGGAGAAGGAAGTCCCTGGCGTCCACCTCCGGCTCGCCGGCGTCGGGTATGTCCATGGCCTCGAAGCGGAAGAACCCGGACTGCCACAGGAAGAACTCCGCCATGACCTTCTCGATCTGCTCGCGAACGACCCTCTCAAGGGTCTTGCCGGTGATCGCCCCCGCCTCGATCAGAATGGCACCCAGCCTCCGCTCGCGCTCCGAGGCGTGTTGCTGCGCCAGGGCCCTGAGGAGCGTGTCCTCGCTGATCAGCCTCTTGCAGATCAGGATGTTGCCGAGCGCCTCGCGAGGGGAGTTCGACGCCGCGTAGAGAATCTTGCCCTTCCGGAAGACGAGGAGCCCCTCGGCGTCCTGGCGGGCAAGGACGAGCTTGCCGGTCTTCTCGCCCCACGAGATCAGGTGGAGGAGGTCGGGGATCGAAACCTCGTCCAGCCTGCCCATCCAGCTCACGCCGTGCCTCCTAAGACTTCGACCCTTGCTCCAACGCGCTCGTGGGCCGAGCGCATTTCGATGCGCAAACGGACCAAGAACGCTCTTGGTTTTTCAACCGGGTACGCTAGCCCATGCGCGCGTCAATCGCAAGACTCCAGTCGCGCCGTGCCCCGTTGCTTGTGAAGTACTTCACAAATACTCCAACCAGGTCGGATCGGACCCAGCTCGCTTCCCCCGCCGTGCCTGAATCGGCTAGGCTTTGACGGTATCGGAGGTGGACGATGAGGTCGATGGCCCACGTTCTGGCGGTCTCGTTCCTGGTGACCCTGGCGGTCGGCGCTTTCGCTCAGGCCCAGCCCGCGGGTCAGGACGCCCAACCGATGAAGGTCGCCCCGGACATCAAGGCGCGGCGGGCCCAGTTCGTCCAGCAGGCCCTCGACGCCGACACCTCGAGCCTCTCGGCCCCGGACCTCAAGGCGCTGGGCCATCTGGTGAACGCCGCCAGGGTCGTGGACCGGATCTTCCTGCTCCAGGCGTGGGTGGGCAACCCCGCCTTCGCACCCAAGGTCGAAGCGATCACTGGCCCCGACGCGCAGCCGGCCAAGGAGTACTACCGGATCATGGGCGGCCCGTGGGACCGCCTGAAGGGTTTCGAGCCTTTCCTCGGCGCCGCGCCTCACCCGCCGGGCGCCGGCTTCTACCCCGAGGACCTGGGCAAGGAGGAGTTCGAGAGGTACCTCGCCGCCAACCCCGGCGAGAGGAAGGCGTTCACCTCGACCACGACGGTCATCCGCCGGGATGGAACCAAGCTGGTCGCGGTGCCGTACTCGAAGGAGTACCGGGACCTGCTCAAGGAGGCCGCCTCCGAGCTGCGCGCAGCGGCGTCTGCGACCAAGAACGAGAGCCTCAAGAAGTTCCTCAGGCTGCGGGCGGACGCGTTCCTCTCGGACGACTACTACGCCTCGGACCTGGCCTGGATGGACCTGGACTCGCCGATTGAGGTCGTGATCGGCCCCTACGAGACCTACGAGGACGGGCTGTTCGGCTACAAGGCGGCGTTCGAGGCGTTCGTGTGCGTCGAGCAGCCGAAGGACTCCGAGCAGCTGGCGAAGTACAAGCAAGAGCTCCCGTTCCTGGAGAGCCGGCTTCCCATCCCCGACCAGTACAAGAACACCACACGCGGCACGGCATCGCCGATCCGCGTGGCGGACGAGGTGATGACCGGAGGTGACGCCCGCCGTGGCGTGCAGACCCTCGCGTTCAACCTCCCCAACGACGAGCGGGTGCGCGAGGCTAAGGGCTCCAAGAACGTGCTGCTGAAGAACATAATGCGCGCCAAGTACGATGGAATCCTGGCTGCGATTGCCGCGCGCACGCTGCCCAAGGATGAGCCGTCTCGCCTCACGTTCGACTCCTACTTCCAGCACATCCTCTTCCACGAGCTGTCGCATGGGCTGGGCCCGGGTCGGATCAAGGTCGATGGCCGCGAGACCGAGGTGCGTCTCGAGCTGAAGGAGCTGTACCCCACGATCGAGGAGGCCAAAGCGGACGTGCTCGGGGTGTACTGTCTCGCTGTGCTCACCAACAAGAAGGTCGTGCCGGTGAGCATCGTGGAGGCGCTGCCGTGGGCCTACGTGGCAGGGCTCGTCCGGGCGGCCCGCTTCGGAACCACCGAGGCGCACGGCCTCGGGGTCGTGATCCAGACCAACTACCTGCTCGAGAAGGGAGCGATCGCCGTCACCTGGGATGGGCGACTGCGGCCGATCCTAGGGAAGTTCGCTGGCGGCATTAAGGAGCTCGCCCACGACCTGTTGATGATCGAGGCCCAGGGCTCGTACTCCGGGGCGCAGGAGCTGGTGAAAAAGTACGGCAAGGTCCCAGCGCCGATGGCCAAGCTGCTGGGCTCGCTCGGCGACATCCCGGTGGACGTGGATCCCGTCTTCGCGGCGGGCTCACAGAAACAGTGAAGCCAACGTACTGAATACCGAGCGGTTCGGCCCGGCGCACGACCGACTCTTGGCGGCGTTTGAACCTTTGGCGCCCGTGCGGTGTCTAATCGGGCGTGGAGACGGTACCTGACCTCTCAAGCTGCGGCTCGAGCGACACCTGGGGAGGCGCAGTGAGCGCCGGAACGGGTGCCGCCGGCGAGCGCGAGCTGGTGCGTGCGGCGCAGGCGGGCGACCTTCCCGCCTTCGAGCAGCTCTACCGCTCCGCGGTCGGGCTTGTCTATGCAATCTGCCTGCGCATGGCCGGGAGCGCCGCGCTTGCCGAGGAGCTCACCCAGGACGTCTTCGTTCGAGCCTGGCGGAAGCTGCCGACGTTTCGCGGCGAGAGCGCCTTCGCAACCTGGCTGACGCGCCTGGCGGTCAACGTCGTGCTCACAGAGCGGCGGGACCGGGGGAGGAGGGAGGCGCGGCTGGCCTTCTCCGACGACCTGGATTCGCTGGCGCCACCCGCGCCGGCGGGCCACCCGGGCACGGCGCTCGACCTCGAGAAGGCGATTGCCGGGCTGCCGGAGCAGGCGCGCCGGGTTTTCATCCTGCACGACGTGGAGGGGTGGGGGCACGGCGAGATCGCGCGCCTCACTGGACTCGCGGTCGGCACCTGCAAGTCGCACCTGCACCGCGCGCGTGCGCTGCTGAGGGAGGTGTTGGGGTCATGAACTGCCGAGAGGTTCGAGCGCTGCTGGACGACCTGGTGGATGGGGCCCTGCAGGCCGAGGAGCGCCGGGCGGTCGAGGGGCACCTGAGGGGATGCGTCGAGTGCCGGACGTCCGAGGCCGGTCTGCGCGCATTGCTTGCCCGGATCGGGGCGCTGCCGAGGAGCATCGCGCCGGCGCAGGACCCGTGGCCCGACATCGCCAGGCGGATTAGGACAGGAGAGGTCATTCCGCTCGACTTCGCGGGCCGTAGCCGGCGCTGGTACCCGCTGGGCGCGGTTGCCGCTGCCGCGGCGGTGCTGGTCGTCGCGGTGGCGCTGGTCACGGCGGTCCTCGTCGGGAGGGAGCGAGGCGCCCGCGTGGCGCAGTCGCCGGAGCGTCCGGCCACCGCGGCCGGGGTGACGCCGGCGTCGCTCGACCTCGCGCAGGCACAGGCCACATTCGACGCCGCGCGCACGCAGCTCCTCGCCGCGCTCGAGGCCAGGAAGGGGTCGCTCTCCCCGGAGACTCTCGGGGTGGTGGAGGAAAACCTGAAGATCATCGACCGCGCGGTCGGCGAGGTGCAAGCCGCCCTGGCGCGCGACCCCGGAAACCGGGAGCTTCCGGCGCTGCTCATGACCGCATACCGGCAGGAGATCGATCTCCTGCAGCGTGTCGTCCAGCTGCCGAGTCGCGGGTAGAGACGGGAGGATGACCATGAAAAAGCTCGGTTTTGTCGTGATGGTATTTGCGGTGGCTGCACTGCCCGCGCTGGCGCAGCAGCGGGTGGACGAGAAGCGGCCGGCCGGCAAGGACGGCGTCGTCGAGGTACACAACGTGGCGGGCTCGGTCAGGGTGACGGGGTGGGATCGCGAGGAGGTGGCCGTCACAGGCACGCTCGGCAAGGGCACCGAGCGGCTGGAGTTCTCGGGCAGCGGGAACCGGACGCTGGTCAAGGTCGTCCTGCCCCACTTCTCGCACCACGTGGACGGGTCGGACCTCGAAATCAAGGTGCCTGCGGGCAGCACGCTTGACGTCGAGACGGTGAGCGCCGACATCACCGCGGATGGCGTGAGCGGGTCCCTCGAGCTGGAGTCGGTGAGCGGAACCGTCACGGCCGGAGGCGACCCACGGAGGTTCGACGTCAAGACCGTGAGCGGTGACGTCGAGGTCACGGCGGCGAACGCGCCTGGTAGGGCCAAGTCGGTGAGCGGACGTGTCATGCTCAAGGGCGTGGCCGGCGCCGTGGAGGCAAGCTCGGTGAGCGGCGAGGTCTCGGTGACGGGAGGAAGCGTCTCGACCGTCGAGTTGGAGACCACGTCGGGGACCATCACGCTCGACGCAGGCCTTGCCAAGGACGCCCGCGTCGAGGCCAAGACGGTCAGTGGCGAGGTGAAACTGGTTCTCCCCTCCAACGTCGGGGCAGACTTCGAGGTGACGACGTTCTCAGGGGACATCACCAACGACTTCGGCCAGCCGGCACGCCGCACGAGCGAATACGCCCCGGGCAAGGAGCTTTCGTTCTCGGTAGGCGGCGGGGGCGCCCGCGTCGAGGCCAAGAGCTTCTCCGGAAACGTCTATCTGCGCAAGCGCTAGCCTGCCAGGTGCTGTTTCTCGCTTCGCAGGCTCCTTTGGCCCCGCGCCGGTAATGTACCTCCCCGGCATTCACATCACCGTGGGGGAGGCACGCATCCTGGACCGGTCCTTCAAGGATGTGACGCAGGGCTGGATCGGGCTTACGTGGCGTTCGTGATTGCCAGAAACCGTTTGAAACCCCACGACCCCTGCGACCGCGCGGAAGTTTCGAGAGCCACAGCCCTTCTGGGATCCGGCGCACAAATCCAGGGCACGCTTTTGGTTACGGCGGGCGGTAACAAAACCTGCGGATGAGACGTAGAATACGTCCAGGAAAGGGGGGACCATGAAGGTCAGAGCTTTCGCAGTCGGAGGGGCGTTTGTGGTGATGCTCGCGCTCGCCCTGCCGGGCGTGACAAGCGCACAGCAAGGTGAGCAACCGAAGATGTCACCCGAGCAGCAGAAGATGATGGAGGCCTGGATGAAGGCCGCCACGCCGGGCGAGGCGCACAAGGCGCTCGAGCCCACGATCGGAACCTGGAACGTCACGAGCACGTCGTGGCAGACGCCAGATTCTCCGCCCGAGATGGGGGCAGGAACGTCCGAGAACTCCTGGATCCTGGGCGGGCGGTTCGTTGAGCAGGATTTCCAGGGCACCTTCGGCGACATGAAGTTCCAGGGTCTGGGCTACACGGGCTACGACAACTTGAAGAAGAAGTACGTCGGCACCTGGATGGACACGATGGGCACCATGGTCCTGATGATGACGGGGTCGGCGGATCCCTCCGGAAAGGTCTTCACCATGACCGGCATGATGGACGACGTCATGACCGGGAAGCCGATGAAGCTGCGGACCGTGAGCCGCATCGTCGACGCCAACAAGCACGTCATGGAGATGTTCGGCCCCGACCCTTCCGGCAAAGAGTTCAAGATGATGGAGATCGTCTACACGAGAAAGTGATCTCGGTTTGCCACTGGCAAACCGAGATCATCCTGAGGCGCGTAGCGCCGAAGGATCTCGTCGCAAAGCAGAGC
>MEKI01000141.1:7846-8060 GCA_001766905.1 Acidobacteria bacterium RBG_13_68_16
CCCGCTTCCAGCGGGGGGAAGGATCTCGTCGCAAAGCAGAGCGACACGGGGTCATCCTGAGCCCCGCTTCCAGCGGGGGGAAGGATCTCGTCGCAAAGCAGAGCGACATGGGGTCATCCTGAGCCCTGCTTCCAGCGGGGGGAAGGATCTCGTCGCCCAACACGGCGAATTGAGCGTTTCCTGAGTCGCGCGCCAGGCGCTGCCGTGCGCTCGT
>MEKI01000142.1:0-6679 GCA_001766905.1 Acidobacteria bacterium RBG_13_68_16
CGAGATGACCTTGGTCTTGGATGGCGGTTCGCCGCCGGCGATCGACAGCGTCACGGTGTAGTCGCCGGGCGCCGCGTTCGTCGCCGGGGTCCACGTCACCGCCTGCCCGTAGTTGGTGATCTGGGACGACTGTACCGTGGCCCCCTGCGGGTTCCTGATCTCGAGGGTCGCGGTGTCCCACACGCCGGCGGACGCGTCCTTGATCGTGAACGTGTCCCCGGGGAACCCGGCGTCGGCTTGGTCGTACGCGGTGCCGTCCGGGCAGGTTGCGCTCGCGCTGCCGCCGGTGACGGTGAAGTCCGGGAGCGGCGTGGTGGAGATGCACGAGCCGTTCACCCCGACGATGTCGGCGGAGACGATCATCGAGCGGAGGACGTAGTGCTGGAGGGCGACCTGGAACGCGCACATCTTGTTCACGCTCCGGTTGAAGTTCGGGTTCGAACACACGGGCGGGGGGAGGAGGGAGACGTCCGTGTACGAGCTCTCCTCGGGTAGGCGGGTGGCCTGGCCGCCGGCCAGGCTCAGGTAGCCGACCTTCTTGAGGGAGGCCGCGACCAGCAGGTTGCCCGCCACGCTGAGCGTCGTGGCACCGGCCAGGGTCTCGGTCCCGGTGCCCCACCAGGTCACCGAGTACTGGTAGGCGAGCCCCGGGATACCGAGCGTCTGCACGATCTTGTAGGCGTGCACCAGGTACTTGGTCTTGTCGGCCACCCACACCATCGAGTGGCCCTCGTCCACCGCCCACGCTCCCCCGAAAAGCCGGCTGTCGTTCTGAATCGCCGGGTAGTACGGCTGCGGGTTGCCGGGGTTGCTTATGTTGGCGATCAGAAGGGCAGGCTGGAGCGTAGAGGTCCGGCGGGCGAGCAGAAGCCTGCTGCCGCTGAAGTTCACCACCCAGAGCTTCGTGTTGTTCATCGGTGTGGCGAACGACGCAAGATCGTTGACCTGCGCGACCGGCGTCATGTTGGCCGAGCCGAGCCCGGCGGTGATCTCGGTGGCGGTGCCGATCGGGTAGATCTTGATCGAGGCGTCGCCGCTCGCGATGCTCGCCTGGTCCAGCTTCTGGGCGGCGGCGTACGTCGCGGCCCCTTCGGTGAACAGCGCGGCGCTCACGTACTCGTTGGAGTCCAAGACCTGTGTGGGGTGGAAACCTTTCCCTAGAAACCCTCGCGTACCCCCCGAGATGCGGAGGAAGTCCCACCCGTACTCGCCCATCGAGACCAGCCCGTACCGGAAGTTCCCCGCCGTGGCCACGTCCCAGAGGTGGCTCTTGTACGGTCCGTGCGTGTCGCCGCCGGTGTCGATCGTGTTCCAGTCCCACGGGATGTGGACGCCGCTCACGAGCGCCGCGGGGGCGAGGGGGTTTGCCACGTTGTAGATCGTGAGGTCGTTCGCCCTGCAGGAGACGAGGTAGCTGGTGCCGTCGGCGTAGGCGAAGTACCCGCCGTTGGCGTAGCGGAACTCGTAGTCTTGCTGGCTGGCGGTGGGGTTTCCGCAGTTGTCCATGAGGTACGGGGACTTCGTGTAGCACGCGAGCTGCGCGCCCGCGGGACGCGCAGCGCCGGAGGCGACCAGCGCGACGACCAGCGCCGTCGCCACGGTGAGTCCGTGCAACCTCTTACAAAATGAGACTTTCGGCATGCCGTACCTCCGAACAAGTGCAGTCTAGGCCGCAAATCGCCCCAAGTCCAGCCGGATCTGTGCGCCACGACACATAAAAGAGCGGGCGGGCCGAAGCCCGCCCGCCCGTGTTGCCTGTTCTCTACTGCAGCGTTACGGGGTCGCTGGACCCGCGTACCAGAAGCCGGTGCCCTCGTAAACGTTGAGGAACGGCAGTTGCTGATCCGTGCCGAAGCACCAGAAGTTGGACATCGTCGTCGCCTCGACCGAGGTCGAGTAGGCGCCGAAGTTGTACTTCGCGAACACGTACGCCTGCAGGAAGTCCTCGACCACGATCGTCTGGTTCGTCGGGATCGAGGGGTCGAACACGATCAGCATCCAGCCGTTGCCGGTCATGAGGCCGGTGAAGTTGGTGGCCGTGACCGGGACCTTCTGGGTCTCGAACGGGAACACGTTCGGCTCGGGGTTCCCGAAGCACAGGCCCGAAGGGCAGGTCGTGATCGTGCGGGCCTTCGCCTGCTCGGCCTCGTCCCACGCGTAGTAGATGTACGGCAGGCAGGCGAGCACGTTGTCGTTGACGGTGTCGAACTCGTGGTAGTTCTTCCACACCACGACGTCGGTGGTCACGCCGCCGGCGTTCAGGTAGTTGAACGCGTAGGCGGTGCCGAGAGGCTCGCGGTCGTCCTGCGTGTTGAGGGTACCGGAGTCGTCGCGCTCCTTGGAGTAGAAGCCGACGCCGGGCCAGATGCTGGAGGCCTCGAGGCCGACGGCAGGCGTGGACTCGGAGTAGTTGGCCGAGAAGTTCAGGTAGAAGTCGTAGCCGGTGAGCACGTTATTGCGCGTGTTGTAGCCGGCGAACACGCCGTTGTCGAAGTCCCAGTACTCGGTCTGGTTCGGGAAGAAGCCGTTGCACGCGAACACCGTGTCGATCGTCGCGTAGAAGAACAGCGGCGAGGCGGTCAGTGAGGCGAGCCAGCCGGAGAAGGTGATCTCGGCTTCGTCGTCGCAGTTGGTGTCCTGGTCAACCCAGGCGACGAGCGGGTCCGTCAGACCGGCCTTGATGATCCCCGAGTAAATGGAGAGGTCGCCCCAGGGGTAGCCGCACCCGAGAACCGCCGGGGGCGTGTAGTCCACGTCCTGCGGGTCGGCGAGGCCAACGAACGTCGCGCCCAGCGGGTTGCTGGTCGGGCCGAACGCATCGCCGGCGGTGCCGATGGTTCCGGTCCAGAAGCCCGGGCCGGTGTCGAACAGGTTGAAGTTGCCGGTGACGAGGTCGCGCCAGTTGATCGACCACACGTCGTAGCCCGACAGGACCTCGTCGAAGTCGACGACCGGATCCGAGGCGGCGTTCCACACCGTGACGTGGATCAACTGCTTGGCGCTCGAAACGTTGGTGACCACGGTCAGGGTGGTGTAGCCGTTCGGGTTCGGCGTGCCGTCGGCGTTGGTGTCGACGATGATGTACGGCACCAGCAAGGATGCCGACGGGACGATGTCCCGGGCGCAGAAGTTGGCGTAAGCCACGCCGCCCACCAGGGCGAGGGCCAACGCAAGGATGATGGTCTTCTTCATAGCTTTATTCCTCCTTTTTCCTTCACGAGAATCCGAGAACAACCACGACCTTGCACATCTTTTCGGGTGATCCGCTGCAACGCGCGACCCAATAGCATCACCTCCCCGATATGAGATGACAGACTCCACTTTTCGGTTTATGCTGCACCAGCATTACCTTAGAGCTGCAACGACACTTTGTCAACCCCCACGGGTCGAACATGGGCACGGGAGCCACCGTAACAGCCCGGTCACGCCGTGTCAAGGGGTCTTGGGGGCGTCCGGGGCCGCGGAAACCGGAGCCCGGACCGCCTTGTAGACCCACACGCCTCCCCCCGGCTGCTCGCTGGTTGGGGAACCCGCGAGGATCAGCTCTCCCCGACCGTCGCGGTCGAGGTCGGCGATCTTGATGTCGAAGAGCATCGTCCCGCGCTTGTCGAGCCCGGGGTTGCGCTGCTCGTAGAACGACCCGTGGGCTGCCTGGAGGAACACCCGCACCCTGCCGTCGGTGGTCGCGACCGCGATGTCGTTGCGCCCGTTTCCGTCGAGGTCGCCCGCCGCCGCCGCCTGATAGCCCTGGAACTCCACCTTGTCCTGGAACAGCACCTGCGCAGTGGGCGTCGCGGTCCGCCTGCCGTCGGCGTCGTGGAAGCGGTAGATCACGCACGCCTGGACGGGCGGCTCGGCCTTCCAGGGGTTGAACTGCTCGAAGCACTCGAGGAGGTCGGGCTGCGGGAAGCGGTCGAGGGGCGCGGCGACGTTGGAGAGCACGTAGGCGTTGGCCGGCATCTGCTGGCTCGCGAACGGCTCCCAGCTCTCGGCCTTCCCCGCGTTGCGGATCACCAAGTCCATGACGTTCTGGGCGCGGGAGGTGAGCAGCACGTCGACGTTCTTGTCGCCGTCGATGTCCGCCGCGCTCAACCAGTCGCCCTGGATCCCCTGCGGGAACCCGGTCTTCTTCAACGCATGCCAGCCCGAGGCGGTGTTGAGCGCGATGTTGACGTGCCCGTAGGGGAGCCGCTGGGCCTTGGCGAGGGCGAGGTCGACCTCGGCGTAGGACACGATGTCGGGCCTGCCGTCGCGGTCGAAGTCGGCCACCGCGAGAGCGCGGGATGTCATGTCCTGGTTGACCTGCGGGATCGTCACGAAGCGCGTGAAGTCGCCCTTCCCGTCGCCGTAGAGGATGTACGTCTTGGAGAAGTGGCACCCGATGGCGATGTCCTGCTGGCCGTCGCGGTCGAAGTCCGCCACCCGCACCGTCCCGTAGTCGAGCTTGAGCCCCTCCGTCGGTGGCTTCACGGCCTGCCACTGCTTCCAGCTCCCGTCCCTCTGCTGCAGGAAGATGTACGGCGTGGGCGGCCCGGTGCGCTGCGGCCCGAACACCAGGTCGGGCAGGTCGTCGCCGTTCATGTCGGCGACGTCGAACGACATCTGCCAGCGACCGCCGCGGGGAAGCCCTGCCTCTGCCGCCACGAACCGCAGTTGGTCGGTGAACGGCGGGGGTACGGCGGGGTTGTCGACGATCAGGTACTTGTCCTTGAAGTACTCCTTCTTCATGGTGTTGAAGATCTCGGTCGCCTCGTTCCGCCACCACGCGCTGTGGGCGGAGGACTGCGGGTCCTCCGGCGGGAGGTTGCGCACCAGGTAGTCGTCACCCTCCTCCCCGACGATCTCGAGGACGACGTTGATCGTGCTGTGCGGCCGGAGCCTCCCGTGACCGAGAAGGATCGCGGGCTTCTTCGGGATCCTGTAGATCTGGTAGTACTGCTTCAGCCATTGGTCGTACGGCATGCGGCGAACGGTCGGCTGCTGAAGCTCCTTGGGAAGCGACGCGGGCGCCTGCATCGGAGCGGCACCCTGCGGCGGAGCGGGCGGCACAGGCGGCCTCGTCACGCCCTGCGCCTGCGCGACGATCGGCGCGAGCAACCCTGCGACCAGCAGCGAAACGAGCTTTCCTCTCATCTTGAGTTCCTCCGAACCGGCGTGACCGCCGGAGCACACACGTCTACAAGAGGTCGGGCACCTGGCTTCGACGCAGCTTGAACACCAGGGTGCCTATCGCGAGCGCGAGTGCGGCGCTCGCCGCGGCAAGGACGAACGAACCGATCTCAGGCGGCTCGCCGAGAAGCGCGACGCGGAAGCAGTGCAGCCCTCCCCATACCGGGTTGAACGCCACCCAGCTCGCAACCCGCCGGGGAAGCGCGGTCACGGGGTACACGATCGGCGTGGCGAAGAAGAGAATCGTCGTGGCAGTCCCCACGAGCTGCACCAGATCGGGAAGGAACGCCCCGCCGATCATCAGGGCGAGGCCGAGGCCGAACACGCCGACAACCAGGACCACCAGGCCGCCCAGCAGCCACGGGAGCCCCGCCGGGGCCAGCGTCCCGAAGCCGGCCGCCACGCCCACGACCAGGAGGAGCGCCACGCCGTGCCGCGCCAGCACCGCCGTCAGCGCACCCGCGAGGACCACCTCGAGAGGCACGTTGACGTGACGGACGAGCTGGGCGCGCTCCCGGGCCAGACCCGTCGCCCGCATCACCGATTCCTGGAATGCGAGGAAAGGCACGAGTCCGCTGATCAGGTAGACGCCGAAGAGCCCCACGCCCGGTCTTCCTTCAAGACGCATGCCAAGGAAGTACGAGAACACGGTCAGGTACAGCGCGAACTGGACCAGCGGCTCGAGCACCGCCCAGGCCGCGCCCAGGGCAGAGCCCGCGTAGCGCGCTTTGAAATCGCGACGCGCTAGCTCCCAAACGAGGCGCCGCCAGCGCCACACCGAGGAGAGGATCGAGAGCATCCTTTTGTTCCTTGACAAGCCCCGTATGGGGCCCTAGCATAGATTCAAGCCCCGGCGCACGGTAGCAAAACTCCTCCGGGGTCACAAGGGACCGTGACTCGCTCAACGCGCACCTCGCTTCCCACCGCGACGGTGGGGCAGCGTATCCGCCAGCACCGGCAGGAGCGCAACCTCACCCAGACGGAGCTCGCGCGCCAAATTGGCATACAGCAGTCGGACCTGTCGCGCATGGAGAAGGGCGAGTACAGGGTGTCCCTGGACGTGCTCTTCCGCCTGCTGCAGGTGTTCGAGATGTCCCTGGGTGAGTTCTTCGGCGACCTGGCCCAGCAGGGGTTGACCTCGCGCGAAGCCAACCTGCTAGAATCGTTTCGGGTATTGCCGCGCGAAGATCAGCACGAGGTGTTGGAGTTCGTGGAGTTCAAGCGCAGCAAGCACCGGGAGCAGGAACCGTGACGGGTGCTTCGGAGCGTTATCTCCGCCTGACCCAGCTGGCGCAGCGCGCTTTCACCGGCGGGCGCCTCGAGCGCTCGCTGCGCCTGTTCGCCGCCGCGGAGGACGAGGCCAGGCGGCTGGGCGACCGCGAGCTCTCCGATCGCGCGTTCTGCAACCGCTGCGTCGTGCTCCTGGAGCTGGAGCGGCTCGACGCCGCCGTCGGCGAGCTCAAGACCGTCTTGATGCGCTCCCGCGACCCGTTCACCTCGTGGATGGCGG
>MEKI01000142.1:6697-30764 GCA_001766905.1 Acidobacteria bacterium RBG_13_68_16
TCTACGAGGCTGAGGGGAACATCGCTCGGGCGCTGGCGTACGCCCGCCGCGCCAGCGAGATGGCGGAAGCGTCCGGCGAGCGCCGCGCCCTCAAGGGCTCGGCCAACCTGCGCGGCGTGCTCGCGCTGAGGGATTCCCGTTTCCAGGAGGCCGCGGAGAACTTCCGCCAAGCCCTCGCGTTCGCTGCCGAGGACGGTGACGACCCGGTCAACCTGGCCGTGGCGCGGGACAACCTGGGGTACTGCCTGATGTGCACCGGCGCGCCGGCGGAGGGCATCGCGCTGTGCCGCGACGCCGCCGCGACCCTCGAGACGCTCGGAACTCGACAGCTCCTCCCCGAGGTCTACCAGGACCTCTGCTATGGCACGCTTCAGGAGGGAGAGTTCGTCGCGGCACGCGAGCTGGGCGAGAAGGCGCTCGCCCTCGCCCGCGAGTTCAGCCACCAGACGGTGGAGCGCAACACGCTGATGCTGCTGGCCGACGCGGCGATGGACGCGGGGGACGAGCAGGCGACCGACGCCTACCTGCACTCGCTGTCCGCGTACTACCCAGATTTTCGCGGGATGACGGATTTCCTCCGCGCGTTCAATGTGCGCGAGGTTATCAACCTGAAGGCGTGACGCGATGCGGCGGACCTTCCTGACCCTCGCCTTCCTCCTGATCGCCACGGCGGTTCTGGCGGCAAACCCGTATTACCTGGACCGCAACGGCGTGTTGTGGAATGCCAGCTCGGCCGCCGAGGGGCTCGTGCTCACGGGGGTGCAGGACGGCGCGGTGGTCGTGCGCTCCCTTGTTCCGTTCCCGCTGGTGGTCTACGGCACATCCGACGCACAGATCCAGGTCGCAGCCGACGAGCTTACCGGCAAGGTCGTCGTCGTCTGGCAGCGCAACTGGTCGGATGACGCGTCGGAGATCATGCTGGCCGTCTGGCGCGACGGCGACTGGCAGCGAGTCGAGCGCCTGGCCCAGGACCTCTCGACGCACCCACGCAACCCGACGATCCAGCTCAGCGAGGTGGCAACGACGGTCCCCGACACGAACGCGCCCGATGACCCGAGCAAGGCCACGGTGATCCACGATAGCTTCGCGCATGTGGTGTGGTGGGAGGGGGCGGAGCAGGGGCACGGCAGCTACGCCTTGCTCCGGCTCAGCGCCGAAGCCGACGACCCGGACGCGCTCCTCACACGGAACCTCGAAGCATTTGCCAACATCGGGCTCGCATGCAACGCGCCGGTTCCCCCCGCTGTGCTGGAGCACCCGGTCTTCGGCGACCAGGCTGCTCGGGACCGCGCCTTCCTGCTGTTCGGCTCGCAGCGGATCTGCCTGTTCCAGCTGCTTGAGGTGCGCTTCGCCCTCGACGATGGCCAGACGGAGTCCGGCGGTATCACGGTAATTGCGCAGCGGCGCCGCCACATGCCGATCTTCGGCGTGAGGAAGGCGTTCATACTGGAGCGAGAGGCGAACATGGAGGGCGCACGCGTCATCCTGGGCGCTAGCCTCAACCCCGTCGTCTACCGTGTGGTCGGCACAACGCTGGAGTACTTCACGGCCACCGAGAACGGCTGGAGCCCACGCCGAACGCTGGCCGTGAAGAACGGCCTGACGATGGACCAGGCGATCCCGCTGTTGGAGAAGCTCGCCCGCTGATTCGACCCACAAGGAGGAAGACAGGGGCGGGGCGTCTTCCCCGCCTCTTTTCGCATCAGGCGTTCTCTCGTCAGTCGAGGGATCTTGGGAGGTTTGCCCTGGGATCGCCGGCCCCGACGTAGAGCTCGCCCACGCGCCGCGCCGCCTCCCGGCCCGCCGGCGACACCAGTCGCGGCACCGTCACCTGAACGGTGTAGTAGTGGTCGCCGTGGACCCCCGTACGCACGTTGCGCACGCCCTTGCCGCGCAGCCGGAAGCGCTGCCCCGATTGGGTCCCGGACGGGATCTTGGCGCGCACCGGTCCGTGGATGGTCCCGATCTCGACCTCGGCCCCCAGGTACGCCTCCGAGAACGTAACCGGCACCACGGTGTAGATGTCGTCTCCCTTGCGCTCGAAGAACGCGTGGGGGCGCACCCGCACCACCACCGCGACCTCGCGCTTGGAGCCGTCCTTGAGGGTCGCCCGCACGCGGTCGCCGTCCCCCACACCCGCCGGCAGCTTCACGCGCAGGCGGTCGGTCTGCACGAGCGTTCCGGTTCCGTGGCAGCGTGGGCAAGCGCGGGAACGGAGCCTGCCGCTGCCGCCGCACTCACGGCACACCACCTCTCGCTGCACCGGCACCACCACGCTGGCGCCGCGCACCGCCTGGGCGAACTCCAGCTCGACGGCAGCCTCGATCGGCGCTTCGGGCGGCGTCCCCACCCTGCCGAAGCCCCCGAACAGATTTCCGAAGATCTCTCCGAGGTCGGCGAAGCCCTCGACGGTTCGGAATCCGAACCCTCCCGGTGCGGGCCGGGTGGTCCAGCGGGTGCGAGCCGCCGCGGCACCTTCGTCCACCGTGCCGAACTCGTCGTACTGCTTACGCTTGTCGCGATCCGAGAGGACTGCGTACGCCTCCTGGATCTCCCGAAATCGCTTGGCCGCGTCCAGGTTGCTCGGGTTCACGTCGGGATGGTGTCGGCGCGCGAGCTTGCGATAGGCTCTCTTGATCTCCTCTGCGCTTGCGCCCCGTCCCACTCCCAGGGCTTCGTACAGGTCTCGCATCCCGCCCGCTTTCCGGCGTCGACCGCCAATCAGAATATGAGCGAATCCTTGTAAAGTTTCAAGAGCGGGTCACGACTTCGAGGCCGGCTCTCCTCGACCTCGGAGGCACATCCTGACGATACCGTGGTCCGCGCCGCACGAGGTTCCGCCCTGCGGCGGCGGTGAATGCACACCGAATCCTGCGACAGCCGTCACATTCCGCGCGCCGGCCGTTCGGCTCGCGCTAGAATGACCTGATGTCGCTCGCTCCAGGGGACGTCGTCCTGCCAGCCGTGGGTTTGCTCCTGACTCGGATGAGCCGAAGACTCACGGCCCTCGTGGCGGCAGTCCTGCTGGCGTGGCTCAACCTCTGGTGGCTGCTGCCGCTGCTCGGCCTCACCCAGATCGAGGGGGCGATGCCCCCACTGTTCGCGGTGACGCACTCGGCCGCCATCATGGCCGTTGGGCACATCCTCGTCGTGGTGCTCGTGCTCGGTGCTCTCGGGGTCTTCTCGCCCCGCTCGGGGAGCCCCGCGGAGCTCGCCTTGCGAGCCGCCAGCAGGGGCGACTACCGTGCCGCCGGCGAGTATTGGCTGGAGGCAGGGCGGCCGCGCCGGGCGCTGCGGAACTTCGTCCGGGCCCACGACTGGGCGCGCGCAGCCGACGTCGCGCGCTCCAGAGGCCGACTCGCCCGCGCCGCGGAGTTCATGGAACGCCAGGGCGGGGAGGTCCTCGGGGGCGCGGCCCAGCTCTACTCCCGCCTGGGCCAAGACGCGAGGGCGCAGGAGACGTGGTTGCGGTACGGCCAGTTCCTGGTGGAGAACAAGCGCAGCGAGCAGGCGATCGACCCCTTCCTGCGAGCGGGCGACTTGCGCCGCGCGGCGCATTCAGTCGAGCTTGCGCTCGACACCCGACGCCTCACGGCGTCAAACGCCGACGTCGCGATGCGAGCGGCGAGAGAGAGCAAGCGCCCCGCACTCGCAGCGGCCGTCGCCGTCGCGTGCGGCCGCCACCGAGAGGCCGGCGACCTCTTCCTCGCCGCCGGTCAACCGCTGGACGCCGCACGCGCCTTCGAGCAGGCGGGGGAGACGATGCGCGCGGCGGAGGCCCTCCGTCTCGCAGGCCAGGTCGAAGAAGCGGCAAGGATCCGGGGTCAACGCCTGTTCATCGATGGCAAGCTCGAGCAGGCGCTCCAGGAGTACGAGACCGCGGGGATGTCCACCGAGGCGGCAGCCGCCCTCGAGAAGCTCGGCCGCCACCAGGAGGCGTTCGACCGCTACCGGCACGCCGGGCTGCTGCGGGAGGCCGCCGACGTGGCGCGCCACCACCTCGATCCCAAAGAAGCCGCCCGTCTCTACGCGGAGGTCGGGGACTGGCAGGAGGCAGGGTTGGTCTGGGAATCGGTCGGGGAGCATCTGGAGGCGGCGCGCTGCTTCGAGCGGGGTGGCGACGTCATCCGCGCCGACGAGGTGCTCGCCCGCGCCGGCCTCGTGAGCGAGCGGGCCCAGCTCCTCGGTCGCATCGGGCAGGTCGAGGACGGGTTCAACATCCTTTTCGAGCACGGTGACCTGCGCGAGGCGTGGGAGTTTCTCTCCTCGTACGGGGGCACCTTTCCCAACCTGGTCGAGCCGCTCGTGAAGATCGGCTCGTGGCTCCAGAACGAAGGCGACGTCACGACGGCGATCAGCGTCGTCCAGAGGGCGATCGCCGGCTTGCCGGTACGACGTGAGCTCCTCCCCGCGTTCTACTCCCTCGCCGAGCTGCTCGAGGAGCACGGGGACATGAGGGCGGCCGAGGCGGCGTGGCAGCGGGTCGTCGAGTTCGAGTACGGGTACCGGGACGCGATCCAGCGGCTGCACATCGTCGCCGCCCAGCGGGCCGCTGACGAGGGACCGGCCTCTTCCGGCTCCGGTATCACGCCTCCACCGGACTCCCGCACCGGTGCGATCACCGACGCGGCGACACGCTACGTCCTGGAGCAGGAACTCGGGCGCGGGGGCATGGGCGTCGTGTATCGCGCGCGCGATACACGCCTGGGGCGCACGGTGGCGATCAAGATCCTCAACCCCCGACAGCACACACCCGACGCCATCCGCCGGTTCGAGCGCGAGGCGCGGGCGGCTGCGGCGCTCTCCCATCCCGGCATCGTGCACATCTACGACTTCGACCGCGGCTTCTCCTCGTTCTACATCTCCATGGAGTTCGTGTCAGGGCCGACCCTCCTGCAACTGATTCGCGAGGAGACCTCGTTTGTCCGTCTCAACCTGCTGAACCTCCTGAGACAGATCGTGGACGCCGTTGGGTACGCCCACACCCACCACGTGGTGCACCGCGACCTCAAGCCCGCCAACATGATCCTTGCCGACCGGCGGCAGGTGAAGATCCTCGACTTCGGAATCGCACGCCGCCTGGATGAGCTCGACCTCTCCGCCTCGGGGGCCACCGGCACTCCGTACTACATGGCTCCCGAGCAGATCCTAGGTGAGGACCCCGACGAGAGCACCGACATCTATGCCCTCGGCGTCACGCTCTTCCAGATGGCGACCGGCACGCTACCGTTCGCCACCGGCAACATCCTGCGGGCCCACCTGGAGCAGCCCCCGCCCGACCCACAGGCGCTCGCGCCCGATCTCGAGCCGGCGCTCTCCCACCTGATCATGCGTTGCCTCGCCAAGGACCGCGACCATCGTCCGCGCGACGGCGCGGCCCTGCTTGCGGCGCTCTCCTCACTCGAGGATGGGGCTTCGGAGTGAAGGTCGCACTCATTGGCACCCACGGCGTCGGGAAGACCACCCTGTGCTTCGAGCTGGCGGCCAGGCTGAAGCGGCGTGATGTCGATGTCGAACTGGTGCGTGAGGTCGCGCGCCGGTGTCCGTTGCCGATCAACCGCGAGACCAGCACGGCGGCCCAGGGGTGGATTCTGCACACGCAGATGGCGTGGGAGCTCGAGGCGGAGGCTGACCATCCGCTTGTCATCTGCGACCGCTCGGTGCTCGACAACTACTGCTACCTCTACCACGCCGCCGGGCCGCAATCGGGCTGGGAGCCGCTGCTGGCCGCATGGCTGCCGACCTACAACGTGCTGATCAAGGTGCCGCTGTGGACGACGCCCCGATGGGACGGTGTGCGCGACACCGACCTCGCCTTTCAGCGCGACATCGACGCACTCCTCGACGAGCAACTGCAGCGGCGTGGGCTCGACGTGTTGCGCCTCGACGTGGAAGAGCGCCAGCGGTGGGGCGACGTCGTCATGGCCAGGCTCGAGCCGCTGGTCTGCCCCCAGCCCACGCTGTTCCCCGATGACAACACCACGGGGAGCGCTCGCTGAGAGTTACGAGCGTCACGGGAGACGGGCATCACCGGCCGTGCCGTCCGAGCCCAGCTCTTTTGCACGTTGAAGGTACGGGAGGGCTTCCTTCGCTCGCCCCATCCTGGAGAGCAAGGAACCATAGAGATGGTTGGACCGTTGGGATTCGGGCAGCCGTTCCACGTAGGCCCTGGCTGCTGCAAGCGCTTCGTTCCAGCGATTCAGCCTGATCAACAGACGCACGAGGCTCTCGTGAGCCGGTCCGCTCTCTGGGTTGATCTCCACCGCCCGGCTCATGTAGACCAGCGCCTCGGAGAACTCCCCGAGGCGCTCGAGTGCGAGCGCGGTGTTGCCGTTCGCCTCGAAGTAGCCAGGACGGAGAACCACCGCCTCGCGGAAACGAGCGAGTGCCTCCGCCGTGCGTCCAACCTCCAGGAGTGCCATCCCCAGGTTGTTCTGGGCGCGCGGGTTGTCGGGGACCTTTGCTGCCGTGTCTTGCCACAGCGACAGTTCGCTCCGGTACACGATGTTCCGCTGCCAGGTCAGGAAGCCGAGGGTCCCGGCCACTGCGAACAACAAAGCCCAGCCAGCGAGTCTGACCGGACTCTGCGCCGCGAGGACGCCACGCCGCTCGCTGGCCCGAATCAACGCCACGGCACCACCTACGACGAGGGCGACCACGCAAGCCAGGGGGAGGTACATGCGGTGCTCCGCAAGGACCTCTGTCAGGATCGGAATCACGCTGGAGCTGGGCGCGAGGATGAGGAAGAACGAGATACCGGCGAGGCCAGCGAGCGGCCAGCGTCGAGCGGCGAGGATGCTCGCCCCCACCAGGGCAGCAAGCAGAACGGCCGCGGCGACCGATCGTGGCACTGAAGGCGCGGGCGGCGGAAAACCATAATCGAATACCAGTGGAGACGGCCAAAAAACGAGCGTCAGGTACGTGGTGACACCGACGAACTGACGCTGGAGGTACGCCCACGGTGAGAGGTGAGGGTTCGACAGGCCGACCGAGTACCCGCGCGGTGCGGTGAGCTGCAGCAAGCCAGCAACAAGCCACGAGAATGCCAGGCCGGCATACAGCCGCCAGTGTTCTTTGAGCGCACGGCGCCACCCCCGCGAGACCAGCAGCCTGTCGTAGAGGAGAACGACGACCGGCGCGACGACGCCGACCTCCTTGGAGAGCACGCTGAGCGTGCAGGCAACCGCCGCACCAAGGAACCACGGGAGCGGGTCAGCCGCCCGGAACCCCCGGATGGCGCAGTAGACCGTGACAAAGAACAGCAACGCCATCAGCGACTCGGCACGCTGGCTCACATAGGTCACCGACTCGCTCTGCATCGGATGAAGGAGCCAGAGGAGTGATACTGCGAACGCGGTGGCCGTGACATCGCCCGTCCGCCTCGTGACGCCGCCCCCAGCGGCCAGAACCCGGCACAGCAAGGCGAACAGAACGAGGCCAGCCCCCAGGTGAATTAAGATGTTGGCCGACCGGTATGCTGCTGGTTTTTTGCCCGCGATCAGAGCGTTGAGGTGGAAGGTCAAGCTCGTAAGCGGGCGGCCACCGGTGGGGCCGCCGCGGACACCAAGCAGCACGCGGGTCAGCGACGAAAACTCCCCGAGATGCCTGTCCCAGACGACGGTGTCGCGATCGTCGTGGACGAACGCCGATTGAAGGCTGTTGGCATACGCGATGAGCGTTGCGGCGGCGAGGACGAGCGAGAGCAACGCAACTTTCCGCCGGTCGCCGCGGCCGGTCTCCGGTCGTGCTCGCTTCGTCTTCCTATTCACGCGCGGCCATCCCGAAAACGTTGGGCGTCCCAGGGGGCGACCCGCTCGGAGTATAGCGACGGCGCGGCACTGCCGTTTTTTGTGGACCGTTTGAGTGGTGCCGCGTGCTCCTTGCGTGGCGCGTGCGTTTGCGTCAACCCGTGGTGGGGCTCGTGCCCGGCGCCACCGGCGACCCGCAGGCGGGGCAGAACCTGGCCCCGGCGGGCACCGGCTGCCGACAGCGGGGGCAGGGGCTCACGGCCGTCGGCACGCCACACGTCGGGCAGAAGCGAGAGGCGGCAGGCATCGGGTTGCCGCAGCGCGCACAGGTCGCGATCTTGGTCGTCGCCGCGCCTCCACCGCCGCCCTTCATGGCCTCGGAGAGTGCGCCCGCCATCTGCACGCCGAACCCCGCCCCTAGGCCCACGCCCATCCCCGCCGCCGCCGCCCCGCCAGCTCCACCGTCGGCCCGCGCCGCATCGCCCAGCGCCACCGCCGCCTTGAAGCGGGTGTAGGCCGAGAGGTCCCCCACCGCACCCATGGACGCGCGCTCGTCGAGGCGTGCCAGGACCTCGTCCGGAGGGGTGATCGAGTTGATGTAGAAATCCGAGAGGTCCACGCCGTACTTGGAGAAGTCCTCCGTCAAGCGCGCCTTCGCGAGGGTGGCAAGCTCGTCGTACCGTGCAGGCAGGTCGAGGATCGAGGTGAGGCTCTCGCCGAGGAGGTCGTTGAGGCGAGCGACGATCATGTCGCGGTAGAACTCCTCCAGGCGCGCGGTGTCGAACTCTCCCAGCGAGCCCACGACGGTGTTGACGAACGTGCGGGAATCCTTGATCCGATACGCGTACGCGCCGAAGGCGCGCAGGCGCACGACACCGAGCTCCCGGTCGCGGAAGACGACCGGTTCACGAGTCCCCCACTTCTGGTCGAGGAACGTGCGTTTGGAGACGAAAACGACCTGCACGCGGAATGGCGAGGTGAAGCCGAACGGCAGGGAGAGCACCTTGGTCAGCCCGGGGATGTTCTGGGTGGTGAGAGTGTGGCGCCCGGGGCCGAAGACGTCCAGCCCGCGGCCGTCGCGGTAGAAGACGGCCTCCTGCGCCTCGTGCACCACGAGCTGCGCGCCGAACTTGATCTCCGCGCTGCCATCGGGCGGAAGCCGGAACGCGATTTCGCGACCCGTCGGGTCGTAGTGCTCGAGCACTTCGAGGAACTGGCTCATTGCGCCGCCTCCCCCAATCCGCCGCTAGACGAGGACACCCTTGAGTGCCTGGTCCCGGCCCTCGAAGCGCACGCGCAGCTTCTGGAGGGCCTCCGAGAGTCTGTCCAGCGCGCCCTCGTCCCCGGGGAGCCGCTCCGCCGCGTCGGCAACCGCCTCTACGTCCTCGACGAAGGTGATCTCCCGGTGATACGCGGCCTCGAGCTGCGCCTGTCCCACCTTCACCCCGTCGAACAGCCCGGCGTACCCGGAACCCGCGTGGCGGACCGCGTTGGCGAGCGCGCCCAGCTCCTTCTCCAGGCTGCCCAGGCGTTCGAGCCTCCCCGCCGCTCCGAGGTGGAGGGTCCGCGTGTGCGCGGCCACGGTCGCCCGCGCGGCGTCCAGGCTGTTGGCGAGGTGGGCGCGCACCAGCTGGTCGACCTCCCTGGTCAACTCGCGGTCGAGGTAACCACCGAGCCCCGGCACCCTCTTGCCGAGGCGCTCGAGCACGTTGCGTGCTGCACGCGCCCTGTCCATCGCGTCGCCCATGGCCCTGCCCCTCCAAAAACCAACTACTATTTTATCATTCGGCCTGCGGGGAGGCAGTCGTGCAGCTGCTGATCGGGCTCGGGGGCAACGAGGGCGACGTTCTGGGCGCTTTCTCGCGGGCGCTTGCAGGCCTCCAATCCCACGACTCGGTGCTCGCTCGCTCGAGCGTTTGGCGAAGCGCCCCAGAAGGCCCGCCTCAGGCCGACTACCTCAACGCCGCCGTACTCGTGCAGACCATCGAACACCCGCTCGCAATTCTGGCGATCTGCCGGCGCCTCGAGGCGGAGGCGGGCCGCGACCGCTCCCGGGAACAGCGCCGGGGGCCTCGCCCGCTGGACCTCGACCTGCTCGTCGCGCCCGGGCTCGTGATCGAGACCCCCACGCTGGTGCTTCCCCACCCGCGCCTCGCCGAGCGCCGCTTCGCGCTCGCGCCCTCAGCCGAACTCGCGGCGGACTGGCTGCACCCGCGTCTTCACCGCACCCTCGCGCACCTCGCAGCGGTCCCCGAAATCGCAGCACAGCGGTGCGACCGTATCGGTTCCCTCCCGAAGGCGTGAGGCGAGGGGCATGAGTCAAGGTGCCGCCTTGCCCGGGTCGGGAGGTTGTCCGCTCGCGCCTCGGCCCTCGTGCCTCATCCTCTGTTCAGGTTTCATCGGGGAGGATGACCGCCGCGCGATTTCCCTCAGTCCGCAATCCGAACCCGCACGTCCACCGCAACGCAGCCTCTGCCCCCATCCATGACCAGCAGAGGGTTGACGTCACACTCGACGATCTCCGGGTGGGCGGCCGCGACGCCCGCGAGGCGCACCAGCGCCTCTTCGAGCGCCGCCCGGTCGCCCGCGGGTCGGCCGCGGAAAGCCCTGAGCAGACAGGCGCCCCTCAGCTCGTCCACCATTGCCCTTGCGTCCTCACCAGAGATCGGGGCCACGCGGAAGCTGACGTCCTTCCACACCTCGACCGCCACGCCGCCCAATCCGACCATGATCAGCGGGCCGACGGCGGGATCGCGAGTGATCCCCAGGATCACCTCGCGGCCACCGCAAACCTGCTTCTGCACCAGGAACCCTTCGGGATCGATTCCAGCCGACGTCAGCCGCCGCTCCATCGCCTCGAACGCAGCGACTAGGGCCCGCGCGTCGGCCAGGCCCACGGCGACCGCACCCACCTCGCTCTTGTGGATGAGCTTTCCCGCGAGCGCCTTGAGCACCACCGGGTAGCCGAGCGCCCGACCCGCTCCCGCAAGCTCCGCGCGATTGCGTACGGCGCGCCAGGGCGCCACCGGGATCCCGGCGTCCTCCAGCAGCGCGAACGCCTCCTGCTGCGACAGGTAATCCCCCCTGCCACGGGCACGCTCGATGACGGCGCTGCGGGCGGTCACCGGCACGGGCCTCGCGGCGCTCGGCCGTGAGGTTCGCTCCGCATGGGCGACCATCCCCGCCAGGGCTCGCACCGGGGCCTCGGGGTAGCGGAAGACCGCGGGAAGTCCGGCGATGCTGCGCAGATCGCGGAAGTAATCCGAGCTGGTCATGAAAACGGAGAGCACCGGCTTGCCCTCACGGAGCTTCGCTGCCGCAATGCCGCCGGCGATCTGCAGCGGCGTCACCATGATCGGAGTGACCGTGATCGTGAGCACCGCGTCGACCCCGTGGTCGGCCAGGGCGAGCTCGACCGCCTGACGGAAAGCGTCCGGGGTTGCCGACGGAAGCATGTCCACCGGGTTGCCGACAGCGGCCTCGGCGGGC
This sequence comes from Acidobacteria bacterium RBG_13_68_16, assembly GCA_001766905.1. Lineage (GTDB taxonomy): Bacteria > Acidobacteriota > Thermoanaerobaculia > Thermoanaerobaculales > Thermoanaerobaculaceae > RBG-13-68-16. The sequence continues at coordinate 17,935 of MEKI01000142.1, forward strand.
AGGAAGCCGCGCAACGCCTGCTCGGTGCCCTTCGAGAACGTGGCCAGGGTGAGCCCGTGGTCGGCGAGGGTGTCGGTGGCGGCAATCGCGGGCCCGCCTGCGTTGGTGATCACCGCGACACGCCGTCCCTTCGGAAGCGGCGCGGACGAGAACGCCAGCGCCAGGTTGAACATGTCCTCCAGCGTCACGGCCCGGACCACGCCGGCCTGGGTGAGCAGAGCGTCCACGGCAGTGTCGCCAGCCGCAAGGGCGCCGGTGTGGGATGAGGCCGCGCGCTGGCCCGCGGCGGTGCGCCCGCCCTTGAAGACGACGACCGGCTTGCGGCGCGCGATGCGGGACGCAAGTTCGAGGAAGCGCCGTGGTTCGGGGAGCGACTCCAGGTAGAGCATGATGACCCGCGCCGCGTCGTCGTTTTCCCAGATCTCGAGCAGGTCGTTGACATCCACGTCCGCACTGTTTCCGAGCGACACGAACTGCGAGAACCCCAGGCCCACGTCGCGGGCCGCCTCGAGCACCGCGACGCCCAGCGCTCCCGAGTGTGAGGCGAAGGCCACCGTCCCGGGCAGCGCCGGCGCCGGCGTGAACGACGCGTCCATCCGTACGTCGCTGCCGGTGTTGATGAGCCCCATGCAGTTCGGGCCGATCATCCGCACCCCGGCACGGCGCACTCGCTCCAGGAGGCGGCGCTCGACCTCCCCACCCGCCTCTCCGGCCTCACGGAAGCCGGCGGTGATCACCACGACACCCTTCACCCCGACCGAGAGGCACTCGTCGATGCTTTGCTCTACCGCGTCCTTAGGCACCATCACGACGGCCAGGTCGACGGCGTCGGGGATCGCCCGGAGGCTCGGGTAGCACTTGAACGGCCCCACCCTCTCCGCGCGCGGGTTGACCGGGTAAACCGCGCCAGTGAAACCGGCGGCGACGAGATTGCTCAGCAGCCTTCCGGAGAGCGACTCGGCCCGGGATGAAGCCCCTACCACTGCGAGGGAGCGCGGCCTCAGCATGGCTTCCAGCGAACCCGCCACAGGCACCTCCGCTGCCCCGGGATGCTAGCACGCGATGAGAAAGGCAGTAGGCGGTAGCGCTCAGGCCGGCCTCGGGAGACGCGGAGAAACGCTGAATCCGCAATCGGCTCCGCGGAGGGCAACCGACGATCCCGGGTGAAGCTACTGCCTATCGCCTATTGCCTATCGCCTTGGAGGACGGGCGGGGGACGAGAACCCAGACGCGCTCGCCGGAGGCTCGTGCGGTCACCGGCAGGAAACCAGCCGGATCGCCGTCCAGTTGGTAGGGGATGTCCCCCCGGCCCTGCAGAAGCACCTCGTGAGCCGGGCAGCGGTGCACACCCCGCATGTGAAGGTGCCGTCCGAACGGGATCGAAAAGAAGAACGGCACGGCGGCGGCGCGGCCGTGCCGGGTCAGGGTCACTACCTCGAGCCCGGGTTGGAAGGGATCGGCGCCCGGCGTCGCGGCGTACGGGCCGCCGTAGGAGCGGGCGTTTCCCGCGATGCACCACGAGGCCTCGACCGTTTCGCCGTCGATGGTCACCGTAAAGCGCGGCAGGTTTCCACGGACGAATTCCACCACCGCCTGAACCGTGATCCCCGCCTTGCCCCCCCGCAGCTTGAGGAACGGCGGCAGGTTGGTGAGGATCAGCGCGTCGGGACCCGCCGAGAGCATGAGGAGGAAGAGCTGTCCGGCGTCGGTGCGCCCCACAGCCATCGGACGCCGCTCACCCTCGAGCTGGCCGACCAGCGCCGCTTCGGGGTCACGCGGGATGCCCAACTCGTAGGCCAGAACCGATGTGGTCCCACCGGGCAGCGCCAGCAGCGCCGTTTCGGTGCCCACCAGGGCGCGGGCCACCTCGTTGTACGTTCCGTCTCCGCCCCACACCGCCAGCACGGGGTGCCGGTCGCGCGCGGCCCGCGCGGCAAGCTCACTCGCGTGGCCGGGCTCGCGGGTCGCCCACCACTCCAGCTGCATGCCGTGCTCAGCGGCCCGTCGCTCGAGGCGCTCGCGGGGGAAACGAGCACGCCCCCCGCGCGCCACCGGGTTCACGATCGCCGGGAGAGAGATCACGACCCCTCCCCCGGGAAGAGGCCCTTCTGCTCGCCGTCGACTGCGGGGTAGCCCAGATGGCGGCGCGCGCGAACCGTCACCACACGCCCGCGTGGCGTGCGCTGCAGGAAGCCCAGCTGGAGCAGGTAGGGCTCGTAAATGTCCTCGAGCGTGCCCTCGTCCTCGCCCAGTGAGGCGGCGAGCGCCTTCAGCCCCACCGGCCCGCCGCCGTAGTGCTCGATGGCGGTCACCAGCAGCCGGCGGTCCAGGTCGTCCAGCCCGACGCTGTCCACCTCGAGCCGCTCCAGGCCGTAGTGGGCCGTGGCGAGCGAGACAACGGCCTCTTCGCGGGCGTGGGCAAAGTCCCGCACGCGCCGGAGCAGGCGATTCGCGACCCGGGGCGTCCCCCGAGCCCGCTTGGCGATCTCGCTCGCGGCCTCGTCCTCGAGCCGGATGGCCAGCAGACCGGCGGACCTTCGCACGATGGAGGTGAGCGCGTCGCCGCTGTAGAAATCCAGCCGGTGCACGATGCCGAAGCGGTCGCGCAGGGGTGGGGGCAGCAGTCCGGCACGTGTGGTCGCGCCAACCAGCGTGAAGGGCGGCAAAGGGAGGCGCATGGTGCGCGCGGCTGGCCCCTGCCCGACCACCAGGTCAAGGGTGAACTCTTCCAGGGCCGGGTAGAGGATCTCCGCCACCGTGGGCGCGAGGCGGTGGATCTCGTCCACGAACAGGACGCCGTGGGGCTGCAGATTGGTCAGGATTGCGGCGAGGTCGCCTGCGCGCTCGAGCACCGGACCGGAGGTGACCTGGAGGTCCACCCCCATCTCCGCCGCGATGATGTGCGCAAGCGTGGTCTTGCCGAGGCCGGGCGGCCCGAACAGCAGGACGTGGTCGAGCGACTCCGAGCGCGAGCGCGCCGCGGTGATGAACACACCCAAGTTGGCGGTGACCTTCTCCTGCCCGATGTACTCGGCGAGGGAGCGCGGGCGCAGGCTCTCTTCGAATCGTGCCTCGGATGGGTCGCGGATCGGCGTCAGGACGTGCTCTTGCACGCGTCTATCTTACGCTTCCGACCCGCCATCGGGACTTGTACGCCAGGCAGGGCCAAGCGCAAGCCGCAGCTTCTCCTCACGCATCGCGCGGCGGGATGACGGGGGCCGTAACCCTAGCGGACTAGGGCCTGCAGCGCCCGACGGAGGAGCTCCGACAGCTCCATCTGTGGCTCGCTTCGCAGCAGATCGCCCACGGCCTCGTCGGCCGCCCGGAGCGGGTACCCGAGGTTGACGAGGGCGGAGACCGCGTCCTCGCGTGGGGTGCCGCCGGCGGGCCGTGCCACCGCCGCCAGTTTGCCCTTCAGCTCGACGATCAGCCGTTCGGCCGTACGCCGTCCAATACCGGGCACCGCCGCGAGGCGCCGCCACTGCTCCGCCTCGATCGCGGCGCCGAGGTCGTCGGGGCTCAGGCCGGAGAGCAGCGCCAGCGCGATTCGGGGCCCCACGCCGGAGACCCCAAGCAGCAGACGGAAGACGTCGCGCTCGCGCCGCGACGGGAAACCGTAAAGGGAGAGCTGATCCTCACGCACGTGGGTGTGCACGTACAGCGTCGCACGCTCGCGGCCCACGAGCAGCGGATGGGCGGAAATCGGCAGGTGTACCTCGTAGCCCACACCACCCGCCTCCAGCACCACGAGACCGGGCTGTAGGTCGAGGATCTGCCCGTCGAGGTGACCGATCATCCCCGTCGAGGCTTGAATCGGTCCACGACCTCTGGATTAATGACCACGGGGCTGGCCCGCTTGGCCTCCGCAAGCAGCGCGACAAGCATGCGGTTCAAATCCTCCTTGGCCAGGCTGTCACGCAACGCGGCCCTCTCCTTCGCGTAGGCCTGCCGGTCGAACGGCTTCGCCGCGGTGACACGGGCCACCGCAACACCGCGCTCCCCGACGGTAACGACTGGGGTCAGCGCGTTGACCGGAGTTGCGAAGACCGCGTCGTCCAAGGTGCGCGAGACCCCCACGCCGGGGATCGAGGCGTCCCGGTGATGGTCTTGCACAGTCTGGACGGTGCCGCCAAACCCGGCCGCCTGAGCGCCGAGCGGACCCATGGCGAGGGTGGCGCGCTTCGCCTCGATCTCTTTCTGGAGCGCCTCAAGCGATTTGACGCGCTTGACCGCCTCGCGCGCCTCGTCCTTGGACTCCGCGTACGGGGTGACTCCTGCAGGCCGAGCCTTGGCCACCCGGTACACGATCCAGCCGCGCGAGCTGCGCCGCGGGCCGCCCACGAAACCCTCCTTTGCGGAGGCCACCTCGGCGAGCAACTCGGGGTCGCGACCGATTCCGGGGACGACCTCCTCCTGGGAGAAGAACGGGGTCATGTTAGAGGTCACGACATCGTCGGCGAGGGTGTGCCACTGCTCGTCGGTGGTGAGTTTGGCCGCGTCGATCCTCTCCCGCAGAGCGGTCGCACGCCGGTTGCCCTCCGCATCGGCCAGGCCTTCCAGCAGCTTCTCCTTGATGAGATCGTGCACCTCGGCCAGCGATCTGAGGCCGCCCGGCCTGCGCCCTTCCATCTTGAGGATGTGGTAGCCGAACTGGCTCTTGATCGGCTCCGAGATCTCGCCGGGCGAGAGCTTGAACGCGGCGTCCTCGAACTCCTTGACCATGCGCCCGCGCGGGAACCACCCAAGGTCGCCGCCGGAATCCTTGCTCCCCGGATCCTCCGAGTACTGTCGCGCCACAGCCGCGAAATCGGCGCCGGAGGCGGTTACCTTGGCGTGAACTTCCCGCGCGCGGCTCAGGGCTTCCTGCCAGCCCGCATCGTCCTGGGTCTTGGGCCGGACCAGGATGTGGCGCGCGTTCAGCTCTTCCGGCTGCTGGAACTCCTGCTGGTGGCTGGCGTAGTACTCGGAGATCTGCGTCTCCGGCACGGTGAGGGTGCGCCGCAGCCTGGTGTCGTCGAGCAGCAGGTAGCGCAGTTGCCTCTGAGCCGGGTGTGAGAAACGGGCCTGGTGTGCGTCGTAGTAAACCTTCGCGTCGGAGTCGGTGACGGTTAGACCGGCAGGCTCCCGCGTTGCCGGTACGAAGAGCACCTCGAACGCTGCCGTCTCGTTGCGGCGGCGGTACTCCTGCTCCACCTCGGAGTCGGGGATCACGAGGCCCGCGGAGAGCACCTGTTGGAGCTTTCCCAACATCAGCTCCTGCCGCAACCCCTCCTCGAACTCCTCCGGGCTCGTCTGGTTGGCGCGCAGGATGCGGCCGTACAGATCCTCGCCGACGAAGCTCCCGTCGCTGCGCTTGAACGAGGGGAACGACATGATCTTGGCTAGGAGCTCCTTGTCGGTTACTTCGAGCCCCAACCTGCGGGCCTCCCCGAGCAGCAGGTAGCGGTCCACCATGTTCTGGATCGTCATGGACGCCAGGTCGAGCTGGTCGCGGACCTTGTCGTACTGCTCTCCGTACATCGAGCGGTAGCGCTGCTCGGTGCTTCGCATCTCCTGAAGGAACTGCGCCTCTGAAATGCTCACGGAGCCGACGCGGGCGGCGAGGCCGGCGAGGCCGCGGGTGCGAGCCCGTCCCGTGCCCCAATCGACGAAAATGAAAAAGACGAACACGAACACGACAAACCACAGGACCCACTTCAGGTGTTTGAACTGGTCACGGAGAGTCTTGAGCATTCCGAGGCCTCCATCGCCCCAAAGGTACAGGATTCTAGCCCACCACCCGTGTACGAGCAAGTCGCACAAGGCTCGCTGGTTGCGTTCCCGACGCGGGGGATGCTAAGGTTGATCGGGCCCGACAATGCGACCCACGGTAACTCACCGCCCCTCCCGCCGCTTCCAGGTCGACTGGGTGGTGGTCTCCGTCGCAGGCGCCAAGCGCTGGGGCCTGTTGGTGTTCTTCCTGCTCCTCGCGGGCGGGGTGCTCGCCAGCGTCCTCTACTTCATGCACGAGCCGCCAGAAAGGCGGGCGCAACGCACTCTGCGCAGGGCCACGGCGTCGCAGGAGGAGGTTCGCCGAGCAGGCTTTTCGGAAAACCTCGCCGGTGAGTTCGAGCAGGCAACCAGACTCCTCGACGAGGCGCGCGCGGACTTCGACCGCAGGGACTTTCCGGCCTGCGTGGCGCGCGCCGAGGACGCGCAGCAGCGCTTCGACCTGCTCGGCGGCCTGGCCAACAGGGACTTCGTCGGCAGCGGTCAAATCATCGGCCTGCACGGCAAGGTCGAGGTGCAGCGTGCCAACCAGACTAAGTGGGACAAGGCGCGCGAGAAGCAGCCCCTGTACAACGGTGACTTCATCAAGACCGGGCCGGACTCCACGGCCGAGGTGATCTTCTCCGACAGCACGGTGTACCGGGTGGGGCCCGACTCGCTGCTCGAGGTTCACCGTGAGGCGCGCACGGGCCGCGAGCCCTCCGCCGGCGAGGTGAAGGTCAAGATCGGCCAGGTAAACGTGTACACCGCCACCAACCCGTCCTCGGTGGTGACCGACGCGGCCCGGGCCGATGTCGATCGCGACAGCCGTGTCGGGGTCGAGGTCGCGGAAGACAGCGCAACGCTCGTCGCCGCATACGCCGGTAGGGCGCACGTGACCGGCGCGACCGGTCAGAGGGTAGACCTCGGCACGCGGCAGGCCGTGAACGCGGCTCCGGGTGGTGCCCTGGGACAGCAGCGGGCCGTACCCGACCCGCCCGTGCCGGAAAAACCGGCGGCCAACGCGCTCGTCAACCTCGACGCGTCGGACCGGGTCGAGCTCATCTGGCGCCCGGTGGCCGGGATCACCGGCTACGAGCTGCAGCTCAGCCGCTCGAGGGTCTTCACCACCTCGAACATCGAGTTCACCAGCCGCCGTGACTCGAACTCGGCCGTCGTAAAGGTCTTGCGGCCCGGAACCTATTTTTGGCACGTGGCCGCGCTCGGTGTCGAGCGCCTGCGCTCCGAGTGGAGCCCGCCGCGCGCCTTCAAGGCGTTCGCGGGACCCCGCGTCGAGGCGCTCACCGACACGACGCCTCCCAAGCTCGAGGTGGAGCGTCCGACGCAGATGGGCAACTTCTTCCTGGTGCAGGGTGTGACCGAGCCCGGCGCTACCGTGACGGTGAACGGCGAGCCCGTCGACGTGGCGGGCGATGGGACGTTCAAGAAGACGGTCGCGCTCACGCGCGAGGGGTGGAACACGATCGTGATCCGCGCCACCGACCCTGCGGGAAACCCGAGCGAAGATCGCAAGACAGTGCGCGTGGAGGGCGAGTAGGAAACCATGGGATTCGCTTCGCTTCTTTCGCTTTTCTCTTCCGACCTCGCCGTAGATCTCGGGACTGCGACGACGCTAATCTACACGCGAAACCGCGGGATCATCGTCTTCGAGCCCTCAATCGTCGCGGTCAATCGGGTCACGAACCGCGTCGAGGCGGTCGGCCAGGCCGCGAAGGACATGCTCGGCAAGACCCCCGGAAATATCGCCGCCATCAGGCCAATGAAGGACGGCGTAATCGCCGACTTCGAGGTGACCGAGAAGATGCTGGAGTACTTCATCCGCAAGGCCCACGGACGCAACCTGTTCGTGCGGCCCCGCATCGTGATCTCGGTGCCGTCCGAGATCACGCCCGTCGAAAAGCGGGCGGTGAAGGACTCGGCCCTGCGAGCAGGTGCCAGCGAGGTGTACCTCATCGAGCAGTCGATGGCGGCGGCAATCGGTGCGGAACTCCCGATCACCGAGCCGACCGGGAACATGATTGTTGACATTGGCGGTGGGACCACCGATGTGGCGGTGATCTCCCTCGCCGGAATCGTTTACTCCCGATCGGTGCGCGTCGCTGGCAACGAGATGGACGAGGCGATCATCTCGTACATCAAGCGCAAGTACAACCTGCTGATCGGGGAGCGTACGGCCGAGATGATCAAGATCGAGCTCGGCAACGCGTGGCCCGGCAGCGACTCCCGCACTCTCGAGGTGAAGGGGCGGGACCTCGTCGAGGGCATTCCAAAGACCCTCATGATCAATGACGAGGAGATCCGCGAGGCGCTTGCCGAGACCGTCAACACCATCGTGGATGCCGTGCGGACCGCGCTCGAGCGAACCCCGCCCGAGCTCTCCGCCGACATCATCGACAAGGGCATCGTCCTCGCCGGCGGAGGCTCCCTGCTGCACAACCTCGACCAGCGCCTCCGCGAGGAAACCGGCATCCCAGTCGCCCACTGCGACGACCCGGTTTCGGCGGTGGTCCGGGGCACCGGCAAGATGCTCACCGACATGGCGCTCCTCAAGAAGATCGCCATCGATTGACGTGGTCCAGCTACGCTTCCGCGCTGATCTTGCAATCGTTGTCGTGTGCGTCGGCCTGTACATTGGTTCGGCGGCCCAGGTTCGCTTTCCGGTCGGGGGCACGGCGCTGTCGTTTGCGGTGACGACCATCTCGTCGCCCGCACTGGCAATCGGCAACGCGATTGGGAGGACCTGGCAGGTCTTCTTGAGTGGTCAGCGCAACCTCCGCAGTACCCTCGGCGAACTTCGCCGGTTACGCCTGGAGAGTGCTGAGCTCCACCGCGCCAACCAGTTGCTCAGCGCGGAGGTGACCGCGCTGCGGCAGGGCTCGCGGTTGCTCGCCGCGTACCCGTCGCTCGCCGACCAGGCCGTGCTTGCACGCGTGATCGCCCGCGACCTTCCACGCACCCAGACGCTTCGGCTAGACCGGGGCTCGCGCGACGGCATCCACATCGACGGGCCGGTCCTGGCTGAGGGCGGCCTGGTGGGCCGGGTCGATCGCGTGCTGGAGCACTCCTGCCGGGTTCAGCTCCTCACGCACCCTGCGGCCGCAGCCGCCGCAGCGGTCGAGGGCGTGCAACAGGAGGCCCTGCTGGTGGGAGGTGACCAGCCGCACCTCACCGGACTGTCGCCCTACACCCAGGTGCCGTTCGAGACCTCCGTCCTCTCCACCGGATCCGAGGGAATCTATCCGCCGGGGTTGCTCTTCGGCACGACCCTCGAGGCACGCAACGACGGCCTGTTCACGATCGTGCCTGTGCGCCTCGCGGCAAACGCCGCCGAGGTGACGGCGGTCCTCGTGTTGGCACCGGCCGCCCGAGGCGCACCGTGAGGCTTGTCGCCGCCTTCCTCGCCGCTCTTCTCCTCCAGCTCGGGCTGACGGCAAGCCACCTGTGGTGGGTGTTCGCAGCGTGTCAGCCGCTCCTGCTCGTCGTGGTCGCCACGGCACGGCGTCTCGATCCCGTGGGCGTGGCGTGGTGCGGGCTCGCGGCAGGACTCGCCTCGGACGCTTTCGCCGAGCGTATCATTGGACCCGGGGGCATCGCGGGTGCCGTCGCCGGATTCGCCGTGGCCCTGGTCGTGCGCCGGTTCGAAATGGAGGGCCCCCTGTACTGGATCGTCGGCTCACTGCTGGCCTCAGCCTGCAGCGAGCTGACCTGGATGCTGGTGTTGGCCACCCTCGGTGTGCGTCCGGATCATGCTTTTTCGGGTGTCCTCGCCACCGTGGCGATGACGGGAGCTGCCGGCCTGGTGGTTGCCGCCGGGGAGCGGGCGTTGCGCGCCTGGCGGTCTCCGGCCCGCCACCGGCGGCGCGTTCTGCGCAGACTATGACATTCGTCCGAGACGATCTCCGCCCGGTGCAGCGCAGGGCCGTTGCGATACTCGCGATCGTAGCGGTGGGTCTCGTGGTTGTTCTGCTCCGGCTCTGGGTGCTGCAAGTAGTACAGGGGCCACGCTGGCGCAGCGCCGCCGAGAACAATCGCCTACGCCGCATCCCTCTCGAGGCACCCCGCGGGATGGTCAAGGACGTGCGCGGCGAGGTCATCCTCGACAACCGCCCCGCATACCAGCTCCTCCTTTTCCCCGAAGAGATGAACGACTCTGTGCGCACCGCCGCCTTCCTGACCCGTATCGAAATCGCCCCGGCCGACGAGGTCCGAGCACGCCTGGAAAAGGCAAGCCGCACGTCCCACCTGCCCTCGGTTATTGCCGACAACCTCGCCTGGTCGCAGGTTGCTTCAATCGCGGCGCACCGCGCCGAGTTCCACGAGCTCGAGATTCACCCCGCGACCCGGCGCTCGTTGCCACCGGGCGCTACCGTCGCGCATCTCGTTGGTCAGCTCGGCGAGGTTTCCCCCGAGCAATTGGCGGAGAGCCCCAATCTGCGTCCCGGGCAGCTGGTGGGTCGCTCCGGGCTCGAGCGTGCCTACCAGGACGTGCTCGGAGGCACCCCGGGCAACCTGGTGGTCGTGGTAGACGCCCTCGGCAAACAGGTCTCGGCGCTCGACGAGGAACCTCCGGTGGCGGGGCGCCCTCTCGGGGTCACCATCGACCTCGCTCTCCAGCGTGAGGCAGTCGAGGCGATGGCCGGCCAGGTCGGCGCAGTGGTCGCGCTGGATCCTCGCGATGGTGCGGTGCGCATCCTGCTCTCCCAACCGGCGTTTGACCCCGACCTGTTCGCCGGGCACCTCGAGCCGGCCCGCTGGCAGGAGCTCACCAGCGATCCCTTGAACCCCCTGCATAACCGCGCCATTCAGGCGCTCTACCCGCCCGGATCGACCATCAAGCCGCTATTCGCGGCCGGGGCCCTGCGGGACGGCGTACGGACGCCGTTCGACACCGTCTACTGCACCGGCGCCGTGACCATCTACGGCCACCCTTACAGGTGCTGGCTGGCCGGCGGTCACGGCCGGATGGCGCTCGAGCAAGCGATCGAAGAATCCTGCGACACCTACTTCTACTACACGGCCCGTGACGCCGGCATCGACCGGCTCGCGTCCTGGGCGCGGACCTTCGGTTTCGGGACCCCGACCGGGATCGAGCTCGGCGGTGAAAACTCGGGTCTCGTCCCCGACGACGCATGGAGCCGCCGGGTGCGCGGCCAGCCCTGGTACGGCGGGGAGACGATCTCGGTGGGTATCGGCCAGGGCCCAATCCTGGTCACGCCCATCCAGCTCGCCGTCGCATACGCCGCGCTGATCAACGGCGGTGACCTCGTGCAGCCTCACCTCGTGCCGGACAAGGGCGGTGCGCCGCGCCCGACCGGGCTCCCGGCCGAGGCTCTCGCCCACGTACGGAGGGGCATGGAGATGGTGGTTGCCGGGGACCGGGGCACCGCACGTCGTCTTGGCAACCTGCCGGTACGGCTCGCCGGTAAGACCGGCACGTCCCAGGTGATGCGCAAAAAGGACGGCGTGAAGTGGTACGAGCTGCCGTGGGAGCAGCGCCACCACGCGCTGTTCGTTGCGTATGCTCCGCTCGACAAGCCCGAACTCCTGGTGTGTGTGGTGGTCGAGCACGGTGGTGATGCCGCCTCCGTTGCCGCGCCCATCGCGGCGCGCATCTTGCTGCGCGCATTCGGGCCGCAGGTCAAACAAGGAGAGGTTGCCGCGGCGGTCCCCCCGATCTGGCAGAACACCTCCCTGCCCCCTCCTCCCGCTCCCAAGGGCCAGACGAGCGGGCCCGGAGAGACCTTGCCCTCAGCCGCTGCGGTGGAGCCGGCCAGACCCTCCAGCCATGCCGCGGCTCGATCGTTGACGCAGCAGGAGCACCCAAAACAGGAGCCACGTACTCGGCAATGAGACGCCTCGACCCCTGGCTGCTCCTCTCGGTACTCGCGATCTCGGCGTGCGCCTACCTCGCCCAGGGTTCGACAGCCAGGGCACTCGCTGCGCCTGGTTTCGCTCACCGTCAGCTTGTCTGGCTCGCCGTCGGAGTTGCCCTGCTGCTCCTGGTCTCCTTCGCGGACTACCGCGTACTGGCCCGCTTCTCGCCACTGCTCTACGTGGTCTCCATTGCCGTGCTTCTTGCCCTCTTCGCCATCGCTCCGCTGCGCGGTGGCACGCGCGCCTGGATCGCCGTCGGGTCTTACACCGTCCAGCCTTCAGAGTTCGCCCGCGTCGTGACCATACTCGGCGTCGCGGCTCTGGCAGACGAGTACCAGCAGAGCCGCCTCAACTTCGCGGCCGTGTGGCGCATCACCGCCGTGGTCGCCGCCCCGGCGCTGCTGGTTCTGCTACAACCTGACCTCGGCATGGCCCTCACCTTCGTCCCCATCTTGCTGGCCGCGCTCTGGCTCGGAGGCCTGCGCTGGCGGGCCTGGATCGCGCTGGTGCTCGGTGGCGCGGTGTTCGTGGCTGCAGCCTGGTTGTGGTTCCTGAAGCCCTACCAGAGAGAGCGTGTGCTGACGTTCGCGGACCCGCAGCGCGCGCCCTACAGCTCTGGGTACCAGCAGCGGCAGTCGAAGATCGCGGTGGGCTCGGGCGAGATCACCGGCAAGGGGCTCCATTCCGGCACGCAGTCACAGCTGCGCTTTCTCCCCGCTCAGTACACGGACTTCATCTTTGCGGTGTGGGCCGAAGAGACCGGTTTCGTCGGAGCTGCCTTACTGCTCGCCGCGTACGCACTCCTCGTCATGCGCATCTTCGTCGTCGCGCTGGCGGCTCGCGACCGCGTCGGCGCCGTGTTCGCGGGCTGCGCCGGTTTCGGGATGTCGACCGCAATCCTCATCAACATGGGCATGGTGACCGGCATTGCACCGACCACGGGAATCACGCTGCCGTTGCTCTCGTACGGCGGCTCCTCCGTCCTCGCCACCTGCATCACCCTCGGCATCGTCCAGTCCATCTGGCGCCTTCGCTTCGCCAACGTCTAGCCCTGCGGGGCTTTCTTTCTTCTTCACTGCGTGAGACTGTTTTCTTTGCCGGTGCCGCGGTGGCCCTTCTACTCTTTTTCACTGCATGAGGCTATTGTCTTGCCCGGCGGGCGCGCGACCCCTCGTCGCTGGCTCGCC
>MEKI01000142.1:30807-36889 GCA_001766905.1 Acidobacteria bacterium RBG_13_68_16
GGGGTGGGGGTGAGATCCGCCCCGCGGGCGGAAGGAGCGATCTCGCCGAAGCATGCGGGCACCGAGCGGGCGTCCCGCCGTGGGGTATCGCTGGCGTGGTCTGGTACGAACAGCGAGGGGCCCCGCCGCGGGACGTCCCTGCTCGGTCGCACGCGCAGGCGGGTCGGAGGGCTGGGCTCGAGGCCCGGCCTGAGCGACCGCTCCGAGCCCGCGGGGCAAAAAGAAAGCCTCCACGCAGTGGAATACGAAAACCGGACCAGCCGGCACGCGGAAGAAGAAGAACCAGGCCACGCCAAGAGTCATGAGAACGCCGGTATCGGCACAGAAACTCAAAATGAGGTTAGAATTCAGATTCCGGAGGCGCCGTGAGCACCGTCATCTACGCCAACGTGACCCCCTACGAGACCCGCGTGGCGGTGCGTGAGGACGGTGCGCTTGTCGAGCTGATGGTCGAGCGCAACCGCGAGCGCTCCGTCGTCGGGAGCCTGTTCAAGGGCAGGATCTCGCGCGTTCTCCCGGGGATGCAGGCCGCCTTCGTGGACGTCGGCCTCGAGCGGGACGCCTTTCTCTACGTCGACGACGTGGCCGAGGCGCTCGAGGACGAGGAGGTGGAGCCCGGCGAACTCGTTTCGGCTCCGCCGATCCAGGACCTGCTGCGCGAGGGACAGGAAGTCCTCGTGCAGGTCACCCGCGAGCTGGGCTCGAGCAAGGGGCCGCGGGCCACTTCACACGTCACGATCCCCGGGCGCTACCTGGTGCTGATGCCCGGCAACTCCCACGTCGGCGTCTCGCGGCGCATCACCGACCAGCCCGAGCGTGAGCGCCTGCGGACCCTGCTCTCCGAGATCCCCCACACCGGCGGTGTGATCGTCCGCACGGCGGGCGAAGGGCGCGAGCGGGCTGACTTTCTCGCCGACCTTGCGGTGCTGGAGTCGATGTGGAGGCACATCACGAAACGTTCCGGGGAGGTCAGCGCGCCGTGCCTGGTGCACCGCGACTTGGACCTGGTGCTGCGGGCCGCCCGTGACATCGCCGGACCGCAGCTTGCCGAGTTCTGGATCGACGACACCGAGGGCTACCAGCGAGTGGTGGAGTTTCTTGATCGCGTGCAGCCCGAGCTCACCGGAAAGGTCAAGCTCTACCGCAGGCAGCTCGATATCTTCGAGGCGTTCGGTGTCGAGGCCGAGCTGGAGCAGGCCCTACAACCGAAGGTGTGGCTGCGGTCGGGCGGCTCGCTGGTGATCGACCAGACCGAGGCGCTGGTGGCCATCGACGTCAACACCGGGCGCTACGTGGGCGGAGCCGACCTCGAGGACACGGTTTTCCGCATCAACATCGAAGCCGCCCGCGAGGTGGCCCGACAGCTGCGGCTGCGCAACTTGGGCGGAATCGTCGTGGTGGACTTCATCGACATGGAGGACGGGGGCCATCGCGAAGCTCTGATCGAGGAGCTCAAGCGGGCGCTGGCAAGCGATCGGGCGCGCTCGCTTGCCGGGCCGGTGGGGCCGTTCGGCCTCGTGCAGCTCACCCGCAAGCGCACCGAACGTTCCCTCGAGCGCGCCCTCACCCAGCCCTGCCCCACCTGCGATGGGCTCGGCCGCGTCAAGTCGCCGGAGACCGTGTGCCTGGAGATCCGTCGCGCCCTCCTCCGGGAGGCCGCGCAGGGCGAGGTCAACGATTTCGCCCTCCGCGCGCACCCCGAGGTCGTTCACCTTCTCTCAGCCGAGTTGCGGGGCATCCTGATCGACCTGAAGGAGCGCTACGGGATCAACGTCCGCACGCTGGAGGCGCCGGATTTCCACCCCGCCCGGTTCGAGATTTCCTGAACGTCCCCCAGCTCGACATGAGCCTGCAGAATCCCGGGGGACCCCTCGCTTCGCTCGGGGCGAGGTTGCTCTCGTCCCCTTGAGCAACCTCGGGTTGCAGGTGGTCGCCGCTCGGCGTAGACTCTCGCGGCCGGCGCGGAGAGGTGCTGGAGTGGCCGAACAGGGCTGCCTGCTAAGCAGTTGTCCGGGGTAAACCCGGACCGGGGGTTCGAATCCCCCCCTCTCCGCCAATGCCTCCGCCCACCCACCCAACGGTCAAGAGTTTGGAGTTTAGAGTCCCCCTCCCGCCCGCTGCGATTGAGGCGGAGAGGCGGAGGATGAGAAACCCCAGTGTGGGCGTCAGGGTGGGGTCTCGGGGGTTTGACCGCGCGGGTGGTGAGCGAACCCCGCCTCTGGCGGGGTGAGCGTGGGGGTTCGGGGGTCAAGAGCGCCGGGTGAGGGCTGGAGCGGCGCGGGACCCCCGCAGCGGAAAGCTGGGTGGCGCGACGCGGCATGCATGGCCACCAATCGGAGCCGAGGGCGGGGGTGTGGAGGCTGTGCATGGTAGCGCCCCCTGGCACGACAGGTAGCTGTCCGCAATCCCCCCCTCTCCGCCAGTGCCCGTCCGACCAAGTCGAATAGGGCCTGAACTCTACCCTTTTTGCTTTTGCTCGATCTTCGCCCAGCTGTCGCGCAGGGTGACGGTGCGGTTGAAGACCGGCTTGCCGGCAGCCGAGTCGGGGTCCACACAGAAGTAGCCCAGGCGCTCGAACTGGAAGCGGTCGCCGGGCCTAGCCCCGGCGAGCGTCGCCTCGACGCGGCACCCCCTCAAGGTTTCGAGGGAGCCAGGGTTCAGGAACCATTTCCAGTCCTTGCCCTCGCCGGCGGCATCCGGGTCCGGCACCGTGAGGAGGTGGTCGTACAGGCGGGCCTCGGCTTCAAGGGCGTGATTGGCCGAGACCCAGTGCAGCGTGGCCTTGGGTCGGCGCCCGTCAGGGGCGGAGCCGCCGCGCGTCGAGCGGTCGTATGTGCAGCGCAGCTCGACGACGTTGCTGTCAGCGTCCTTCACCACCTCCTTGCAGGTTATGAAGTACGCGGAGCGCAGGCGGACCTCGTTGCCCGGGTAGAGGCGGTAGAACTTCGGGGGGGGTGACTCGCGGAAGTCGTCGCGCTCGACGTAGAGCACCTTCGAGAACGGCACCTTGCGGGTCCCTGCGGCGGGATCCTCCGGGTTGTTGGGGACGTCGAACTCCTCGACCTGGCCATCGCGGTAGTTCTCCAGCACGACCTTGAGCGGGCGCAGCACCGCCATCACGCGCCGGGCGCGGCGGTTGAGGTCCTCGCGCAGGCAGTGCTCGAGTAGCGCGATGTCCACCATGCTGTCGCGCTTGGCCACCCCGATGCGCTCCGAGAAGTCGCGGATCGCCTCCGGCGTGTAACCGCGGCGGCGCAGCCCGGAGATCGTGGGCATGCGGGGGTCGTCCCAGCCGATGACCAGACCGGCCTTCACCAGCTCCAGCAGCTTGCGCTTGCTCATCAAGGTGTGAGTGAGGTTCAGCCGGGCGAACTCGATTTGCTGGGGATGGGGCTCGGGAAGCTCCAGCTCGTCGATCACCCAGTCGTAGAACGGCCGGTGGTCCTCGAACTCGAGCGTGCAGATGGAGTGGGTGATGTTCTCGATGGCGTCCTCGAGCGGGTGGGCGTAGTCGTACATAGGGTAGATGCACCACGCGTCACCCGCGTGCGGGTGCGGCGCGTGCAGAATCCGGTAGATCACCGGGTCACGCATGTTGATGTTGCCCGACGTCATGTCGATTTCGGCCCGCAGCGTTCGGGCGCCGTCGGGAAACTCCCCCGCCCGCATGCGCCGGAAGAGATCGAGGCTGGCCTCCCTGCCGCGCTCCCGGTGGACGCAGGGCTGGCCCGGCTTGGTGAGGGTGCCGCGCCACTCGCGTACCTCGTCCGGGGAGCAGTCGCACACGTAGGCCTTGCCCTTCGTGATCAGCTTCTCGGCCCACAGGTACATCTGCTCGAAGTAGTCCGACGCAAAGTAGAGCCGATCTTCCCAGTCAAAACCGAGCCACCGCACGTCGTTCTCGATGGAGTCGATGTACTCCTGCTCCTCCTTGGTCGGGTTGGTGTCGTCGAAACGGAGGTTGCAAGTGCCGCCGTACTCCTGCGCAAGGCCGAAGTTGAGGCAGATGGACTTCGCGTGGCCGATGTGCAGGTAGCCGTTCGGCTCCGGGGGGAACCTCGTCGCCACCTTCCCACCGAACTTCCCCGCCTTGTTGTGCTCATTGATGATCTCACGGATGAAGTGGGTCGGCGGCGCGGCCGTTTCGGATCCTGCATGCTCCTGCCTCGGACTCGCTCCCGCCCTCGGTTTCTTCTCCTTCATGGCGTCTCGTCCTCGCCTCCGTGGGTGCCGGTGCCCCCTGGCGCCTTCATGCCGCGCAGCGTCTCGACGGCGCGGCGCAGCCGGCGCCGGCAGATCTCCTTCCCGAGCACCTCCATCGTCTCGAACAGCGGCGGCGTGGCCGCCTTGCCGGTGACGGCCACCCGCACCGGCATGAAGAGGTCGGAGGTCTTCCATCCGTTGGCATCGCAAAAGGATCGCATCGTCTCCTCGATGCGGGCCGGCTCCCACTCGAGCAACTGGTCCAGGTTTTCCTCGAGGAGCCGGTCGAGGGCTTGTGCCGTCTGCGCGGCGGTTCGCCTTTTGGCCACCAGCTTCGCCCGGGCCTCCGCGTCGTACTCGAGCTCGCCGACAAAGAAGAACCTGGCGTACTCGACGAAATCCTCCAGCTTCTCGATGCGCTCGTGCGCCAGGGTCAGCACCTTGAGCAGGTACTCATCGCTCACCAGGTCCCCACGCAGCCGTTCGAGGAGCTGCGGCACGGTGAGCCTGCGGATGTACTTGCCGTTCATCCAGGTCAGCTTCCCGAGGTCGAAGACCGGCCCACCCAGGGTGACCTTGGAAAGCTCGAAGCTGGCGATGAACTCTTCCAGCGTGAACTCCTCGCGGTCCTCGGCGATCGCCCACCCCTGTAGCGCGAGGAAGTTGAGGAGCGCCTCAGGGAGGTAGCCGGCGCGCCGGTAGTAGTTCAGGCTGACGGGGTTCTTCCTCTTGGAGATCTTGGACTTGTCGGTGTTGCGCAGCAGCGGCAGATGGCAGAAGACCGGCGACCCCCAGCCGAACGCGCGGTAAAGCTGGGCGTGCTTGGGCAGGGAGGAGATCCACTCCTCCGCGCGAATGACGTGGGTGATCCCCATTAGGTGGTCGTCCACCACGTTGGCGAGGTGGTAGGTCGGGTAGCCGTCGCTCTTGATCAGCACCTGATCGTCCACCAGCGTGTTGTCGAAGCGGAGCTCGCCCCGCAGCAGATCGGCGACCACGGTCTCGCCCTCGCGCGGCATCGCGAGGCGGATGACGTGCGGCTCGCCGGCTTCCCGGCGTCGGCGGCCATCCCCTTGAGCAATCGCCCGGCAGTGGCCGTCGTAGCCCAAGGCGTGGGCGACCTTCGCCTTCCGCTGCGCCTCCCGCAGCGCCTCGAGGCGCTCCTTGGTGCAGAAACAGGGGTAGGCGGCGCCAGCCGCGAGCAGCCTCTCGGCGTGTTTGCGGTAGATCTCGAACCGCTCGCTCTGGCGGTACGGACCGAACGGCCCGCCGACGTCGGGGCCCTCGTCCCACGAGACGCCCAGCCAGTGCAGCGCCTCAAAGATCATGCTCTCGGAGGCGGGGCTCGAGCGCTCGCGGTCGGTGTCCTCGATGCGCAGGATGAACTGCCCGCCGTTCTTGCGCGCCCACGCGTAGTTGAACAGGGCCACGTAGGCCGTGCCCACGTGCGGGTCGCCGGTCGGGCTGGGCGCTATCCGTGTCCTCACCGTGTCTGCCATGCGTGCCCCTTCACTTCACCTCGGTTCGCTCGCGCCTCGTCCGGAAAGTCTAGCAGCCACCGAGGCGAACCGGGAGGACACGAGCGCCTTGCGGCCACTCCGCCACGGGCTGCGCAAGCCTTTGCTGCCTCTCACCCGCCGCCCGGAAGATCTCGATCAGGTTGACACCCTGAGCCTTTTGCCTAGAATGATCCTCCTCGCCGTTCTGGGGAGTCGTCCAACGGCAGGACACGCGGCTCTGGACCGCGGTATCGGGGTTCGAATCCCTGCTCCCCAGCCACCATCTATCCATTGCGGGGGTCCCGCGCGCAACCCAACCACCCACCCGCGCGCTCTAGACCCCCGAACCCCCACGCTCGCTGCAAGTGAATTGCAGCTCG
>MEKI01000143.1:0-1401 GCA_001766905.1 Acidobacteria bacterium RBG_13_68_16
ACAGTGAGACGCGTCCGCCGGCCGCGAGCGGGTACGTCTGGTCGAAGTTCTCCCGCAGCCGCTCCTCGGCCAGGGCCAGCGCCGCGATGCAGAACACCACAGGGATCAACAGCAATCCGTACGACTTGGCTCGTTTCATTGGGGGTTCTCCCTTCACACCCGATTAGATGCCCCAAGTGCCCCAAGGGTTCAAACGGCCTCGCAACCTCGCTCGATCGAGCATCCTGGGGAACTCGGACCGATGCGGCGCCTGCCGTTGTCTCTGTGGGGCACGCGCTCCGAGCGTCGGTCCTGCCGAGTCAACAAGAAGGCACGTGCAGAGACTCATCAGTCCGGCAGAGCCGCCACGAGCCGGTGGATCTCTTTCGCGTGGGTCAACGCGACGGTCTCCGCCGTACCCTTCGCCGAGGGGTTGGAGCTTGCCAGCTCGGTCTGGGTCAGCGCCTTGTCGCTGACCGTGTCCTTTACGGTCACCGTCGAGACGATCTTGTCCTTGCCTGCCGCAATGCCGACCATGAAGCGCGAGACGTCGGTTCGCATCCTGAACTGGGTCACGACGACTGCGATGACCCGTGTCGGCTTCTCGCCCTCTTCGGCGAGCAAGTTGCGGTAGTAAAGCTCCTCCTCGACGTGCCAGCGGAGGAGCTCGAGGTACTCCGGGGGGACCGGCTCCTGGCAGCGGTTCTCGATCGGGGCGACGGAGTACTTGTGCGCCGGCGAAAGCGGCTCGACCACCTCGACGCGGGCGCTCATGGACGCCGCCGACAGCTCCTCGCCAACTGCGAAGTCCCCGGTCACGGGCACCGGCAGCTCACCCTCCTCGACGACCCTGTGGGGGTGGTCCTCCGCGGTCGGCGCGACAAACGTGATCTTGCCTCGACGGACGCGCACGACGCTGCCGCTGTAGCCCGTCGCGAAGTACTGGGCCTTCGCGCTGAGATCGGTCACCACTGGTATCCAAAACCGATCCGACCATTCGGGAGGGCTGTAGGCCGACACCAGGTACTCGTGGCCTGGCTCGGCCGTGAACTTGATCCTGACGTCCACCTTGGAGTAGACGGTTTTCAGACCCTTAATCGTCCAGTACCCGCACGTCACGACGTAATTTCCCGGCTTCAAATGCATCACGTCGACGTGCTTGAACCAGAGCCCCACATCGTTGACCCGGTGGAGCCCGATGTGCGTCTCGTGCGCGACCTTCAGGACCGCCGCCTGGGCCGGTGGCAACGGAGGGCCCGCATAAAGCTGGTAAACCGTCAACTCGGCGAGGCCACTCGGCGCGAGAGCCACGAGGAGAATGATGCCAATGACCGCATAGGTGACGACTCCAGCCGCTCGCCGCGCCATCGTTGCACCTCCTCTTGTTTGGCCCACGTGTCACCAGAATCCGCCCCAGCGTGG
>MEKI01000143.1:1431-1547 GCA_001766905.1 Acidobacteria bacterium RBG_13_68_16
TGCTCGCCCTTCTCTTCTGTGGGGCACGCGCTCCGCGCGTGCTCGGGGTGTCACGCGCGTCCAAGGTAGGGGCGGGGTTTGCCCCCGCCGCTTGTGCGGGGTCTTGCCGAAGCAAC
>MEKI01000143.1:1581-2766 GCA_001766905.1 Acidobacteria bacterium RBG_13_68_16
AAAGGGCGGCATGGGCGAGGTCTACCGCGCGGACGACCTCAAGCTCGGGCAGGTCGTGGCCCTGAAGTTCGTGCCGGACGAAATGACCGGGGACCCATCGGCCCTGGAGCGCTTTCGCGCCGAGGTGAGGACCGCGCGACAGGTCTCCCACCCCAACGTCTGTCGTGTCTACGACATCGGCGAGAGCGACGGCCGCCAGTTCCTGACCATGGAGTACGTGGATGGGGAGGATCTGGCCTCGCTCCTCCGGCGGATCGGCCGCCTCCCCGGCGGAAAGGCGCTGGATGTCGCGCGGCAGCTCTGCGCGGGGCTGGCGGCGATCCATGACTGCGGCGTGCTCCATCGCGACCTCAAACCCGCGAACGTCATGCTCGACGGCCACGGTCGCGTGCGCATCACCGACTTCGGCGTGGCGCGTTCGGCGGGCGAGGTGGCGCCCGGCGAGCTCGCCGGGACGCTGGTGTTCATGGCTCCGGAGCTGTTCGAAGGGCGGCCGTACAGCGTGCAGAGCGACCTGTTCGCGCTCGGCCTCGTGCTCTACGAGGCCTGCACCGGCACGCGCGCCTTCGACGCCACAAACCTCGCCGAGTTGAGGGAGAAGCACACGCGCTCGTCCCCGACCACGCCCTCCCAGGTTCAGGCAGATGTGGACGCCGCCCTCGAGCGCGCGATCGTCCGCTGCCTCGAGAAGGATCCCGGCCGGCGGCCGCCGAGCGTGCGCGCGGTGGCGGCTGCGCTTCCCGGCGGCGACCCGCTCGCGGCGGCCCTCGCCGCCGGCGAGACGCCCTCCCCGGGGATGGTGGCGGCGGCGGGCGGCGAGGGCGCGCTCGAACCCCGCGTCGCGTGGGCGCTGCTGGGGACGGCGCTCGCCTTCATCCTCGCCTGCGTCCTCATCTCCCCGTTCTCCACGGACCTGGGCCTCGCGCCAGCGGAGAAGGGTAAGGAGGTGCTGGAGGATCGGGCGCGCGAACTCGCGACCAGGCTGGGGTACGCGGAGAGGGCCGACACGGCGGCGTGGTTCCAGCGCTGGTACGACCCCATCAAGTACCTCGCCGACCACAAGGTGTCCACCTCGTGGCGGCGCGAGATGGGAGGATGGGGTCCGCCGCTCCTCTTCCGTTTTCGCCAGAGTCCGCTCCGGTTGACCACGCTGGATTGGGCGGGCGTGCCGGCGGTGGACGACCC
>MEKI01000143.1:2775-5931 GCA_001766905.1 Acidobacteria bacterium RBG_13_68_16
GGTCAGCGGGATGGTCACGGTGACCCTCGACGCCGCGGGACGGCTGCAGGCGCTGGAAGCGGTCCCACCGCAGCTCGAGAAGTCGCCGGTCCCACCCACGAAACCGGATTGGCCGGCCCTGTTCGCCGACGCCGGGCTGGATTTCAAGGGGTTCTCCGAGGCTTCCCCGCAGTGGCTCCCGCCGCAGCCGTTCGACGCGCGCGGCGAGTGGACCGGTGCTCTCCCGTGGGCGCGGGACATCCCGGTCCGGGTCAGCGCGGCGGCTTACGGCGGCAAGCCGGTGTACTTCGAGGTCCTCGGCCCGTGGTCGCGCCCGACCCGCATGGCCGAGTCGCGATTCCGGGCTGCTCCAAGGTTCCGCTGGTTCGTGATATCGGCCGTGGTCGCCGTACTCCTCGCCGGAGCGATCGTGTTCGCCCGCCGCAACCTCCGCAGTGGCCGTGGCGACCGGCGCGGTGCCCTCGTCCTCGGTCTCGCGTTCTTCGCCACCAACCTCGGTCGCTGGCTGCTCTCGGCCCATCACGTGCTCGACCTCTCCGACGAGGTGTGGCTGTTCATCGACGGGATCGCCAATGCACTCTTCTTCGCGGCGTTCGCGGGCCTCCTGTATCTGGCCTTCGAGCCGTACGTCCGTCGCACCATGCCCGAGGTTCTGATCGGCTGGGCGCGGGTGGTGGAGGGGCGCTACCGCGATCCGCGGGTCGGCCGGGATCTCCTCATCGGAAGCGCCGCCGGCGCCGTGGCCGCCTTCGCGATGCACCTCGGCAACGGCCTGCCGGCCTGGATCCCGTTTTCCGGGCAGACCACCGTGTCGCCCTACCTGCCTGCGCTGGCAGGCGGCCGCGGCCTCCTCCGGTCCGTGATGGATTCCGCCGGGGAAACTCTGATCGCGTCGCTCGTCGGCCTGGGGCTGCTCTTCCTCCTCAGGCTGATCGTGCGCCGGACGTGGCTGGCCGTCGTCCTGCTCGCGGTAGTCGAAGCGCTCATGTGGTCGTGGGGAGAGAACCCGGTCCTCGACGCCATCGGAAGCTTAACCGGGGCCATCCTCTTCGCCGTCGTGCTCGGCAGGTTGGGCCTCGTCGCCGGCTTTGGGTACTTCGAGACGAACATGTTGCTCTGGTACTACACCCCGCTGCCCCTCGACCCCTCGCGGTGGTACTTCGGCACCTCTCTGGTGCTGCTGGCGGTCGCCCTGGCCCTAGTGCTCTACGGCTTCCGCATCTCGCTCGGCGCCCGGCCCGTGCTGGTGCCTGCCGAACAGACCTGACGGGGACGGCCGCGCCTTGATCCCTGTGTTGTTTCTGTGGCGCACGCGCTCCGCGCGCGTGCCCAAGGTAGGGGCAGGGCTCGTCGCCGCCCGGCTCACGCCCTCCGTGGGGCGAGCCCCCAGACGCCCAGCAGCGCGATCAGGGCGATGAAAAGGAGCAAACCCACGTCCGACGTCACGGGGATGGGATCTGCAGTGACGGCGAAGCCGGAGACGATGTCGGGTAACGTAGGCGGTAAGGTACCCTGACATCTATATGTTAAAGGCCAATAGTAGCGCCTGAGTGACTGACCGTGTGCGACGAAGGCAAACGACGATGTGGTTGCCGCTGCAGCTGTGAGGTGCGAGGCTTCATTCAGCCGCGCCTGCTGCTGCTCTTGGCGAAGAAGACAAGCCACGGCTACGAGCTGATGGAGGCGCTGCGCGCTATCCCCGGCTCGGAGAACCTATCTGACCCGGGAATGATGTACCGGACCCTGCGGCAGCTCGAAGAGGCCGAGGTCCTACGTTCGGCTTGGGACACTGGCGGGCGTGGGCCGGCGCGGCGGGTCTACGAGCTGACGAAAATCGGCCACGAACACCTCGAAGTCTGGGTGGCCGAGATCCGCAAGACCAGGACACACCTGGACAAGTTCCTGGCGGAGTACGAGTCCATCGCGGAGAATCGCTCCGTCAAACGACGAAAGAGAGGTTGATCATGTGCTGCTGCGAGACAGGCGAACACCACCATCATCAACATCATGGCAGCCATCGCTGCGAATGCGGCTGCAGCGCCGAGCACGGCGAGCACGCCGGGTGCTGCCATGACGGCGGGCATCACGGGTTCCGCCGCTGCTACAGGGGCAAGGCCGAGGTGATTCCTGAGCTCGAGTCGTACCTGGCCGAGCTCAAGGCCGAGGCCCAGGCCGTGGAAGAGCGCCTGAACGAGCTCCGCAGCTGACGAAAGTGCCCGTACGGATCCTTGGATTCCAGCAGTGACCGCCTCGCCACCGCGGCCACGGTAACGCCGGGGCGTGCCCCGCCCCGCTCACACCCTCCTTGTGGCGAGCAACCAGACGCCCAGCAGCGCGATCAGCGCCATGAGCACTAGCAGCCCCGCCTCCGACGCCACGGGGATTGGGTCGGCGGTGACCTGGAAGCCGGGCACGACGCCGGGGTCGGAGGCGGCGATGATCGTCCCGCTGCCGCCGCACGCCCCGGAGATCAGCAGCACGTCGTACAAGCCGAGCGCTGCCGCGACCCAGATCTGCGTCTGCGGGATCATACCGCCGGCGGCCTCTCAACGTTTTCGAGCACCCTTGAGTATTAGCAGGTGAAGGGATGCCTCGAGCGTGAAGGCGAGTGGGCGCGTATGCAAGACTGGAACCCATCGTGGGGCTTGAGCCTGAAGGAAGCAAGAACCGCCCGGACGCCGACCTGCGCGGCATCGTCGAACGGGCCCGCTCCGGCGATCGCGAGGCGTTCGAGCAGCTCGTGGCCGCACACGAGCGGAGCGTCCTGCGAACCGCCCGGGCGCTGCTCGGCAACCTCGAGGATGCCCGCGACGCCGCGCAGGAGGTCTTTCTGCGTGTCTTCCGCCACCTCCACCGCTTCGATCCGCGGCGGGAGTTCGCGCCGTGGCTGTACAGGGTCGCGGTCAACGTCTGCCGCGACGTCCATCGGAGGAGAGCGCGCATGCCAGCGGCGCCGCTGGACGACCTCGACCCCGCGGTGCTCGCACGGCCGGCGAATCAGGAAACAGACGCGGACGCGGCCGATCGCGTGCGGGCCATCCGCGAGGCGTTGCGGTTGCTGTCCGTCAGGGAGCGTGAAGTCGTCGTCCTGCGCGATGTCGAAGGGTTCTCGACCGCGGAGGTCGCGCGTGCGCTCGGCTGCACGGAGATCACCGT
>MEKI01000143.1:6011-6541 GCA_001766905.1 Acidobacteria bacterium RBG_13_68_16
GAGGGTTCAGCCACTGGTCGCGTTGTGGGTCGGCGGGGACCTCGCCCCGCGCCGGGCGAGGCGCGTCGAGGCGCACATCGCCCACTGCGAGGCGTGCCGCCTTCTGGCCGAACGGCTCCGCGCCACCCGGGTCGCCCTCGCCGTGTTGGCGGAGGAGGCGCCGGACCGCGCGGCGCTCCAACTCGTTCGGCAGCGGGTCCTGGCCGCCCTGGCCCACCCGCCTGCTGGCGCCGCGTCGAGCCGCGCCCTTGCCTGGTTCCCGAGCGTCGCCTGGAAAGGCGCCCTCGGCGCCGCGCTGCTTGCCATCGTCGCCGCGGCGCTCGTTCTGGTCCAGCGCGCGGCGAATCGCCCCGAGACCCCGATGGGGACTGCGGCGCTTTCCAGCGCGCGGCCCTCGGAGGCGATTCCGCCCCCAACACGGCCACCGCAACGTTTGGAAGAACCCCCCGCGGTCCGGCAGCGCGTCGCCTCGGGCGTGCCGGGGGAGAGCCCGCAAAGGCGGCCGCGGGTGGCTCGGCCTTCTCCCCAGG
>MEKI01000143.1:6558-8527 GCA_001766905.1 Acidobacteria bacterium RBG_13_68_16
GAGCCGTTCGTGATCAAGATCGTTACCGACGACCCCGACGTCGTCATCTACTGGTTTGTGGACGGAAAGAAAGGATGAGGACATGACGAGAAACCTCTACACGAAGCCGCTCTGGGTGGCTCTGGCGGTCATGGCGGCGGCGCTGGTGGGGCTGCCGACGGTCTTGGGCGCCCAGGAAAAGCCCGAACCGAAGCCGGCGCCGGAGGCATCCCCGCGGCCCGAGGCGTTGCGCGTCTATCCCGCCGGCTGGGTGACCGAGGTCTTCCAGCTCAAGTTCGCCCAGCCCAGCGACCTCGTGGGCGTGCTCAGGATGTTCTCGGGCCGCGCCGACTTCGAGCGCGATCTGAGGGTCGTGATGTGGTCGGGCCCCAAGGAGTTTGCGCCGGCCGTCAAGGACATCGTGGCGCGCCTGGACGTGGCGCCGGCCTCGGTTCCCAGCATCGAGCTCACGTTCTACCTGCTCTCCGGCTCCAAGCAGGCGGCCACGGCCGGCGCGCTTCCCTCCGAGCTGGACGGGGTCGCCACTCAGGTCAAGGGCATCTTCGGTCTTCCCCGGCTCTCGCTACTCGAGACCGCGGTCATCAGGGTGCGGGACGGGAGCGAGGGCAGGGCCGAGGGCGTGGTGCCAAGCCTTGGCGACCCGAGCCATGCGGCGATGTACCGTCTCGACTTCGGGTCGGCCTCGCTGACCGCCGATGAGCGCGGAAAGGTCGTCACCCTGAGGCGGCTGGCCCTTACACTCAACGTGCCGTTAGGTGAAAGGTCGCCCGACGGGAAGCTTTCCGACCTGACATACAGGGATTCCTCGCTTTGCACCGACGCCGAGGTGCGCGAGGGGCAAAAGGTCGTGCTCGGCAAGGCCAGCGTGGACCGCTCCGGGGACACGCTCTTCCTCGTCGTCAATGCAAAGGTCGTGGACTGATCCCCGCCCAAGCATGTCATTGCGAGCCCTGCCCTGCCCTGCTCTGCAGGCGCGGGGCAGGGCGAAGCAATCCCGGCGGGCCCCGCCGAATGCGGGACGACCGCAGGACCTCACCAAACCCGCAGCCTTTACCCTCTCCGCACCCAGAGCAGCCAGGCCCCAAGAAGCGCAATGAGGGCGATGAACACGCATAACCCGGGGTCCGTCGTCACCGGTATCGGATCGGCGGTGACCTGGAAGCCGGAGACGATGCCGGGGTCGGAGGCGGCGACGATCGTCCCGCCGGTGCCGCACGCCCCGGAGATCAGCAGCACGTCGTACGACCCGAGCGCGCTCGCGACCCAGACCTGGGTCTGGGGTATCACGCCCGACGAGGAAGTAACCGTGATGCTTGCCAGCATCCCCAGCGGTGCGGGTTCGCCCATCGTCCACACGCCGTTGGCGGCCACCGCCGCGCAGTACGTCGCATCGGGCCCCTGACCCTCGATCACGATCGGATCGCCGATGCGGTAGGAGCGCGATGTCGCTTGAATCGACGTTCCGCCGGGCGGCGGCTGGGCGCCCGGTCCAACCGTGATGTCAAGGCGCGAAACGTTGTTGGACCTGTCGAACTCCTCGATGCGCTCGCCGCGATCCACCCAGCTGGTCACCTGGTGCTGGCCCTCGGCGAGCGCGATCTCGGTCGGCACAAACGCGTCGGTCCCGGGCGCCAGCGCGCCGACTGCGAGCTCACTGACAAGCGTGCCCGAGCCTGGCTCGCCATCCCACACGGAGAGATCCGTGGCAGGCGACTCGGTTTGCCCGATGTTCCGCACGCGTGCGACGACCCTGACGGCTCCCGACTCGACCTGAGCCCCGCCCAGGTCCACGGTCAGATCGGGCAGCAGCGTTCCGACCGAGAAAGAAGTGGATGCGCTGGATGAACGACCTTCGACTTCCAGCAGTGCGTTCAAATCGTGGCGCCCCGCCCCCGGTCCTGGAACGAGCACGGCGATCCGCTGCACACCGGCAAGCACGACCGACCGGGCGATCGCCACCTTCCCGTCC
>MEKI01000143.1:8535-8876 GCA_001766905.1 Acidobacteria bacterium RBG_13_68_16
CTTCAGCGACCCCGGTCCGGAGCCCTGCGCATCCACGAGTGCCGTGACGGTGTCGCCGGCGCCGGGGTAGAAGGCCTTGTCGGTCCGAACCCCCAGCACCCGCCCGCCGCCGAGGTCGAGCTGCGCCGCGGCCTCGGCGAGAAGGGTCCCGTCCTGACCGTACACGCCCACCACGCAACCCTGGGTGCCCGGCTCGGCGCCGCTCAGGTCGAGGAGCAGGCCCCCCTCGTGAAACTCGCCGGGCTGAAGATCGAGCGGCATCTCACCCATGAACGTCGCCTGTCCGCTCGGGCCGGCGAGCCACGCCCGCAGGTTGATCGGCAGGAACGTGTCGCTCGTCA
>MEKI01000143.1:8938-11701 GCA_001766905.1 Acidobacteria bacterium RBG_13_68_16
GGCCGGTTGAGGGTGACCGCGAGCTGCACGTTTTCGCCGGGCGTATACTCCCGTTGCGAGGCCGTAATTTCGACTGCCTCGCCGGCTGGATGGATCGTGAGCGCGTCGAGGTGCAGCGCTCGGCCCGAGATGAAGTAGATGCCGTATCCGAGCTCGGCCCCCGGCTGCTCGATCGGGACCTCAAAGCTGATCTGCGTCCCTCCGGGCCCCAGCTCGAACTCGCGGCGTTCGTCGAACGGTGGGTACGACACCTGCGCGAACAGCGCCAGCGGTGTTGTCAGTTGGCCAGCCTCCAGCGTCAGGGCGAGGGCGACGGTCCCACCCGCCGCGACGTGGTCGCGGTCCACCTGCGCCGTCACGGTCACCGGCGCGCCCTGCACGGAGAAGCGGAAACGTCCGGTCCCAACGGTCTGCCCGTGCTCAATGGCAGGGTCGATGCGGATCAGCGCGTACTCGGCCTGTAGGCGGCTCGAGGGCAGGTCCGCGGCGAGCGGCACGCCGAACCGAACGACCTCCTGCGTGCCCCCACGCAGCCGTCCCTCCTGCTGGTCGAAGAACAGGGCTCCGCCGTTGACGGAGAGCGACACTTCGAAGGTGGCTGTCTGCGTGCCCGTGTTGGCCACGACGACCTCCACCGGCACGATGCTGCCTGCAGCCGCCTCGACGGAGTCCGGTGCCGCAACGATGGCCGGGGCCGCGGGCAGGACGGGCACAACCACGTGCTCGCTCGCGAGGGCCAGCCCGCTGCCGGTGGTGTAGATGACATCGATCGGCACATCCCCGGCGGGCAGGAGGTCTGGCTCGATCGGGACCGTCATCTGGGTCGTCCCCCCGACTGCTGCTCCGAAGTCCGGCGTCACGATCGGATCGCTCAGACCATTGATCGTCAACGTCCCGGTGAGGTCGCGAGCGCCGCCGTTGCGCACCGCGATGAAAAGCGGCAGTGAGCCGTCATCCTGTGCCGAGCCGACTGTGGCTGTCAGGTCCGCGGCGTACCGCGGGACGACCTCGAAGCGACGAGGCTCGCCGGCAAAGGCCCCGTTGAGGCGCGGGATCAGCAGGTACGGACCGGCGGCCAGATCCAGCGGGATTATCTCTTCGGCGGTCTGGTCGCCGTCCAGGTTCCACACGGGGTGCTCGGTCGTGACCGGTTCGCCGGAACCGACGTCCCTGACCTCGAGGTCCACCTGGAAGCCGCCTGCCGTGGGGAGCGAGTTCGCGACCCGCACGGAGATCGCGACGTCGCCCTCGACTTGCTGCGCGGGCACGGCCACGGTGAGCAACCCGTGCCCGCCTGTCGAGGCCGCAATGGGGAACTCCCGCACCACACCGTCTGCGTCGAGTCGCAGGATCGAAGACCCGAGGGCCAAGGTCACCGAGACTTCAAGCTTCTGCGCAGATACGGGCGCGACCTCTGCGGCGATGCTCCCGGAGGCGTTCGTCGCCCCGGCCAACCCCCAAAGGAGCTCGCCCCGCCACGGGTGCCCTCCGGCGTTCGCGAGGTCGATGTGCAGCACGGCGTCACCGGTCGGCAGCCCTGACGGGCCGGCATAGGTCGGTTCGAGCTCCACGTCGTAGTCGATCGCGAACGGCTCCACGGCGGTGGCGTCGCCCGACACACGTGCGACGAAGGTCGCGTCCGTGGAAACCTGGCGTCGGAAGACCAAGCTGGTCTTATCTCCCCCGGTAAGCGTCACGTGCTCCCGCTGGGTTGGAGGCTGCTCTGGGACGTCGAGGCCAACGTCGAGCGCGATGGGGAGATGCGTCAGGTTCGCCACCTCGGCCTTCAGCTCGAAGACTTCCTGACCGACCTTCGCGGGCCCCGACACGGTGACCCTCACCGCCGGTTCCTCCACCCGGAACTGCAACGTCAGGTATTGGAGGCTCGAGACCCCGGCGATCGCTTCGACCGCCAGCGTGTGGGCGCCCGTCCCACCGGCTGCGAGCGTTTCGGAGAATGGTATGGACTCTCCGGCGGCCAGTGTGATCTTGCGTCGTGCAAACTCGACGTTGTCCAGTCGGAACACGAGGTCGAAGCTCCGCGCAACCGTGCCGGGATCGCGCACCGTTCCGGTCGCTTGCAGCGTGCTGCCCGAGCGCCACGCCTGCGGGAACGGCTCGAGGTTCAACAGCACGGTGCCCCACTGCACCGAGAACGTGGCCTCGTCGTGCGCAACGAGCTGGCCGGGGGAGTTCTTCAGGTCGCCGACGAGGTAGAAGAGGCCGGTCCGCTGGCTCGTCGACAACTGCTTCGGAACGTCCCACACCTGTTCTGCCGCCAGGTTGGCCGACCCCTCCCACCGCCACACCACCTCGCCCTCGGCTTGCGACGAGAGTTTGGAGACGAGCCTTCCCGGAGTCGCACATGACATTCCCTTGAGTGTGTCTCTCCCGGCCAGAATCTCTGGCAGGCAGTCGCCGTTGACGTCCAGCACATAGAGGGGAAGCGTGTTCGGGCTCCGGCCCGGCATCCAGTACCAGCTTGCGAGCCGTGCGCCGGTGGATCCACGTGCGCAAACCACATCGGTGTTCCTGCTTTGTTGGGTGAAGTACTCCGCCACGACATCGGGGTTTGCGTCACCGTTCATGTCGACGAGAACCGGTGCGGCGGTGGGCGCCCCGCTCAGCGCCAGCGACCACAGAAGCGACGCTTGCGAGGTAAACACGAAAACGGCTTGCGGGGCGCAGTTTGCGCAGGACGGATCCCCGGAAACCACCGCGTACTCGAAGGCGCCGTCCCCGTTGAGGTCGGCGGAGGCTGGA
>MEKI01000143.1:11827-12197 GCA_001766905.1 Acidobacteria bacterium RBG_13_68_16
GGCCCGACCACGGGACTGCCCGATATGGGGTATGTGGTGGCCAGCGACCACTGGGCCGTGCCGGACGCGTCGAGAAGGGCGACTCCTCCGCTTGCTGGCGTGCCGGGCACGCGGAACCCCACCGCGACCTCGGCTCGGCCGTCGCCATCCGTGTCCGCGGCGGAAAACCCGGTCACGAGCCGACCATCAAAACTCGGATTCGCCTCCACGGTCCGCCAGCGAACGTTCCCGGTAGACGCATCGAGGGCCAGCAGATCGCGCCCGGAAGACACGAGCAGGTCGGGCCGGCCATCTCCCTCGAGGTCTGCCAGAATCGGGCCGCCTGCCGGGAAGGCGGCCGCGGAATCCGTGGCGGTCGGCAGGCTGGCCT
>MEKI01000143.1:12211-13915 GCA_001766905.1 Acidobacteria bacterium RBG_13_68_16
AGGGCGCGATCGAATGCTCGAGCGACGAACGACGACCCGTCGCCAGTGTTCGCCTCGAAAATCTCGAGGTGGCCGTCGCCGTTGGAATCCGCGACGGACACGGCCGCGGCCAAGGCGTTGCCCGCCAGCGATGCGGAGGCAAGCTGAGCCAGGTCCGGTCCTGCAAAGATGCCCAGCGACGACCCGCTCGTCCCGCTCCAGACGGCGACCACGTCATCAGTGCCGTCCTCGTTCATGTCGCCGGCGGCCACGGCGATGGGGGACACGCCTGCCGGCAGCGACGCTGTGGGTGCGAAGCACGGCTCGGGGAGACCGGGGGGGAAGACCGCCCCGCCTACCTCAGCGACGCCTTGTCGGGATCCCGACCCTTGAAACACACCCCATGGCACGATCCGGGCGGTGCACAGTCGCGGTGACAAAACCTTGAGCGTGAGGGTCGCGTTCGGGAAGGCGCGCGCACCGTTCGTGATTCTCGCCCACCCGTCGATCGGCTGGCCATAGGCATACACCGGTGACCCGGTGCCGACGTCGAGACCAGACTCGACACCCGCGATCTCGAGCCTTTCGGTGTTCGAGGCGCGCTCGCCTGCGCTTCCGTACTCGAGCACGGACCGATACGAGCCTGTGGCGAGGTTGGGGGGGATTGTGAAGGTGATCTGCTGCGCCTGATCGAGCGGGGCGGGGATCGTCCGTCCACTCTGAGCAAGCCATCCGCGCTCGCCAAGGAGCTTCCACTCGAAAGCGTATACCCCGACAGAGGTCCCACCGACGTTACGCACCTCATATGTGATCGTGTCCCCCGCCGTGACCGCCTGCTGTTGCAGGGAGCGAACCTCGAACATCGCGGGCGGCACGAGGAAGGAGCCTTCGGTCTGCGCGACTGTCCCGTCGCTCCCCGACCAAAGGGCGCGGCACGTGAAAGTGCCGTCGCGCACGTCCGCCGGCACCTGCATCGAGAAAGCTTCGGTCGCCGTTCGCATGGAGGTCAGGATCACATTGCGCGCTTCTGCATAACCCAACTGATCGCAAGTGAACTCGAGAGTACCCGCGATGAGTCGTGCGAGCTGACCAGGGTTCAGCGTGACGTTCAGGTTCGCGGCGGCGCCCGCACGGTAGGAGGGGGAATCGGGGTGCGACGCGATCTGCACGAACGGTGGCGAGTGGATGAGGTTGATCCTGCGCTGCACGTTTAGCAGAGCCCCGTCCGTTGCGCTCACCTGCATCGGCCAGCTTCCGTACGTGTGTGGCGAGGGGAGCGCGACGCTGAGCGTGACTGTCGCTCGCTGAAAGGGGCCGACATCCAGCTCACGCTCCTGGTGGAAGCTCAGATCCGTCTGGTCGAAGTTGATAACGAAGTGACGGGTCGCGCTTGACCGGTTCTCGACGCGGACCGCGCCCGAGATGGCCTCGCTGCCTGGAACGGCGTTGAACCCGCTGATCGCCGAGATCCCGCCGCCGTAGTAGAGGTCGTGGTAGGTGAGAAAACCCCAGTTTGGCAGCATACGGTCACGAAAGGTGGCTCCGACGGTGTAGTAGCGCCTGAAGGCATCTGGAGGCGGCAGCGGAAGATCGACAGTAATTGTCGTCTCCGCGCCGCGTGAGAGGTCAAAGCGTGCGCTCTCGACTTCGACCTCGGAAAGATGAAACCAGAGACGGAGCTGGCCCTGCTCCACCGCGCGCTTGCCGATGTTGCGCACGCGCACT
>MEKI01000144.1:0-21812 GCA_001766905.1 Acidobacteria bacterium RBG_13_68_16
GGGATGCATCGGGACTGTGAGCACGTCCTGGTTGACGATGCGCGTGCACTCCACGTTCTTGGTCAGACCCAGCGTCCATCCGGTGTCGTCGTAGACCCGCTCGTCGCCGCGTACGTACTGGGTGTCGAGCAGGGTGTCCGCCAGCCTGGAGAGCGGCTGATCCATTCGCACGACGAAGCTGCCGGCCGAGAAGGCGACCGCCTCGTTGGCCACTGGGGTCTTCTTCTCCCCCTTGCCCTCGCCCTTCTCGTCCTTCCCGGCAGCCTTGGGTGGAGGCCAGCGCGGGTTGATCGTGAACGGCCTTTCGGCGACCTGCACCTCGATCCCGTGCGCTCGCAGGAGGGTGATCAGGTCGCGCAGCTGCCCCTGGCGTTTCTGCCCGGCGTCGAAGACGTAGGCGGCGGGTCCCTCGGTGCGAGCCTTGGCGACGGAGCGCTTGCCGAGGGTCCAGTACTGCTCGAGGAAGTGGGTCCGGCGGGACGCCACGTCCGCGAGCGCCACCAGCACCCCGCTCTGCTGATAGTTGACGTTGTTGCGCAACGACCACTTCACGGTCGGCAGCGGAGGGTTCGGGCGGAACCAGGCGCGGTCGCTGAACCTGCGCACGACACGCTCCTCGGTGGACGGGACGTGGTTTCCGAACGTCTCGTAGAAACGGCCGATGGCGTTGTGCCCCAGCCCGATCCAGAACAGGTAGTTGGGCGCCCAGCCGTCGTAGAAGCCGTGCGTCCACACACCCGGCAGGCCCTTCCTGGTGAGCTCCTGCACCTCGAGGTCGGCCATGCGGGTGAACTCGTCGATGACGAGGGGGTCGAGCCAGGCGTTGTACGGGCCGGTCCCCGTCGAGACGTAGAGGAACGGGATCGACTCGTGCAGGTCGTGGATCACCTGCGGGTGCCAGTGGAGCGAGGCCTGCAGCACGTTGCGGGTCATCGCGAGTCCGAGCCCGATGGTGTCGCGGTTGTTGTCGTGGGAGACGTAGTGTCCCCAGTACACCAGCGGCGGGATCCCGGCGGAGGGGTTGGCCTGGTGCCAGCGCACGATGTCCACCATGCGGTCCCGCCCGTCCACCTCGAGCACCGGTGTGATGAGCGTGATCACGTTGCTTCGGATGCCGGCGATCATCGGGGTGTCGTCGACGGCAAGCCGGTATGCGAGCTCCATCAGCATCTCGGGGCTGCCGGTCTCGGGGGAGTGCATGGCGCCCGTCAGGTAGTAGATGGGCTTGCCCTGAGCGATCAACCGCCGCGCCTCCTCTTCGGAGGTGGCTCGCGGGTCGGAGAGCTTGGCGGTGATCCCGCTGTAGGTCTCGAGCGACGCGATCGTTGCCTCTTCGGCGATCGCGACCGCGATCATCTCGCGTCCTTCCTCGGTCCTCCCGATCGTGAACACCTTGACGCGCGGCGAAGCGTCCTCGAGGGCGCGCATGTAGGCGTGAACGTCCTCGGCGTAGGTGAGGCGGTCGGGCGCACCCGCGATGTACCCGAGGAACTTCTTGGGGGAGGGCACCGTGGCCGAAGCGGGCAGGTGGTCCACCAGATCGGTCATGAACTGAGGGCTCGTCGTGGCCTCCCGGATGAGGCGCGAGTACTCGGCGTCCCACTCGGGGTGCGCGTCGATCGGCTCGACCGCATACGTTGCTGTTTGCGGCGGCGGAGCCGAGGTTGGCTGGGGAGGGCCTGCGGACACGAGCGCCGCTGGAATCAGCAGAGAGCACAGTGCCAGGAGTCTTTTGTCCATGGGGCGAAACGTTAGTCGCGCCTGTACTGCATTTCAAGGTGGGCACGCACGGCGTCAGGGCGCGAGGTCGGTTGCTGGAGCGCCCTTGAGGAGAGCCCTGTCCAGGCGCACGGCGAGCTCGCCGACGTGCTGAACCCGTCCCGAGAAAGCAACGGGGAGGCCGGTGCCGACCTCGAGGTACATCGTCAGCGCTCCGCGCATCCCCAGGAACCCAAGTTCCACATCCTCGCTGCTCTCGGTCGCCCCTAGGGCCCTGGCCGTCGCCCGCACGGTCCGCACCAGCACGTCGCCGCGGCGGATGCGGCTGCCGCCCGGCCAGGTCTCCTCGAAGCTCACGCGACTGTAGGTCAGACCTCCGGCGGCGAGGTTCATCTCCACGTACCGGTCGTCTGCCAGCATCACCAGGCGCAGGTCGCTGCCGCGTCGGTCGAGCCGGGCTGCTGTGACGAGGTAGATCAGAGCGTAGGAGTCGGAGACCGACACGCCCTGTGACGGTGTCACGGAAGGCGCCACGAGGTAACCCTTGCGCCGCGTCCAACTCTGGGGCGGGAGGGCGGACTCGCGTTCGTTCGCCGGCGACGAGCGCCAGGTGTAGAGGCCCCCCTCGGTGTAGCGGAGGTACTTGTGGTAGGCACTCCGGCCGAGCATCGTCTTCTCACCGCCGATCGCGGCGCCGGTCGCGGGATCGATGAACACCTTCACGGCCTCGTCGCGGCCGAACGGCAGATCGCTCGTCACGGAAACCTCAACCGCCTCCGTCCCCAGGGGGAGCACCTGCCGACCCATAGGGGACGTCGGCAACACCTCTGCCAGAGTTTTGGCCGGGAGGCGCCCCGCGCGAATCACCGTCTCCGCCCCGAGGAAGAACTTGCGGGCGGAGTACGCGAGCTCAGTCCACGGTACCTCACCAAAGCCCTGCTCGCCTGCAGCCTTGGCTGGGGGCGGGGCCGGATAGACCGCCTGCGCCCAGGCTCGAGAGTCCGCGACCGTGAGGAGAGCGAGGCCCGCCAGCAGTCGCGTCGTTGTGCGTGAGTGCGGAGATCTCATGAGCCTCGAGTCTTCCCCTTGCCGTCCCGCGGACGGCCCATGGTAGCAAGCCGGCCACTCGGTGCGTGGCACGATCAGGGGGCGCCGGGAGCCGGGGCCCGGATGCGCTCGAGGCGCCGAGCGGCCGTCACTCGGGCCCTATGTATCATCGCTGGAAGGGGAGCTATCGCATGGCACTGCAGATCAACCCGAATGTGAGCCGTTTGCGCTGTTCATGGTCGGGGCAGGAGCTCCCCGGCACCCCATTCTCATCCCGGGTCGGCCTGTGCCGCTGCTGCCCGGCGCCCGGCAGGCCGGTGGTGGTCGAGTACGACGCCGCAAAGGTGCTCACCGACCTGTGCGGCACGCCGCTAGCCAGGCGCGACGGGGCAGGGATCTGGAGGTACGCCCCTCTGCTCCCGGTGCTCGGCGTTCCGGAAGAGTACGCCGCGGACGTCGGCCACACGCCCACGGTGAGGCACGCGCGGCTGAGTCGGGAGCTCGGCATCGAGGTCTTCCTCAAGAACGAGGGGACGAGCCCCTCGGGCAGCTTCAAGGACCGAGGTCTGGCGGTTGGGGTCGCCCTCGGGCGGGCGTGCGGGGCCAGACGTTTCTGCCTTCCCACCCAGGGAAACGCGGGCGTCGCCGCATGCCTTTTCTCGGCTCGCCTGGGCATGCCCGGCTGCCAGGTCTGGATGCCGGAGGGGTTCAAGGACAGCGTCTACCACAGAGGGTGCGAGTTCTTCGGCGGCGAGGTGCGCTTCGCGGGTCCCAACATCGCGGCGGCGGGTCGGGCGATGCGGGAGCGCGTGGCGCACCAGCTCTCGACAGGGGAGTACGTTGACATCTCCACGTTCTTCGAGCCCGGGCGTCTGGAGGGCAAGAAGACCATGGGTCTGGAGATCGCTGAACAGTTCGCCGGCCGCTGCCTTCCTGACCTCATCGTCTACCCCACCGGTGGCGGGACTGGCCTAGTCGGGATCTGGAAGGCGTTCACCGAGCTCTCGGCACTTGGCCTGTTCGAGCGTCACCACGCTCGACTGCCGCGCATGGTGGCGGTGCAGTCGGTCAACTGCGACCCGGTTGTCCAGGCTTTCCACAAAGGCCTCGACCACGTTCTGCCGGTGAGCTCGCGGGGGACGATCGCAGACGGCCTCGACGTCCCGGCCGCAATCATGGGCCACGGCATCCTGCGCGTGCTGCGCGAATCGGGTGGCACGGCGGTGGCGGTGAGCGAGGAAGCGATCAGAACCGCGTTCGCACGGTACGGCGAGTCGGGGGTTCCTGCCGGCTACGAGAGCGCCGCCACCCTGGCCGGTCTGTTAGCGCTCCGCGAGACGGGAGAGATCGCCGA
The DNA here is from genome assembly GCA_001766905.1 of Acidobacteria bacterium RBG_13_68_16. GTDB lineage: Bacteria > Acidobacteriota > Thermoanaerobaculia > Thermoanaerobaculales > Thermoanaerobaculaceae > RBG-13-68-16. The sequence goes on from MEKI01000144.1 coordinate 4,121, forward strand.
CGGCGCGGTGGTTCTGCTGCTCAACACCGGGAGCCAACTGGTCCCGCTCGCCAAGTCGTGAGTGGCTATTCGAGGAGCCGATCCAGGCCCGACTGGAAATCCGCCTCGAAGCGCGCTCGCTCCTCCTGAAACGCGGTGCGGAAGTTCGCGAGGGTGTTGTCGGAGGAGGCAAACAGGCGGAAGTAGTCCAAGACCGCCGGAAGCCCGTGCCTCGCGATCAGCAGGTCGGCGGCCAGGAACGCCTGGTCGTACATCGGATCCGCGGTTCTGCCGTTCCCCTCCCTGACCCAGGCACTCTGTACGACCAACCGTCTGAAGGAGGGGAGCTCGTGGCGGGCGCCCGCCTCCTGAAGGTGCACCAGGGCGGCACGCCTCCTGTCGGCGAGAGTCCCGAACCGCAGCGACTGAACGACCCGCCATGAGACCCACTCGGCAAGCCCCTCGCGCAGCCACTGGTCCGAGGAGCCGCGGCGACCGTTGGCGAGGGCGTACTCGGCGACGTGGGTCACCTCGTGCGCCAGGAACGCGATGCGTGCGGGCCATCGGTCCCACCGCAACTTGGATTCATTGGCCAGGATCATCCCCGGCCTGGTGATGCCGTCGAGCCGGCCGCAGATTTGGCGTGCGTAGGAGGCGTCGTACCCCTCACCGACCAAGCCGGCCTCAAGGCCGACGCGGTCGTTGTAGAGTCGGAGCGACCCGGTCAGGGGCGGGAACCCCATGTCGTTCGCCATGATCCAGAGCACCGAGGTCAGGGCGTCGTCGTAGGAGGCGATCACGCCGCGCGGGTGGGAGGACCCGACCGCGACCTCGGGGAAAGGAACCTCCCGGGGTTCGAACCGCGTGCTGGCACAGGCAGTCAAGCCAACGGCCGCCAGCATGAGCGGCGCCAGGATGGTGTGGGCATCACGAATCCTAGCCACTGGTGGCTCGTCTCTGATCGTGTCCGGTACGATTCTGCTACTTCACATGATGGGGTTCGAGAGGCCGTTCTGCAAGTGGCGTCTACTCAATTGAGACTCTACCTCCTGAAAGCGGTCCGCCCCTCGCCCCGTGGCGCCCGTCGGTCGCCTTCGCCTCGTCCATCCGCTGCCAGCGCCGTTCCTTCCTCGTGCCTGGGTGGGGAAGTCGCGCCGTTCCTGTGGTGTTCTTCGGGCGTGGATTGACGGGGTGAGGCGTGCCTCCTAACCTCGGAGGACCGAAAAAAGGGGGATGCGATGGGCGAGCACGACGAGAAGAAGCCAACCATCGAGCGCAGGGACCTCCTGAAGCTGGGGACCGCAGCGACCATGGGCTACCTGGCGCGCGGCGTGGTTCCCGAGGCATCCGCGGCGATGCCTCCGCTCCCGGTGAACCCCGTGACGCCGCGAGCGATGCCGACGCGCAACCTGGGTCGCACGGGATACCGGGTTGGGATCTTCAGCCTCGGGGGGCAGGCCGCCGTCGAACGGCCCGACAACGAGGCGGTCGCCGTCCCGATCGTGGAGAGGGCGCTCGACCTCGGTGTCAACTACATCGACACATCGGCCAGGTACGGTGGGGCGGAACGCTGGAGCGAGCGCTACCTCGGGCAGGTGATGAAGCGCCGCCGCTCCGAGGCTTTCCTCGCCACCAAGACCCACGACCGGACGCGGGACGGCTCCCTGAAGCTTCTGGCGAAGTCACTGGAGCTGCTGCAGACCGATCACGTGGACCTGTGGCAGATCCACAACCTCGCACGGATCGAGGAGGTGGAGCAGATCTTCGCCGCCGACGGGGCGGTCCAGGCGCTCGTAAAGGCGCGCGAGCAGGGGATGGTGCGGTTCGTCGGGGTGACGGGCCATGCCGACCCCACGGTTCTCATGGAGGCTATCCGCCGTTTCCCGTTCGACACCGTTCTCATGGCGCTCAACGCCGCGGACCCGCACCACCTGAGCTTCGAGAAGGAACTGCTGCCGCTCGCCGTGGAGAAGGAGATGGGCATCATCGGGATGAAGGTGCCGGCCCGCGGCCGCATCCTCTCCAGCTGGACGCCCCCGCCTCCCGACCAGCAGCGGTGGGGGCAAGTGGCGACGCGCCCGGGCTCCATCACGATGAAGGAGGCGATGCGCTACGTACTCTCGCTGCCTGTGAGCACCGTCATCGTGGGCTGCGACAGCATCGCTCAGGTCGAGGAAAACGTGCAGCTCGCCCGGGCGTTCACGCCGATGAGTCTGACGCAGATGGCCGAAATCTCCACTCGAACCGAGCCGATCAAGCGCCAGGCCCTTTTCTTCCGCCGTTGGGAGGCCTAGCCCCGCGGGTCTCGAGGGGGTGCTTCACTCCTCGGGGGGAGGGGTGGGTCGCGCCTGGAGGAGCTCGACGAATGCAGCGTGGCCCTTGTCGGTCGCGAGCTGCAGAGCCGTCGTGCCATCGTCGTTGGCGGCCTGACGTGAAGCGCCGCGGGCGAGCAGCAGGCGCGCGATCGCCACATGCCCGTGCAGGGCCGCGGCGTGCAGGGCGGTCCAGCCGCCTTGCTGGCGGGCGTTTGCGTCCGCCCCGTGCATCAGGAGCAACCGGACCACCTCGATGTTTCGCCCGGCGACAGCGCTGTGCAGCGGAGCGACACGCGACGTGTTTCGCGCGGCCAGCAGGGGATCGGCGCCGCGGCCCAGCAGCAAAGCCACGGTCTCGGGCTGGGCAAAGAAAGCGGCCAGGTGCAGCGCGGTGAAGCCGTCGCCGGAGAAGGCCTTCACCGAGCCGGGGTCCTCATCCACGCGCGCGTTGACCACCGGTGTTCGGCCCAGTGCCGCCGCCTCGAAGATGTCAAGGTGTGGTCGGCACGCCAGCAAGAGCTCCACCATGTCCATGCGCGAGCGGTACCTGGCGTGCAGGATGGCCGAGACCCCGGCCTCGTCGCGAGACGCCGCGAGGGAACCGTCCTGAACGAGGAGCGCCTCCAACCGGCCTGCGTTGCCGGCCTTGATCGCCTCCAGCACGTCGATGCTCTTTCCCACGCCGCGAACCCTCCGGTGCGCCTGCTCACTGCCCAGATCGGCGGTCGGGGGCAAACTTCCGGCGCGAGGCCGCCCCGACGTTTCCCCCTGACCATCTTACCTTGGCATGTGGCCGGCCGACCGGAGCTATGATCCGAACTGCGTGCCCGAGCTTCCGGACGTGGTCGTGTACGTCGAGCACCTGGCCGCGCGGATCCGCGGCGCACGGCTGGAAAGTGCTCGTCTCGCGAGTCCGTTTCTTCTGCGCACCGTGACGCCTTCGCTTTCGGAGGCGCCGGGGAAGGTCGTGCGGGACGTGCGCCGGCTCGGCAAACGGATCGTGATCTCTCTCGAGGGTGAGCTTCACCTGGTGTTCCACCTCATGATCGCCGGGAGGCTGCACTGGCGCCGAGCGCACGCACCGGTTCCCAGGAAGGTGGGCCTTGCGGCCTTCGATTTTCCTTCGGGCACACTTCTGCTGACCGAGGCCGGAGCAAAGAGGCGCGCGTCGCTGCACGTCGTGCGCGGGTCGGCTGCGGTTGCCGCCTTCGACCGCGGCGGCCTGGAGGTGCTCGAGGCGGATCTTGCCGGCTTTCGCACCGCACTACGCCGTGAGAACCACACGCTCAAGCGCGCCCTCACCGACCCGACACTGTTCTCCGGTATCGGAAACGCGTACTCCGACGAGATCCTTCACCGTGCACGCCTGTCGCCTCTCGCACTCACGGGAAGACTCACGGAGGAGGAGGTGGGGGCGCTTTTCCAGGCGGCCCGCGCGACACTCTCGGAGTGGGTCGCGCGCCTGCGGCGAGAGGCCGGCGACGATTTCCCCGAGAAGGTCACTGCGTTTCGCGAGGGGATGGCCGTTCACGGGCGCTACGGGGAACCATGCCCGGTGTGCGGCTCGCCGGTCCAGCGCATCGTGTACGCTGCCAACGAGGCGAATTACTGTGCGCAGTGCCAGACGAACGGTAAGCTGCTCGCCGACCGAGCCCTTTCACGCCTCCTGAAGAGCGACTGGCCGCGTACCCTCGAGGAGCTGGAGGAGCGTCACTCCTCGCATCGCCGATCGTGAAACGAGCGCCGAGTGCTCAGGTGGAGTTCCCCCGCAGCCGGCCACGGGCGAGCGAGGCCAGCGTACCCACCGCGCACAGGGACGAGAACAGTGCGAAGGCGACGTGGCTGCTCGCCAGGAGCAGCGGTGCGGTCTCCCGGCTGATGCGCGCGCTACCCATGTAGTGGGCGAAGACCAGCGCCACGAAGGCCATGGAGAGGGCCTGCCCGACCAGCCGCATGGTGCCGAGGGTGGCGGCCCCAACGCCGTAGTGATTCCTGGAGACCGAGCTCATCACGGCGTTCGTGTTGGGCGAGGCGAACAGCGCAAACCCGACGCCGATGAGCATCAGCTCTGCGACCACCCAGGAGAGCGGCGTTCCGGGACCGAGGCGAGCAAGGAGCGCAAGGGCGAGGCCGGTCAGGATCATGCCCAGCGAGGCGACCATTCGCGGTTCGATGTGGTCGGACAGGTGTCCCGCCAGCGGCGAGAGTAGCGCCATCAGAACGGGCTGGGCGAGCAGGATCACGCCGGCAGCCTGCGGGTCGAGTCCCCTGACCGTCTGGAGGTAGAGGGAGAGAAGGAACGTCACCGCAAAGGTCGAACTGTAGTTGATCAGCGCCGCAAGGTTGGAGAGCGCGAACACCACGTTGCGAAACACGCTCAGGTCGAGCGCCGGGTGGTCGGCCCGGAGCTCGCGGAAAACAAAGGCCACGAGACCCACGCCCCCGAGAAGCGCGGACCAGCGCGCCACGGGAAACGTCTTCAAAGTCGAAATGCCGCCGATCAGCGCTGCGAGGCTCGTGGTGTAGAGCACAGTGCCGGCGACGTCGAAGCTCTCGTCACGATTTCCGAGCCACTCGTTTTTGATCTTGAGCGCGGTCACTGCCGCCGCGACGAGGCCGAGAGCGGCGTTCGTGAAGAGGATCGACCGCCAGCCGAGGTGCTGCGTGAGCAGGCCGCCGATCACCGGGCCTAGTGACAGCCCGGTGTAGACGGCCGCAGAGTTGATCCCCAACACCCTGCCGCGTTTCTCGGGCGGGAAGGCACCAGTCAGGATCGCCACGCTGGTGGCGAATCCCATGGCACTGCCGATCCCCTGGAAAACACGAAAGACGATCAGGCTTGCCGCGGAGGCGGCGAGGCCGCTGGCCAGTGAGAACGCCACGTGGATCAACATCCCGGCGAGGAAGACCCGCTTGCGGCCAATGATGTCGCCCAGGCGGCCAAACGGCAGGAGAAACGCCGCAGACGCGATGAGGTACGACGTGACGACCCAGTTCGCTACCACGGCGGAGGCGCCGAACTCCGTTCCGATGGCGGGGATCGCCAGGTTCAGGGAGGAGGACATGAACGGCGGGACGAACGAAGCGAGGCACGTGGCAAGCAGGACATTGATCTGCTCGCTCGTCATCCCAGAATGCCCGGAAGTCGGAGATTGCCGCGGATCCGAACCCCGGAGGGCCGCCATGGGCGCACTCTAGCATCGGCGAGCAGGACGGCTGCCTACAGAAAGCGCCGGAGGAACGAGGTCAGGGCATCGCGGGGTAGGGCCTCGCACAGGTACCAGCCCTGACCGAACGGGCAGCGGAGCTGAAGAAGGGCATCGGCCTGCGACTGCTGTTCGATCCCCTCCGCGACCACCTCGATGTTCAGGCCCCGGCCGAGCCTCACGATCGCCTGGACGAGCGCGTTGGCGCCCTTGTCGGAGGTGACGCCGTCGATGAAAACGCGGTCGATCTTGACTACGTCCACCGGGAACCGCCGCAGGTGAGAGAGGGAGGAATAACCCGTGCCGAAGTCGTCGAGAGCGAGCTTGACTCCAAGGGACTTCAGCGCGTTAAGGTGGGCCGAGACCCTCTCCGTGTCGGCCAGGATGGCACTCTCGGTGATCTCGAGCACCAGCCGTTCAGCCTCAAGGCGGGTCGCCTTGAGGGCCGACGCGACCTCGTCCACCAAGCCGGGGTCCTGCAGGTGGGTGGGCGAGATGTTCACCGAGAGCGACAGGGGTGCGTTGAGCGGAACCTCGGCACGCAGCTCCTGCACCGTCTCGCATGCTTGGTGCAGCACCAAGCGGTCGATCTGAACCATGAGGCCCGCCTGCTCGGCGAGGGGAAGGAACGCGGCCGCCGGGAGGAGGCCACGCTCGGGGTGGTGCCAACGCACGAGGGCCTCGACGCCGACGATGCGGTTGGCCATGAGCGCAAAGATCGGCTGAAAGTGAACTGCGAGCTGCCGCTCGTCGATGGCGTGCTGGAGCTCGGCCTCCAGGTCGAGCCGCCTCAGAGCGTCGGCGTGCATGGTCTCCTCAAAGACGACTATGCGCCCCTTCCCTTGGCCCTTGGCGACGTTCTTGGCCGTGTCGGCGTTGCGAAGCAGCGCCTCGGCGCTCGAGGCAATGAGACTTTCCACCGCGATTCCGATGCTTGCGCGCAACCAGACGCTTCTGCCCCCAACGGTGAACGGCTCGGCGAAGAGTGAGAGGATACGCTCGGCCGCCGCGACGGCATGGGTGGGAGAAGAAATGTCCTCGACGAGCACCGCAAATTCGTCGCCGCCGAAGCGGGCCATCGCGTCTCCGGAGCGCACGCTGCTGCGCAGCCTGTCAGCGAACGCCATGAGCACCTCGTCACCCGCGCCATGGCCCAGGCTGTCGTTGATGAGCTTGAAGTCGTCCAGGTCCAGGAACAGCAGCGCGATGAGCTGGTCCTTGCGGCGCCTGCGCGAGAGTGCGTGGGTGATCCGGTCGAGGAACAGGGCGCGGTTGGGCAGGTTGGTGAGCAGGTCGTGAAGGGCCTGGTAGACGTTCTGGGAGGCGAGCAGTCGCTGCTCCTCGTAAAGGCGGGCGTTGGCGATTGCCGCCGCCGCCTGTTCGCCGAACAGGGAGAGTGCGCGCAGCTGGTGCTCGTTGTACGTGTACCCCGCGGCCGCGTTGATGTTGAGGACACCCAGGAGCACGTCGCGGTGAACGAGCGGCACGGAGAGCGAGCTCGTCGGCGGAGGGTGCGCGCCGGCCTCCTGCGCCCGCCGCTCGGGGTCGATGACGCCGCTGATCAACAGAGGCTCACGGGTTGTGGCCACTCGACCGGCGATGCCTTCCCCGAACCTGAGGCGAGCGCCGCGCGCCGCGCTCTCGCCCGAGGCGTACACCGTGCGGAGCTCATCTTCACCGTGCACCAGCATGATAGAGCCGTCGCGACTCCCGAGCAGCTCGTGCGCGCAGTCCAGGATCGTCTCCAGCACCTCCTGGAGGTCGAGGATCAGGTTCATCGCCTTGGCCGCCTCCAGCAGCGTGCTGACCTCTCGGAGGCGATTGGTGAGTGCCGTGGTGAGGACGCGCTCCTCGATCAGGAGCTGAGTCAGCCTGCGAAGCTGGAGCTCCTTCTCGATCGCGTAGGCGCAGAAGAGCAGCACAATTCCGATGAGACCCCACTGGGCAATCCGCGGGTTCATCCAGGCTGGCGGCCGCACATCGTGCCAAAACGTGAAGGTGGCAAGCGCCACCACGAGCGTGAGCAGCAGGGCAATCGTCAGGACCCAGAGCTGGTAGCGACGGTACTCGATGGCCTCGAGGGTGGGCGTTTCGAAGCTGCGCAGGCCCGCGATGCGAGCCGCACGCTCGGTCAGGGTCCACCCTGGGGTTTCCTCGGAAGATCTCACGCTTCCCGCTTGCACCCTCTCCGGCCTTGTGCGTGTTGCGAGTGCGGATCTTGCTTTGCCAACGCGTCGCATCGACGCGGTGGCCCGCCGATATTCTTCTACGACCTCGCTGATTCATGCTACCACGGCCATGGACCCGCTGAGCGAGCAGCTCGCAAGCCGCCGGCTGGGCGGAGCCGCAGTTTGTGGGCCCGGCTCGCTGGTCGGCACCTCGCGGCGATGGAGAGGGGATCGCGGGACGTTTCGCGCGACGGCCGCCCTCAGTCCTGCAGCAAGTAGCCGGCAAGAGTCCGCAACCTGGCCTCGTCACTTCTGAGGGGACCGGGCATGACCGTCTTGTAGCGGTCGGCTAATTGCCGCAGGCGGGGGTCGCTTTGCCTGAAAGCCGAAGGCTCACGCAGGAAACGGATCAGCTTCTCTTCGGTCCAGCGGGGGTGCAGCCCTTGGAGCGGGGGACCGTTGTTCGTGCCCGCGCGGTCCTGGCCGTGGCAGGTTGGGCACGCGTCGGACACGAATATCCGCCGCCCCTCGCGGACGGTCTCACTCTCCCGGGTCGGTGCCTCCGAGGTCGGGGAGCACGAAAGGCCCGCCAGCGCGAGAAACAGAACGATGAGCGGAGCGCGGTTCTCGGCTCTCATGAGGTCGGGGATAGCCTACCCGAATCGGGGCCGGTGCGCATTCGTGCGGGTCATCCGCCGGCGAGAAGCCCGTGCACGGTGCGCGCGGCTGCGGCGGTGCCATTGCTGCTGTGGCCCCTGGCCCTCCTCATGCCGAGGAGTTCGGGCACTCGCTCGAGCCACGCCTCGCCGCCGATCTCCTCCGCCGTGAGCGTCAGGCCCGGCATGCGGTCGGCCACGAAAGCCGCAAGCACCGGCGACTCCCTGAAGGTCGGCCGCCCGACGTGGCCGAACGGCACACCCGCGGCCCACACCTCTGCCAGCGTGCTGTACCCGAGCTTGCCGATCACCGCGTCGGCCGCGTGCACCAGGTCTGGGTGAAAGAAACCCGAGCGGTGCGGCAGCGCTACCAGGGACCCTCGGCGTTCGTGGCGCTCGGCGGCTCCGGGAACGACGAAGAAGACGTCTCCGCGCTCGAGGCGGCGGAGGGAGGCAGGTTGCCAGGGCAGACCGCCCATGGTGACCAGCACCATGGGAGCCCCGGAAGGCAGTCCGAGGCGGGCGCGCACTGCCGCTCTCGGTTCGCGAGGCGCCCGGCTCACGGGGGCCACGCTGGGGAAGCGGCGCTCCGGGCGGCACACCGGCTCGGTCTGGATCCGGCTCGTGGCGAGCTCGAACAGCTCGGTCAGGGGCCCGATGACTCGGGAGAACGCCGGCCGGCTCTTCGCGTAGGGTTCGTAGATCCAGTCCCAGGTGAAGTTCTCGATGAGGATCGAGGGCAAGCCGGCCTTTCGAGCCGCCGCGAGGCCGAGCGGCGAGATGTCGCAGATCACGAAACGGCAGCCCAGTTCCTCGAAGCGCCGCACGAGGCCGTCGAGGAGGGCTTCGTCGAACGGCAGGAACGCGTCGAGCCGCCTGAGCGTCTCGTCCAGATCCTCCACCAAAGGTGTGCTCTGGACGAGACCGATGTCGGTAAGCAGCGCGTGATAGCCGATGGGGCAGGTCAGCGAGCCCGTGAAGAACCACTCGGGCACCAGCGTGAAGATCTCGAACCTGGCGGCCGCCCCAAGGTCGGACAGCCCCTGCATCAAGGCGCAGGCGCGCGCCGCATGACCGTAGCCATGCGGGGAGACAAAGACGGCGACGGGGCCGGCCATAGGGAGGTCAAGGAGTGTACCAGCGGCGACGAGGCCCGCCGCCCCCGGTACCGCTGGCGTCCCGCACGCCCGAAGCGGGCGGAGCCGCTATCTTGCGGCCGACATCGGGACCTCCCGATCTCTCCTCCGGCAGGTGGCTGGTCCACGGGGGGTGGGAACGTTTTGTATCGTGAGACGCAATCGAGACGACAGGCCGGCTGCTGACAACGAACCCGCGCTGAGGGCACACGGGGGAGAAAAACATTGGCAGGCCCACGCCGACAGAGGCGGCGAAAGGACAGAGATCTCACTTCTGAGACAGGAAAACTCGCGGGAAACGGCGTTCGGTCGGGTCCCTTGCCTCGAGACTCTCGCCTCGTGCCTGTCTTTCCCTACCGTCGGTCCTTCATCGCGGCCTCGGCCTCGCGGTCGAGCTCGCGCCGCTTGATGGTCTCGCGCTTGTCGTAAAGCTTCTTCCCCTTGGCGAGGGCAAGCTCCACCTTGACCCAGTTACCCTCCAGCCCTACGGCGAGCGGCACGACGGTGAGCCCCTTCTCGGCTACCTTGGCCGCGAGGCGCGCGATGTCGCGCCTGTGGAGAAGCAGCTTGCGGCGGCGGGTCGGGTCGTGATTGGCGTACCCGGCGTTGTCGTACGGGGCGATGTGAACGCCCGCGAGAAACGCCTCACCGGCCTCGAAGGCGACCCAACCGTCCTGCAGCTTGACGTGGCCCGCCCGGACAGACTTCACTTCGCTGCCGGTGAGGGAAATGCCGGCGGTGACGCGCTCGAGGAATTCGTACTCGTAGCGAGCACGACGATTCGCGGCCAGCACCTTCACGCGCGGACCACTTCGGCAAGGATGGGGATCAGGTCGGGATCGAATTGCTTGCCGGCCTCGGCGCGCATCACGTCGAGCGCCGCGTCGCGGCTTGCGGGGCGGCGGTAGGACGAAGGTGACGTGAGGACATCGTAGACCTCGGCGACGTGGATGATGCGGGCGGGGAATGGGATGTTCCTGCCGGCCAGGCGCTGGGGGTAGCCTGCCCCGTCCCAGCGCTCGTGGTGGTACCGGATAGCGCCGGCGAGGTCCCCGGGGAACTCCGCGGCCTCCACGATGCGCGCGCCCACCACCGGGTGGCGCTGGTACAGGCGGCGCTCCTGCTCGCCGGGGCGTTCCATGCGGTAGACGCGCGCATACTCGAGCTCGCGCATTCCGACGTCGTGCAGGTACGCGGCGACGGTGATCAGTTCCTCCTCGTCTTCGGGGAGGTGGAGGGCGGCCACCATGCGTTGCGTCAGCTCTGACGTGCCTTGGGAGTGCTGGCGCAGGTGGGGAAATGCGGTCTCGCCGGGCTCCAACAGCACCCGCGCCAGGTTGCGCGCGGCGCGCCGGTAGTCCCGAACCATGCGGGCGAGGTCGAACTGGCGGGCGGCTGCGGTGAACACCACCTCCGCGACGGGTGAGCCGGTCGGCGTCACCAGCGAGAGCACCACCCAGACGGGGGGCCCGGCCTGCAGGACGGCGGTGCGGATCTCCTCGCAGCGAGTCTCGCCGCCGTTGCTGTCCTGCTCGTCCCACCCCCAGCGACTGGCAGGCGGCAGCCGAACGCCGGACTCCAGCAGTGTGCGAGCCTGGTGGGAGGCGAGCGCATCGCGCCGCTGCTGGTCGAGGGGGGTCGTGCGGAGCACCAGCGTGCGGACGGTCCGGCTGTCGGTGACCGAGAGGGCCGCGGCCGCGATGCCGGGAAGGCGTGACAGAGCCCGCAGGAGCCCGGCCAGCTCCTCGATGATCCATCGGTGGGGGTAACCCGGGGTCTCGACCCGGGGCGCAGCCACGACCGACGGGGAAGGAGCCTGTTGTGGGGTCTGCGCCGGCTGCGCCGACGGAACCGGCTTGCCGTACGTGCCGGCCTCGATCAGGAAGCTCTCGAAGGCCTGACCGATGGACTTCGCCACGATCAGGTCTTCGGGGCCGAACGGTGCCTTGCGGGATTTGTCGCGGGCATCGACCAGCCCGACGAGGCGGCTCCCCACGGCCAGAGGAATCGTGAGTAGACGCGCGGTCCCGGCACCTTCAAGCAGCGCCTTCAGCTCAGCTACCTCGTTGGGCTCATTGATGAAGGCCGGGGAGGTCCGGTTGCGCCGCACCCAGTCCCAGAGCGGATGGCCGTCCTTGATGGTTGTCGGCAGGGAGTCGCGGCGCCCGAAGCCGTAACTGGTGGCCAGTTCGAAGTTGCCCTCGCTACCCTCGAGGAAGAGGGCCGCCTTTGTGGCTTCCAGCTCCTCCATGCAGCGATACAGGATCTCCTTGGCGTGCAGCTGACGCTCGGAATCCCACGATGGCAACATGTTTTCTCCTGGCCGCAAGTCTACCATGCGGGCTGTGGTTTTCTCGCCACACTTCGAGGTGGCCCGGCCACAGTTGGAGAACGCCGGAAGGCCCGATGCTGGGCTGAAAGCTGGCACGCTCCTCGCACTCTCACTCGGCGGAGGTGAGGTGTGGCCTGGCAGAGGACGATCCGGAACCCGGTGGGCACGAGCGGAGTAGGGATCCACGGGGGGGAGCAGGTCAACCTGACACTGAGGCCCGCACCCGCGGGCACGGGAATCATCTTCGTGCGGAAGGACCTGGGGATCGCTATTCCGGCGCGGGCCGAGAACGCGCGCGATCAGGCGTACGCCACGACGCTAAACCTGCGCGGAGCGAAGGCACGGACCGTCGAGCATCTGATGGCTGCCCTCGCTGGGGTCGGCATCACCAACGTGTTCGTCGATATCGACAGCGCCGAGGTCCCGATCCTAGACGGCTCGGCGCTCCCATTCATCCAGATGCTGCGTCAGGCCGGGTTCTCCGAGCCGGGGCTCAGCATCCCCGAGATGCAGGTGAGAAAGCCGATCTCTGTCGGGGATCGCGAGCGCTGGATCGAGGTGCGCCCCGGCGCCGAGCTGTCGGTGGACTACAGGGTGAGCTATGACGCGCCGGCCGTCGGGCGCCAGCGCTTCGTCGGCACTCTGACGCCGCAACGCTTCGCCACGGCAATCGCGCCAGCCCGCACCTTCGGTTTCCTCTCGGAGGTCCCCGCGCTCAAGAAGCAGGGCCTCGGGCGCGGCGGCTCGCTGTCCAATTGCGTGGTGGTGGACAGGAACAGGGTTCTCTCGGGGGCCCTCCGCTTCCGCGACGAGTTCGTCCGCCACAAGGTGCTGGACCTCGTTGGGGACCTGGCGCTGCTCGAATACCCCTTGCGGGCCCACGTGGTCGCCAACAAGGCTGGGCACGCCCTGCACGTGGCGGCGGTGAACGAGCTGCTGGCGCACCCGGAGGCCTGGGAGCTCGTCGAGCCGGAACGGGTGGCATCGCTGACGGTGCGACCGTACACGGACGAACTGGGGTCCGAAACCGCACTGGCGGGCTAGAAACCAGTTAAGAGTGAAGAGTTAAGAGTCAAGAGGCAGAGGCGGACGCGGGCAAGCCGCAGGCACCGTCGGGCTCGCCCTCGACGGTTGCCTCTCAACTCGCAACTCTCGACTCTCAACGGTCTTCTCGCGTGGTGTGGTAGGATTGCCACACCATGATGCTGGCCGCGATTCTGCTCGCCGCGGTGCCACTCCCGGAGCTGAAGGTCGAGCTGGTGCCCAGCCCGGGCCGCCTGCTGGTGCAGATGACCGTGCAGCGCGAGCTCCCCGCAGAGTGGAGTGAGGCACTGGCGGCAGGTGCACCGGTCGGCATCACCTACCGCCTCCGCCTCTACCGGAACCGCCACTGGCTCTGGGACCAGCGGGTCGCCGCGCACGAGCTGGTGGTCAAGGCACAGCGCGACCCCCTCACCGGGGTGTTCACCCTGGTGGCGGAGCTGGACGGCGAGATCCTCGCCTCCGGCCAGGTGGGCTCGCTTGAAGAGGCGATCCGCTGGGTCACGAACCCACCGCCGTCGGAGATTACGGTCCCGCTTCGCACGGAGCCGCTGCTGCTGTTCATGCGTGCGGAGTTTCTGACGCACTACAAGCTGCTGGTGATCCCTTCGACCGTCGGGACCGAGTGGTTCCAGTTTGCGGTGCCGGAGTTGCCGTGAGCGATCTGCGGCGCCGTTGGCAGCGATATCGGCGGCAGAACCGATTCCTCGTCGGGCTGTACGTGGGCCTCCTGGTGCTGGCGGGGGCGGGGTACGCGCTGTTCTCGCGAATGGCCGGCCTCCCCCCGGAGCAGCTCACCAATCGCCTGCTGACGTTCCTGCTCTGGTGGTTCGACCTCACGCTCATCGCGATCCTGCTCTTCATCCTTCTCCGAAACTTCCTCAAGCTGGCTCTGGAAAGGCGCTACGGCATCCTGGGGTCTCGCTTTCGGACCAAGCTGTTGCTTTCGTATTTGGTGCTGATTCTGGTGCCCACCGGCCTGCTGTTCCTGTTGAGCGCGGCGCTCCTGTCCGGCGCGGCCACGGCTTGGTTCTCCGCGCCGGTCGAGCGGATGGCCCGCGCCGGCGTGGAACTCGCGGATGGCGTTCGCGCCGAGGCCGAAACCCGCACCGTGCGGGCGGCACAGGTCATCGCCGGGCGGCTGCGCGTGATCCCCTCACAGCCCGCAAGGCTGACTGAGCTCGAGCGCCTGCACACCGAGTTGGGGAACCACCTCACCGGCTGGCTGCGCAACGGCATCCCGGTCGTGGAGCTCGTGGACCCTCGCCAGCGCGTGTTGCAGCGGCTCGCCCCCCTCCCCGTGGAGGCTCTCGCCTCGACCGGGGTGCGGGGCGAGCGATTCGGCGGCACGCTGGTCGTGAGGGCCTGGCAGCGCCTCCCGGACGGCTCGGTCGTGCTGGTCGGCGAGGCGCTTCCCGAGGCGCTGGTGCGCGCGCAGGCCCGGCTGGCCGCCGGTGGCGTCGCCTACGAGCACCTCAAGATGGAGCGGCCGACGATCACCGCCACCGTGGTCCTGGGTTTCGGCGGCCTCGCACTGCTGGTGGCGTTCGCTGCGATCTGGCTGGGCCTCCACCTCTCCCGCCGCTTCACGGCGCCGCTCCTGGCGCTGGCCGCCACCACTCAGAGAGTGGCGGGCGGTGAGTCCCTCGAGCAGGTCCCGCTTCCCGCCGAGGACGAGGTCGGGATGCTGGTGGGTTCATTCAACTCGATGGTGCTGCGGCTGCGTGAGCGCGATGAGGAGCTGCAGGCGACGGTGCGGCGGCTCGACACCGTGCTTGGCGCGGTGCGGACCGGCGTGCTGACCCTCGGTGCCGAGCGGACGGGCGTGCGGGGCAACCCGGCGGCGGCGGCGATGCTCGGCTTGCCCGAGCTGGCGCGAGGGGAGATCCCTCTCGAAGCGCTCGACGCGGCGGGGCTCTCACGCCTGGCCGAGACCATTCGGGTCGCAGGCGGCTCGGTCCGGGGATCCCTGACCGTGTACCCCGGTGGGTTGGCCAGGAACCTCGAGATGGCGGTAGTGCCCCTGGGGGGGGCAGAGCAGCCGGAGGGGTGGGTAGTGGCGCTCGAGGACCTCACGCAACTTCTGCGCGCCCAACGCCAGGCAGCGTGGAGCGAGGTGGCCCGGCGCATCGCGCACCAGATCAAGAACCCGCTCACGCCCATCCGACTTGCGGCTGAACGGATGGCGCGCCACTCGGAGCGCAGCAGCCCGGACCTGCACGATGTCGTGTCGCAGGGGTGCCGCGCGATCGTCGAGCACGTCCAGTCGATGCAGGAGATGGTGGACAGCTTCTCGCAGTACGCCAAGCTGCCCCCGCTCGCGCGCCGGCCGACAAACATCGGGGAGCTCGCCGCCCAGGTCGTGACGCTCTACCAGGGTGTGCGCCAGGGCTTGCGGGTCGAGCTCGCCGACCACTCGGACGGGCGCGAGGCGCTTCTCGACCCCGAACAGTTTCGCCAGGTGCTCGCAAATCTGCTCGACAACGGAGTGGAGGCGTCTCCCGAGGGCGGACTTGTGCTGGTGACACTTGACTGGGAGGGGAACGAGACCGTTGTGACCGTGACCGACGAGGGGTCTGGGCTCCAGGTCGAGGACTCGGAGCTGCTGTTCCAGCCGTTTTACTCGACGAAGGGGAGGGGCTCGGGGGTGGGCCTGGCCATGGTGCAGAGGATCGTCACCGACCACGGAGGCTCGGTGCGCCTCGAACCGAACCAGCCGCGCGGCGTGAGGGCCGTGGTGCGAATCCCCGGGGGCGTGTCGTGAGCCACGGGAACATCCTCGTGGTCGATGACGAGCGCGGGATTCTCGACCAGCTCGCGGGGATCCTACACGATGAGGGCTTCTCCGTTGTCACGGTCGCCACGGGCGAGGAGGCGCTGGCGGCGGTCTCGCGGGAGATCTTCGACCTGGTCCTGCTCGACGTCTGGCTGCCGGGCATTGACGGCATCGAGGCGCTTCGGCAGCTCCGCGCCGCTGGCCACCAGCTCCCGGTCGTGCTGATCTCCGGGCATGCCACGGCGGAGCTCGCGGTGCGTGCGGTACGGGAGGGCGCGCTCGACTTTCTGGAGAAGCCGCTGGCTCTCGAGCGCGTGCTGGTGACCGTGCACAACGCCCTCGCCCATGCTCGGCTCGAGCAGCAGTTGAGAGCCGAGCGCGAGGAAGAGGAACCGGTGCTCACCGGGGTCTCGCCCGCGGTCGTGGAGCTGCGCAGGCAGATCCTGTTGGCGGCGCCGACCGACTCGCGGGTGCTGATCAGTGGGCCCAACGGCGCCGGCAAGGAGGTGGTGGCACGGCTGCTGCACCTCCACTCGCGCCGGGCACAGGCTCCGTTCGTGGCGGTGAACTGCGCGGCGATCCCGGCCGAGCTCATCGAGAGTGAGCTCTTCGGCCACCTCAAGGGCGCATTCACCGGCGCCGTGGAGAACAAGCGCGGCAAGTTCGAGATCGCTGATAGCGGCACGCTTTTCCTCGACGAGATCGGCGACATGAGCCTGCTCACCCAGGCAAAGGTGCTGCGTGTGCTCCAGGAATCACGCTTCACCCGTCTCGGCGGCTCCCAGGAGGTGAGGGTGGACGTGCGCGTCATCACGGCGACCAACAAGAACCTGGATGACGAGATAGCCGCAAGCCGCTTCCGCCAGGACCTCTTGTTCCGGCTCAACGTGATCCCGATCCGGGTGCCGGGCCTCGACCAGCGACGAGAGGACGTTCCCCTGCTGGTCGAGGAGTTCATGCGGCAGTTCGCGCGGCGCACCGGTGTCAAGCCCAAGGGGGTGAGCCCGGCAGCGATCGAGATCCTTAAGGCCTACGACTGGCCCGGCAACGTGCGGGAGGTCCGTAACCTCGTGGAGCGTCTCATGATCATGGTGCCCGACCAGGAGATCACCCCGGTAGCGCTCGACCTTCGTGCGGGCTCCCGCCCCGGGGGGGACGGCGCGTTCGTCACGCTGCGCCAGGCTCGCGAGCGGTTTGAGCGCGACTACGTCGGGCGGGTCGTGGAGGAGTGCGGGGGGAACATGTCGAAAGCGGCGCGGGTGCTGGGGCTTGAACGCTCGCATCTGTACCGCAAGCTGCGGGCCCTCGGGCTTCGTTCGCGTTGACCCTGCCGAAGCAGGGCGCTAGCATAATCCGATGGTTTACCCTGGCGACGACTCCCTCGACCCGGCTGTTCAACAGCGCGTCCTCACGGCCTTTGCGGAGGCCGTGCGCCTCCACCGTGAAGGCCATAGCGAGGAAGCGCGCACGATCCTCCGATCGATCGCCGAGGTGGACCCGCGGTTCGCGCCGGCGAATCGCCTCGAGCAGGCAATCGCCGCCGGCTCCCCGGTCGACCTCGGGCAGCTCATCGGCGAGGTGACGGCTCACACCGGGATGGACATCGAGGGTGAGCTGGTCAGGGCCCATCAGGCCTTCGCCCAGCGTGACTTTCAGGGCGCGCTGGCGCGCGCCCAGTCCATCCTGCGGGAACTGCCGGGCCACACCGAGGCCCGCCAGTTGGCGCTCGAGGCGCAGGCGCGTGTTCGCGCGAGCGGGGAGATCCAGACCCATATCACGCGAGTCAGGGACGCACTGGATGCCGGACTGACCGAGGAGGCGCGGGGTTTCCTCAAACTCGCGAAGGACATCGATCCCGGCAACCCCGAGGTGGCGGTCCTGGATCGACGTCTGCAGCTTGCCCCAACGCCGCCCGTGGCCGAAGCTGAGCCGGAGTTTGAGTTCGAGGTCTTCGACCATCTGGGAGAAGCTGCCACCGTGCCGGCGCCACCCATGGCGCCGACACCTCCCCCGCCGCCGCCCGCAAGGGGGCGGCCCGCGGTCGGCCCGGCGCCGGCGACGCCTCCTGTCGGCACATCCAATG
>MEKI01000144.1:21836-22021 GCA_001766905.1 Acidobacteria bacterium RBG_13_68_16
CCTTGAACGTCGTCCCTCGCCCTACTTCGCTGTAAACTGTTATGTGCCCCCGATGCTGTTTGACAATGCCGTACACGGTGGCAAGCCCGAGGCCGGTTCCAACCCCCTTCTCCTTGGTCGTGAAAAACGGATCGAAGATTCGACCCACCGTCTGCTGGTCCATCCCTCGACCCGTGTCGGTAACG
>MEKI01000144.1:22206-22428 GCA_001766905.1 Acidobacteria bacterium RBG_13_68_16
CGGTTTGAGAAACGTTTTGACTTCAATCTGCTCTCCGATGAGTCTTCGCAGCATCGTCTCGAAGTCGGAGATGACGGCATTCAAGTCGAGAGATTTCATGTCGAGCACTTGCTTACGACCAAACGCAAGCAGTTGCTGTGTCAGCGTCGCGGCTCGTTCCGCTGCACGGGTTATCTGAGCCAGCTTGTCCTGATACCGACTCTGGGCAGGAAGTTGCTGCAT
>MEKI01000145.1:0-131 GCA_001766905.1 Acidobacteria bacterium RBG_13_68_16
GGATGACGACTCAAGTAGCGCTGCAGCCAGGTAGGCGGGGATCTTCAGCTCGAGTGGGAACTCACTACCGATGACCGTATCGTCAGCTTTGCGAGATACGACGACCACAGCTTCCTCGCGGCCCGTGAGCG
>MEKI01000145.1:155-297 GCA_001766905.1 Acidobacteria bacterium RBG_13_68_16
AGCCCACCTCTCGCAGGGCCTGGTCGAGCGTACCGCGAGCGAGGCAGTCCTCCGCCCAAAGTTCGAGGGCCTCCTCGAGGCAGCGCTGTGCCTCAGCCTTCGTCGGGCCCTGGCTCCAGAGATCGAGCTTCGGACAGCCGGC
>MEKI01000145.1:343-4765 GCA_001766905.1 Acidobacteria bacterium RBG_13_68_16
GTGATCTGCACTGATTCGGTCACGGACGCTCCCCTCGACCCGTCTGAAGGATACCACCGGCCGGTCCCGGGAATTCCGACGCGCCTCTCTGAGGGTCCCGGACCGGGTGCACCGAGGTTGCACCGCAGCCATTCCGAAGTTCCGCATGGCATGTAAGTTGGTGCCGGAGAAGGGATTCGAACCCTTACGCCCTTTCGGACCCGGGATTTTAAGTCCCGTGCGTCTGCCATTTCGCCACTCCGGCACGATCACTGTGGACAGTTTAAGGGAGTCGGCAGGATGCCGTGAGACCCTTCGTCCCGTCCTGCCGTGCAGGACAGGACTCAGGGTGACCCGATTCCGCTTGGTAGCGGAATCGGATCAGGAGTGCATTAACGCCGCGACCTCGGCGACCGCGCGCAACGCCTCCGCGGCCGGCCCGTGCACCATGTCGACGTGGCCGCCACGCTCCAGAACCGTACGCGCCATTCGGTCCACCATGTGCGGCTCCCGCTCGAGCTTCCTGGTGCACACGGGGCAACGCTCGTCCGCAGGGTCGAAGAGCATGTTGCAGGTGTTGCATACACCCCCCTCGAGCTTGAGGCCCTGGAGGTAGACGAGCTTCCAAACGCGGCCCTCGTTGATCGCCTCGAGGGTGGCGGAGAGCCCGGCCACCGCGCGGCCCCCCCTGCGCACCTCCTTGAGGATCTCGCGGACGACCTCCAGCTCCTCGGCGCGTTCGAGGCGCGTCTGGACGCCGCCGGCACGGGTGAGGATCTCCTCCGGGGTGGCGGCAACGGGGATCGGCAGCACCTCCACGAGCCGGCCGCGCAGCCGCTTGGGCAGGGCACCGGCCAGCTCGGAGGCAACACCAACGTTGCCGCCGACGATCAGCCTGTCGACCTCGAGCTGCTCCATCAGTTTGCCGAACTCCCGGGCCACGAACTTCACGTGGGAGGACACGCTCTCGTCGTGCCTACGCTGCATGCGGGGCTGCGAGCGGAGCTTGTCCGCCGAGGGGGATTCGGGACGGGGCGGGATCTGAGACACCAGGTCCTTGTGCTCCTCGATCTCACCCATGAAGACCGTCAGGAGGCGGGCACGCTTCTGGTCCACGAGCACGATTCCGAAGCGCTCGTTCTCGTCCAACGCCTCCAGGAGTGGCCGGAGGAAGGCGCCGTTGGTCCAGTAGACCCCGGACGGCATCGCGATGCGGATCACGTTCCGAAACGTGACGCCCAGCTTGCGGTGCCGAGCGAGCACCAGCGTCCTGCCGCTGGGCTTGATGCTCTTCGTGATCTCCTCGACCTCGCTGCACGTTGCCGCGAGCTCCTTGTCGTCCCGGTGAGCGGCCTTGAGCTGTTTCAGGAGGTCTTTGAGGCGGGTCTCGAACTGGCGCCTGCGGTTGGCCGGGTTGGTCTGGTCGATGTCGAGGTACACGGTGAGGGTCTGGCCCGGGGCCTGCGAGAGCTGTTGCAGCTGCTCGACATCGCGGTGTCGTATCATCGCCGCCTCCCTTTGAGACTCGGCCTTTCAAGTATAGGCGACCCGGCAACCCCCGAAAGCGTTGCCAGGAGCACCCCGGCGGTCACCGCGACGTTGAGGGACTCGACCGTGCCGGTGAGGGGCACCGTGACGAGCCGGGCACAGGCCTTGGCGATCTCCTCGGCCAGCCCCTGCCCCTCGTTGCCGAGGACCAGCAGCACCGGGCGGCGGGGGTGCCACTCCCGCACGGGGGTCCCGCCGCTGGCCACGGTACCCACGATCTCGCCCGCTGCCCGCCGGAAGCCCTCGGCGAGGGGCATGAACTCTGCGTCCGGCTGAACCGGCAACACCAAGGAGTGGCCCGCCGAGGCGCGCACCGCCCGCGGGGAGAACGGGTCGGCACAACCCTGGGAGCAAGCCACGCCTGACGCTCCAAACGCCGCGGCGCACCTGATCACACTGCCGACGTTGCCGGGGTCCTGCACCCTGTCGAGGTAGAGGGCCACGCCATCGGGCCGGAGGCGCCCCGCGGGCGCCGCCACCACGGCGAGGACGCCCTGCGTCTGCCGGGTCGGCGCGAGGTGGCCCATGGTTGCGGGATCGAGCAAGTACGCCCGGCCACCCTCGACGACAGCGCGCAGGACGTCATGCGAGCGCAGCCGCTCCAGGTGCTCCTCGACGGTGAACAGCTCGACGATCGGGACGCCCCGGGTGGCCAGGTCCTCCACCAGCCTGAGCCCGTCCACAACAGTCAACTCGCGCTCCTCGCGCTGGATGAGCCTCCGCAAGCGCGCCACGCGCGTGTTGTGACGCCCGAGCAGCGGAGGAACGACGGTCCTAGGCACGGCGCTGGGACCCCGGGAGTACCGTTTCCATCACCATAGTCTAGCGGTTATCCATACGCAGCCACGCCCGACCCTGGAAGCGACTGTTGGCCGAAAGGCAAGCGTGGAGCACACCTTCCGAGCCCGGTCCTGCCCAGGCGCACGCAAGAGGCAACTGCCTGCCCAACGCGCGAACGTCTTTCGGTCTGTGGCTTGCGCCGACCCGGTGCGCCGACTAGCATCGCGCCGGTGGCCGGAAACCAGGAGTTGCAGCCCCAGCTCGTCGACGAACCTGCGGGCGTGGCGCGGATCTGCGCTCGGGCGGCCGGCGCCGGGGTGGTCGCCCTGGACACCGAGTCCGACTCGCTCCACTCCTACTTCCACAAGCTGTGCCTCATCCAGCTCTCGTTTTCCGGAGAGCACGTTGTCCTCGACCCGCTGGCGCTCGGTCGCGAGAGCCTTCGCCCGTTCGCAGACATGCTCGCCGACCCGGAGGTGGAGAAAGTGCTCCACGGCGCGGACTATGACCTTCGGGTACTCCACCGCGATCTGGGCGCCCGGGTCGTGCGGCTGCGGGACACTCAGGTGGCCGCACAGCTCCTGGGCGAGGGGCAGACCGGGCTCGCGGCCCTCGTCGAGCGGGAGGCCACGGTGGTCCTGGACAAGAGGCACCAGAGGGCCGATTGGGGGAAGCGCCCGCTCACTCCCGAGCTGCTCGCCTACGCTGCGGCGGACACCGCGTACCTCGAGCTGCTGCGTCGGCGTCTCTCGGAGCGGCTGGCCGCTCTGGGTCGGCTTGCATGGTGGGAGGAGGAGTGCGTGGCCCTGGAGGCTGTCAGCTGGGAGCCGCCGCCCCCCGACCCGCTCGCCTTCGAGCGCATCAAGGGCGCCGGAAGGCTCGCCGGCGAGGCACGGGATCGCGTGGCTGCCCTCCACACATGGCGGGAGCAAGAGGCCGCCTCCCGCGACGTTCCGCCGTTTCGCATCCTGCATTCGGACGCCCTGCTCGAGCTGGCCTCGAACCCGCCAGCTGACCTGGAGGCGCTCGGCGCCGTGCCCGGCGTCGGAAGGGCCACCGTCCGACGTTACGGTCGCGAGATGATGAAGGTCCTCACGCAGCCTCCGCCGGCGCCAGCCCGCGAGCCCCGGCAGCGCGCCAAGGTGGACCGCGAGCGTGAGGCGCGTATCAAGCAGGCGAGGGCGACAAGGGACACCGTCGCCAAGGAGCTCGGACTCGAGCCCGGCATGCTGGCGCCGCGAAGCGCGCTGGAGCTTGTGGTGGACCGCCGGCCTCGCAGCGAGGAGGGCCTGCTCACGTGTCTTACGAGGCGCTGGCGGACTGCGGTGCTTGGGCCGGCGCTCCTCGCGCTCGTGGCCGGCTGGGAGGGGGAGGCGTCCGCCATCCATGCCGAGCCGGCGTGACGAGGCGTTTGTGCTTGCCCGCTACCCTTTCCGGGAGCGGGACCTGGTGGTGGTGCTGCTGACCCGCGGCTCCGGGCAGGTGAGGATCGTGGCGCGGCGGGCCCGGACCCTCCGCTCCTCGCGGGCCACCGCGATGGAGCCGCTGGCGCTCATCCGCGTGACCTACTTCGAGCGCGCGGGCGCCGAGCTCGCCACCCTGGACGAGGCCGAGGTTGTGCGTTCGGCGTTCCCCCTGGCGAGCGACCCTTCGGGGTGGGCGGCCGGTCAGGTGGTGGCAGAGCTTGCGCTCCTGTACTGCCCGCCGGGCCAGAGGGCCGAGGCCGCGTTCCGCTTGGTGGACCGGTGTGTGAGCTGTCTGCTCGCCAGGCACGAGCCCGTGAGCGTGGCGCACTACGCGGAGCTCTGGTTCCTTAAGCTCGGAGGGGTTTTTCCGGAGCTCGACCGGTGCGGGGTGTGCGCAGTGAATCTGCCGGACGGTGCGAGGGTTTACGACGTCGTCGACAGGCGCTTCACCTGCCAGGAGCACCGCCCTGCCGGCTCGGCGGTCAGGATCTCTGCCGCCGGCGCGCGATGGCTTCAGCGGGCGACGAGGCTGACGCTCGAGGAAGTCACAGACCCTGCGCCGGAGGATGCAGCCGGTTGGCTCTTCGGCCTGCGGGAGCATTTCACCGAGCGGCGGGTCCAGAGCTGGCGCTACCTCAACCACCTGTCG
>MEKI01000145.1:4776-26903 GCA_001766905.1 Acidobacteria bacterium RBG_13_68_16
GAGAGGGTAGAGGGAAGTCGGTACAGGGAATGAACAGAGAGCGCAGCTCCCGACTCTAGCTGCGCCCTGCGCGCAGCCGCCGTTAAGCCGGCGGCACGGACTGCCGCTACCGCTGCATGGCGACTGTGGTTGGGTCGTTGGTTATGTTGTCGACCACCGAGGCGAACCCGAACACCCCTGATCCCGACTGCACCGTGATTCTCGCGTATCCACGGTCCATCGCCATCTGCCCCGCCCTGTTCTTGAAGGGCTGCGTCTCCTGCTTCCATTGGCCTGGATTCAGGCTCACCGTGTAGTCGGTGAGCTTCGTCCCGGCTCCGTCGTAGAGCTCCACCAGCACCGCCGCTGCGACCGAGCCCGCGTTCACCAGACCGATATTGCATCGGTAGGAGGCGTTCTCGACCAGGCCGGCGAGGTATGCGCTGCTCCCAGCCGCCAGGCCATCCCTGGCGACAAGCGTCGGATAGTCTTGTCCCTGCGTGCCGTTGGGATAGCAGCTTTCGTCCGATGAGACCTGGTTGTAGGTGCGCGAGGTGACCTTGAGCGCCTGGTCCGAGAGGACCTCGAGGGCTCCCTGGCCGCTGGCGCCAAGTTGCGCGAGCACATCGGTCAGGATCAACTGCGTTTCAGTCGGCACGTAGGTCGTATTGGTCACGACGCCGCCGCTGCTGAAGAAGTCGAGTTGCACGTTAGCCGTGACGCTGGCGGTGTTGAGCAGGCCGAGGGCGCTGCGCCACTGGCTTTGGTTGAGGCCGGGGTTGTGGGCCACCACTGGCACCCAGGCGGTGAAAGCGGGGAGCGAGTAGACCCACGCGGCGCCGACCTCGGAGTTGTCGTCTGGGCCGCCGACGATGGCGGTGCTGCCGTCCGCCGAGATCGCCACCGACCATCCCTGGTGGGCAAACACGGCGTCCGTGCCGGCCAGCTTGCTGCCCTGCTGCGACCACACCCCCCCGCTGCGGGTAAACACCCACGCGGCGTTGGTCTGGGACCAGAAGCCAGGCCCGCCGACGATGGCGGTGTTGCCATCGCCCGAGATCGCAACCGACCAGCCCTGCGTGGCGTACACGGCGTCCGTGCCGATCAGCTTGCTCCCCTGCTGTGACCACACCCCCCCGCTGCGCGTGAACACCCACGCCGCGCCGACCGAGACGCTGTAATCAGGGGTCATAGCGGACGCATCGCTTGGGCCGCCCACGATGGCCGTGTTTCCGTCCGCCGAGATCGCCACCGAGGTGCCTTGCCCGGCAACCCTAACCGCGCCCGTGCCGACGAGCTTGCTGCCTTCCTGCGCCCACACCACTCCTATGCGAGTGAACACCCACGTAGCGCCGGCACCGGAGTTGTCGCCATGTGCGCCCACGACTACGGTTCTGCCATCCGCCGAGATCGCCACCGAGCTGCCCCCGTGTGCACCCCCTATGGTGTTTGTAGCGACCAGCTTACTGCCCTGTTGCCACCACACCCCCAAACTGCGGCTGAAGACCCATGCGGCGCCAACCCCAGAGTTGTCCGCGTATCCGCCGACGATAGCGACGTTCCCATCCGCCGAGATCGCCACCGAGTAGCCCTGCTGGGCAGCCCCGATGGCGCCCGTGCCGACCAGCTTGCTCCCCTCCTGCGACCACACACCCCCGCTACGTGTGTACACCCACGCGGCACCGGCACCGGAGTTGTCCTCGGGCCCGCCGACGATGGCAGTGTTGCCCTCCGCCGAGATCGCCACCGAGAAGCCCTGCTGAGCGGCCCCGACGGCGCCCGAACCAACCAGCTTGCTGCCCTGCTGTGACCACACGTTTCCAGTGCGCGTGAACACCCAGGCGGCGCCGACCCTGGAGTTATCGCGATTACCGCCGACGATCGCAGTGTTGCCGTCAGCCGAGATCGCCACGGACTGGCCCTGTCGGGCGTACCCGATGGCGCCTGTGCCGACCAGCTTGTTCCCCTGCTGTCCGAACTGCGCCGCCGCTACGTGCGCAAAGAACAGCATGCCAACGGCCGCACCTGCCTGCCGTACCATGGTCTCCTCCACTAGCGACTCAATACCGCACGAGCCGCCATGCGAATGAGTTCCGGTCGTTTTGATTCCCCAACCGTTTGTACGCCATCCGTGCAGGCGGCGTCTAGTTTGGAGTCCCTGCGCCGCGTGCGCTGGGCCTTACGCCGGGACGGCCTTGTGGCCGTACGCGATCACTCCGGCCTCGCCGTCCTCCTGGATGCGCCGGAACTCGAGCCGCACCGGCATCCCGGCCGCCACCTGGGCGGGATCGACGTCGGCGATCTGGCAGGTGATGCGTACGCCGTCGGCCAGCTCGACGACAGCGAGGGCGTACGGGACCTCGTGCTTATGGCTCGAGGGGCCGACGTGGATCACCGTCCAGGTCAGCACCTTCCCTTCGGGCTGGAGCGGGACCACCTTGAACTTCCGCCCGCGGCACGACGGGCACACGAGGCGCGGGGGGAAGGAGACCGCACCGCACGCATCACAGCGTGCCGCCTCGAGGCGGTAACGCGAGGGGAACTCGCGCGCCACGCGGGCCGGGTTGAGCGTGCTCATGAGGCCACCTCCAGGATGTGGACAACGGTGGATGCTCCGGTGCCGCCCATGTTCTGGGTGAGGCCGACGCGGGCGCCCTTCACCTGGCGCTTCCCGGCGGCACCTCGCAGCTGCGTTGTGATCTCGACCGCCTGGGCAACGCCGGTGGCACCCACCGGGTGCCCCTTGGACTTGAGGCCGCCCGATGGGTTGACTGGCAACTCCCCACCCAGGGCAGTTCGGCCCGAGGAGGCCTGGCAACCCCCTTCGCCCGGCTTGCAGAGCCCGAGGGCTTCGACCACGACGATCTCGGCAATCGTGAAGCAGTCGTGGACCTCGGCGAGATGGACGTCCGCCGGCCCCTTGTCCGCCATCTTGAACGCGCGCTGAGCGGCCAGCGTCGTGGCCGGCAGCGTTGTCAGATCGGCGCGCGACTGGAGGGCGATGCGGTCGGTAGCCTGACCGACGCCAGCGACCCGAACGATCGGGCGGCCCTTCGCCAACTTGCGTGCAACGCCGATCTCGGCCAACACGAGCGCAGCGGCGCCGTCGGTGATCGGGGAGCAGTCAAGAATGGTCAGCGGCTCCGCGACCTTGGCGGCCTCGATCACGTCCTTGACCGTGATCTCCTGGCGGTACTGGGCGTGCGGGTTGAGCGCTCCATGACGGTGGTTCTTCACGGCGACCATTGCGAGCTGCTCGCGCGTCGTTCCCCAGCGAGCCATGTGTGCGCGCGCCATCATCGCGTACAGGCCGGGGAAGGTGGCGCCGTAGAAAACCTCCAGCTCCGCATCGGCGGCGGCGGCAAGCGCAGCCGTGCACTCGTCGCCCGAGACGTCGGTCATCTTCTCGACGCCGGTCACCAGAACGATGTCCGCGAGCCCCGCCGCCACCTCGGCAAAGCCGACCTTGAGGGCCACCCCTCCGGATGCGCAGGCGGACTCCACCCGGGTGGCAGGCACGCCGGCCATGCCCAGCTCATCGGCCAGCAGGGCACCCAGGTGCTCCTGGCCGACGAACAGGCCCGGGGTCATGCTGCCGACCGTGATCGAGTCGACGCGGTCGAGGCCCGCGTCGTCGAGCGCCGCCAGCGCCGCCTCGGTCCACAACGTCCGGAGCGAGGCGTCCCACACCTCGCCCCACCTGGAAAGCCCAACTCCAACGATTGCGACGTCTCGCATGGTCTCCCCCCTCACTCGCCCATGCGGATCTTGCCCCGCAGCTTGGCATACGTGCCGTAGGACACGTACAGCTTCCCGTTGTCGAGCTGGTCGCGGGTGGCAGGAGCCGCGGCACGCACCTCATCGATGCGCTCGGTCACGGTCCACACGAAGCCGTCGGACCCCGCGCCGGAACCGTACGAGACCATGAGGATGCGGTCGCCTGGCCTGGCCTGGTCGAGGATCGCCGTCAATCCGATCGGCGAGGCACCGGAGTAGGTGTTGCCGAGCCACGGCGAGAGCCACCCTGCCTCCAGTTGCTCGCGGCGGAAGCCCGCCAGCTTTCCCGCGCGCATCGGAAACTTTCCGTTGGGCTGGTGGAAGACGGCAAAGGCGAAATCCTTCGGCTGCAGGCCGGTCTTCTCGAGCAACATGCGGGTGGCCCCCAGGGTGTGCTTGAAGTATGCGGGCTCGCCGGTGAAGCGGCCGGCGTGGCGAGGGTAGCGCATGTACTCGCGTCGCCAGAAGTCGGGAGTGTCGGTCATGAACGAGACCTGGGCCTCGAGCGTGGCAACGAGGTTCGAGCTTCCGAAGATGAACGCCGCTGCCCCGGCCGCTGCGGAGTACTCGAGTGCATCCCCGGGAGCCCCCTGCGAGGTGTCGGCGCCAACTGCGAGGGCGTGTTGGACCTCGCCTGATTTGACGAGCGCTGCCGCAAGGAACATCCCTTCGCTCCCGGCCTTGCAGGCGAACTCCAGGTCAGCACAGTGCACCGCCGGCGTGGCGCCCAGGGCCTCGGCCACGATCGTACCCGAAGGTTTCACGGCGTACGGGTGCGACTCCGAGCCAACATAGACCGCACCGATGGAGGACGGGTCAATCTTCGCCCGCGCCAGCGCCCGGCGTGACGCGGTGACGGACATCGTGACCGTGTCCTCGTCCGAAGCCGGGACGGACTTTTCGTGCAGCTCCAGGCCGCGTTCGTACGTGGCGGCATCGGCGCCCCAGACGGCGGCGATCTCCCCAAGACGGATGCGCCGCCGTGGAATGTAGGCGCCATAGCCGACGATGCCGACCCTCATTGTGGCCTCCCCCCGCCCGTTGTGGCCCCAAACCCTCAGGGCTCGCGTTTCGACGTTACCTCGTGTCGACGGTCCCGGCAAGGGGAAAGCAGGCAACGGGTAGCTTCGTGAATGGTCCGGGATACACTGACCGCGCGGGGGAGCCATGGGCAGGGTAGTTCGCATCGGCAACGGGCAGGGGTTCTGGGGGGATAGCATCGACGCGCCGCTCGAGCTGCTCACTCGCGGTCCGCTCGACTACCTGGGTCTGGACTACCTCGCCGAGGTGACGCTCTCGATCATGATGCGGCAGCGGCTGCGCGACCCCCACAAGGGCTACGCGGCAGACTTTATCGCCCTCCTGCGTCGTGCGCTCCCGGTGATCGCCGAACGGGGCGTGAAGGTCGTCACCAACGCCGGCGGCCTCAACCCGCCCGCCTGCCGCGAGGAGGTTTTCCGGGTTGCACGGGAGCTCGGCATCTCGGGGCTGAAGGTCGGCGTGATCGAGGGCGACGATCTGCTCCCGAGGATCGGCGAGCTCTGCGGGGCCGGGCACCACCTCGAGCACATGGAGACGGGGAAGCGACTGTGCGAGGTGAGGCACAAGGTGCTCTCGGCCAACGCGTACCTGGGCGCTCGCCCGGTGTCCGCCGCCCTCGACCAGGGGGCCCAGATCGTCCTTGCCGGCCGCATCACGGACACCTCGCTGGCGCTCGGTCCACTCGTGCATGAATTCGGATGGCCGGAGGACGCCTGGGACCTGTTGGCCGCCGGTACCGTGGCCGGCCACGTCATCGAGTGCGGCGCGCAGGCCACGGGTGGCAACTTTTCCCGCTGGTGGGAGGTGCCTGACCTCTGGGATGTGGGCTACCCCGTGCTCGAGTGCGAGGCCGACGGCAGCTTCGTGGTCACCAAGCACACCGGCACGGGTGGCCTCGTGACGACCGCGACCGTGGCGGAGCAGCTCGTCTACGAAATGGGCGACCCGCGCGCGTACATCACCCCGGACTGCGTGGCCGACTTCGCCTCGGCGCAGCTGCAGCAGGAGGGGGAGCACCGCGTTCGCGTGCACGGCATCAAAGGTCTCCCCCGCACGGCGTTCTACAAGGTCTCGGCCTCCTATCAGGACGGGTGGAAGGCATCGGGCCAACTCGTGATCTCGGGGCCGCGAGCGGTGGAAAAGGCGCGCCTCGCGGCCGATGTCGTCTGGCGGCGGCTTGCGAAGGCGGGTGTCAGTTTTGCCGACGAGGACCGCGTCATTGAGATCCTCGGCACCGGTGCCTGCCACCCGGGCCTCGGAGACGTCGGTGCGGACCCGCCCGAGGTGGCTTTGCACCTGGCGGTTCGCGGTCCGGACCGCGCCGCGGTGGCCCGGTTCGGCTACGAGCTTGCGCCACTGGTCACCGCCGGCCCGCCGGGGGTTACCGGTTTTGCCGGCGGCCGCCCCAAGCCGCAGGAGGTCGTCGCGTACTGGCCCGCGCTCATCCCCAAGTCACTCGTCGATCCGCTCGTGAATGTCAGCGTCGAGACCCTTTGATCCGAACCGGTTCCGTTGGGTGGGGGTGACCCCCGCCCATCGCAGCGCGGGATCGAGTGCCCACGCCGCGCGAGGCAGCCAACCTCGTGATAGACTGCACGACCGTGCGTGCCCGCAGCGGCGCCAAAGGCGGTAACTAGTGGATTTGCAGTCACTTATTCTCACCCTCTCGCGCTACTGGGGCGAGCAAGGATGCGTTGTCCAGCAGCCCTACGACCTCGAGGTCGGGGCCGGGACCATGCATCCTGAGACGTTCCTGCGCGTTCTCGGGCCCGAGCCGTACCGGGTGGCGTACGTGCAGCCCTCTCGGCGCCCTGCCGACGCCCGCTTCGGGGAGAACCCTTTCCGCTTCGGCAAGCACTTTCAGATGCAGGTCATCCTGAAGCCCGCTCCCGAAAACGTGCAGGAGCTCTTCCTGGCCTCGCTGGCCGCCCTCGGCGTCGAGCCTGCCGTCCACGACGTGCGCTTCGAGGAGGACAACTGGGAGTCCCCGACCCTGGGGGCCTGGGGCGTCGGCTGGCAGGTCCTCCTTGACGGCGTGGAGATCACGCAGTTCACCTACTTCCAGCAGGCCGGCGGTCTCGACCTGCAGCCGATCTCGGCGGAGCTCACCTACGGCCTGGAACGCATCGCGATGTTCTTGCAGCGAAAGAACTCGGGCTTCGAGATGGAATGGGGCGGGGGACTCACGTACGGGCAGGTCCGGCATCAGGACGAGGTGGAGCTGTCCCGCTACGCATTCGACGTCGCCGACGTCGATATGCTCCGGCGCCAGTTCGAGGACTGGGAGCGGGAGGCGGGGCGGTGCCTCGAGCAGGAGGAGCCTCTGGTGATCCCGGCCCTCGAGGCCGCGCTCAAGATGTCGCACCTCTTCAACCTCCTGGACGCGCGTGGCGCGATCGCCGTGACCGAGCGGGTCGCGCTCATCGGGCGTGTGCGGAAGATAGCCCAGCGCTGCGCCCGGGCGTACATCGCCCAGCGGGAACGGCTCTCGTTCCCGCTCCTCCATCGCCAGGACAACGAAGCCCAGAAGGGCAACGCCGCGCCTCGCAACCGAGGGAACGCGGGGAACGGGCGGGCGGCCACCCCGCATGGGGGCTCGGGTGGGCGGAAACGAGGGGGCTCATCGCGGAGCAAGAGAGACGAAGGCGAGCCGGGGAGCCGGTCATGACCGGAGAGTTCCTGCTCGAGCTCCTTTGCGAGGAGATCCCGGCAAACGCCCTCCCCTCGATTCGCGAGCAGCTCACCGAGAATTTCGCCAGCGAGCTTGCCGGGGCCGGCTACCAGGGCTTCACGGTCCGAGTGGCCTCCACCATGCGCCGCATCGTTGTGCACGCCGCGGGCCTGCCGGCAATGCAGCCGGACCGCGAAGAGGAAGTGTTCGGGCCACCGGTTCGCGCCGCGTTCTCGAACGACGGCTCGCCGACACCTGCGGCACTCGGTTTCGCGAAGGGACTGGGAGTCTCGGTGGACAGCCTGCGCGTGGCCCAGGGCCCCAAGGGCGAGGTCGTGGCGGCCACGAAGCAAATGCCCGGCAGGCCGACCCCCGAGGTGCTCGGCGAGATCTGCGAGCGGATCATCCCCGAGCTGCACGTGCCCAAGGCGATGCGGTGGGGGAGCGGGGAGCACACGTTCGTGCGCCCCGTCCACAAGATCGTCGCGTTGTTCGGCGAGGGTGCCTTCACCGAAAAGGTTCCCGTGTCTCTCTTCGGCGTCGGCTCCAACTGCAGCACGGTCGGCCACCGGGTCACAAGCCCCGGTCGCATCGATGTCAGGGGCGTGAAGGGATTCGCCGCGTACGAGCACCTGCTGGCGGAGGCCGGGGTGGTGCTGGACCCGGAGGAGCGCCGCCGCACCATCGAGGGCTGCGCAGGGTCGCTGGCAGCCGAGGTGGGGTGCGAGGTCAGGCCAGACCCCGCGCTGCTGGCTGAGATGGCGGAGCTCGTGGAGTGTCCGGGCCTGTTGCGCGGGGAGATTGCCGGGCGTTTCCTTGATCTGCCCGACGAGGTACTGGTCACCACCCTGCGCCACCACCAGAAGTGCCTGGTGCTGGTGCGGGACGGCGCGGTGGCGCCGTACTTCCTCGCTGTCTGCGATCGCCCGGACGACCCCGAGGGCCACGTGCGTCGCGGCAACGAGTGGGTGGCGGGTGCGCGCCTCGCCGATGCCGCGTTCTTCTTCAGTCAGGACCGCAAGAAGCCGTTCGCGTCCAGGCGCGAGGCACTCGCCAAGGTGATGTTTCACCAGAAGGTCGGGACGTTCGCGCAGAAGTCCAAGGCGGTCGAGGCGCTCGCCGGGTCCCTCGCCGAGGCTGCCGAACTCGGCCTCGCTCCGGAGCTGATCGCGCACGCGTGCTCCCTCCTCAAGCTCGACCTCACGACCTCCATGGTCGGCGAGTTCCCGGAGCTTCAGGGCGTGATCGGCGGAATCTACGCGCGGCTCGGCGGCGAGCCGGAGGAGGTCTGGCACGCGGTCGCCGACCAGTACGTGCCGGTCGGCCTGGAGGGTGCCCTTCCCCGTGGCCCGCTTGCGGCCATCGTTGGCGTGGCGGATCGCCTGGACACTCTGGCGGGGATGTTCGGCGCAGGGGAGATCCCATCGGGGAGCAAGGACCCGTTTGCCCTTCGGCGCGCGGCGCTGGCAGTGGTGCGTATCGCCGCGGAGGCCCCGTTGCGCTGCGACCTGCAGGAGGCGACACACCGGGCGCTCCTTCTCCGCAAGGACACGGTGACCGGCGAGATGGACGCGGCCGTTGCGGCGCTGCTGGACTTCCTGGAGGAACGCGTGCGCTACTACCTCACGACGGCGGCCGGTGTGAAGCCCGAGGTCGCGGACGCGGTGCTGGCCGCACGCTGGGGTGTCGTCCCCGACGACGTTGCGCGCGCCCGGGCATTGGAGGCCGTGCGCGGGGAGGAGGTGTTCGGCTCCCTGGCGGTGGCGTTCAAGCGGGTGCGAAACATGGTCTCCAAGAGCGGTGAGGGGCGCTTCATGGGCCAGCTTCTGCGCGAACCGGCCGAGAAGGAGCTGCTGGCAGCCGTCTCCAGGGCCGAGAAGGAGGTCCAGCGGACGGTCGAGCGCGGGGATCACGAGATGGGGCTGCGGGCGCTCGCAGGACTCGCGGCGCCGCTCGACACGTTTTTCACGGACGTGCTGGTCATCTGTGAAGACAAGGACCTGCGGGCGGCGCGCCTGGCGCTGCTGGGCCGCGTCGAGAAGGTTTTCCTGCGCCTGGCCGACGTATCGAGGCTTTCGGCTCCATGAGCCAGTGAGGTTGCACGGTAGCGGGCGTGGCCGCCCGCGGGTGGGCTCCGGCCCGCTCTTGAAAGGGGAGGATGAACGTGGCGAATCGCAAGCTGGTCTACTTCTTCGGCGGTGGGGCGGCGGATGGCCGCGCAGAGATGAAGAACCTGCTCGGGGGGAAGGGCGCCAACCTCGCGGAGATGGCGAATCTGAGGATTCCGGTGCCTGCCGGCTTCACCATCACGACCGAGGTCTGCACTCACTACTACGAGCATGGCCGCTCGTACCCCGACATGCTCGAGGCCGACGTGAAGAAGGCGCTGGGCAAGGTCGAGAGGATCATGGACGCCAAGTTCGGCGACGCGGCCGACCCGCTGCTCCTGTCGGTGCGCTCCGGCGCCCGCAGGTCGATGCCGGGGATGATGGAGACGGTTCTCAACGTCGGGCTGTGCTCGAAGACGATCCCCGGGCTCATCGCGAGGACCAACAACCCGCGCTTCGTCTACGACGCCTACCGGCGCCTGATCATGATGTACTCGGACGTCGTCATGGAGAAGGCCGCAGGCATCGAGCCGGCCGAGGGCAGGGGGATCCGCCAGCAGCTCGACCGGATGCTCCACGAGATGAAGGAGAGGCGTGGGCGGGCCACGGACGCCGACCTCACCGAGGCCGAGCTCAAGGAGCTCATCGCGAAGTTCAAGGTGCGGGTCCGCGAGGTGTTGGGCAAGGAGTTCCCCGAGGATCCCTGGAAGCAGCTGTGGGGCGGGATCGGCGCGGTGTTCGCATCGTGGAATGGAAAGCGTGCGGTCTCGTATCGGCGCATCGAGGCCATCCCGAACGAGTGGGGCACGGCTGTGAGCGTCCAGGCCATGGTGTTCGGAAACATGGGCGAGACCTCGGCGACCGGGGTGGCGTTCACGCGCAACCCGGCGACCGGTGAGAACCGCTTCTACGGCGAGTGGCTGCCCAACGCTCAGGGCGAAGACGTGGTCGCGGGGATCCGCACCCCGAACCCACTCAACGAGGACACCAAGAACGAGCAGAACAGGCACCTGCCGTCGCTCCAGAAAGCGATGCCCGGGGTCTATAACCAGCTCGACAAGATCCGCCGCACGCTCGAGAAGCACTACCGCGACATGCAGGATATTGAGTTCACGATCCAGGAGGGGCGTCTCTGGATGCTGCAGTGCCGCGTCGGCAAGCGGACCGGCACCGCCGCTCTCAACATGGCGATGGACATGCTAAAGGAGCGGCTCATCACCAAGGAAGAAGCCGTAATGCGCGTGGCGCCAGCGCAGCTCGAAGAGCTTCTGCATCCCATCGTCGACCCCGCGGCCGAGAAGGGGGCTGAGCTGATCGCCAAGGGTCTCCCCGCCGGGCCAGGCGGGGCGGTGGGGCAGATGGTGTTCACGGCCGCCGACGCGGTGACTTGGACCAAGACGGGCAAGAAGGTGCTCCTCGTGCGTGAAGAGACCAACCCCGAGGACGTTGAGGGAATGCGGGCTTCGGTCGGGATTCTGACGGCTCGCGGCGGGATGACCTCGCACGCGGCGCTCGTCGCCCGCGGGTGGGGGAAGTGCTGCATCGTCGGGGCGGGGGGGCTGGTCGTGGACGTACATCGCAAGACGATCAAGGTGGGCGGGCGGCTGTTCAAGGAGGGAGACGTTCTGACGCTCAACGGAACAAGAGGGCACGTCTACGCTGGGGCGCTGGCGATGATGGACGCAACCGAGAACCCGCGCTTCCGGCAGTTCATGAGGCTCGCGGACGGGTTCCGCGCGCTCAACGTCCGCACCAACGCAGACACGCCGGACGACGCTGCCAAGGCGCGCGAGTTTGGCGCCGAGGGGATCGGCCTCTTTCGTACCGAGCACATGTTTTACGGCAAGGACTCCGAGCAGCCGCTGTTCCTTCTGCGCAAGATGATCGTCTCCTCGACCGAAGCCGAGCGGCGCGCCGCACTCAGCGAGCTCTACCCGTTCGTCAAGAAAGACATCAAGGCGACGCTGGCGGTCATGGACGGGCTGCCGGTGACCATCCGCCTCCTCGACCCACCGCTGCACGAGTTCGTGCCGAACAACCCTGACGAGCGAGCCAGGCTCGCCGAGGCGCTCGGCATCAACGCGGGGGAGCTCACCAAGCGCGCCGACGACCTGCACGAGTCCAACCCAATGATGGGCCACAGGGGCGTGCGTCTAGGCGTCACCTTCCCCGAGATCTCGGAGATGCAGATCCGCGCCATCCTGGAATCCACTGTCGAGCTGACGCGTGAGGGGAAGAAGGTCTTCCCCGAGATCATGGTCCCTGTGGTCGGCCTGGTCTCCGAGCTCGACCATCAGAAGGCGATCGCGAAGCGTATCCACGACGAGGTATGCGCCAAATACGGGGTCAAGAGGATCGAGCACATGTACGGGACGATGATCGAGATCCCGCGAGCGGCACTAACCGCGGACAAAATCGCGGGCACCGCCGAGTTCTTCTCGTACGGCACCAACGACCTCACCCAGATGACGTTCGGATTCTCGCGCGACGACATCGGCGGCTTCGTACCGGACTACGTCGAGAAGAAGCTCCTGCCTGTAGACCCGTTCCAGATCCTCGACCGGGAAGGCGTGGGGCAGCTCGTCGACATGGGAATCAAGCTCGGCCGCGCGACCAGGCCGAATCTCAAGGTCGGGATCTGTGGCGAACACGGTGGCGAGCCCAACTCGGTCGAGTTCTGCCACATCGTGGGGATGAACTACGTCTCCTGCTCGCCGTTCCGCGTGCCGATCGCGCGGTTGGCGGCGGCACAGGCTCAGCTTACCCACCCACGAGGATCGAAGTCGGTCGCCGGCAAGCCCAAGGGTGCTGCGAAGGCGAAGGCAACGCTCAAGCCGAGGCAGAGTGCCAGGCCCGGCGCGAAGAAGCCGACGGCCAAAAAGAAGGCGGCGCCGAAGGGGAAGGCCGGGGCCAGGTCAAAGGCTCGCCGATAGCGGCGCCTGCCGGCCGGCCCAAGCAAGGAAACGTCAGACTCGTCGGGCGCCCTGGGTACCGCCCGTTTTCTCATGGCGGCTCCCGGTATCGGCGCAGGGCCCTACCCGAGCGCCAGAGGCGCGCAGGGTCCCACGCCGAGGCGTTGTTGCCTGGCTGTTCTCACGAGGGCTCGCAAGCCTGCGGCCGAACTCAATCCAGCCAGACCATGACGCTCCCGACCGGCGGGTGTGGCGGCGGCTCTGTGGTCTCGTCCGGGTAGCCCACCGCCACCAGGGCCGCCACGTGCCAGGAGAGCGGCACGGCAAGAAGCTCGTCTATCGCCGGAAGCGCGACGAGCGGCTCGATCATCACAACTGCCCCGAGCCCACAGGCGTGCGCGGCAAGCAGCAGGTTCTGGAGGGCGAGCACCGCGCTCACGAGACCGGAGAGCTCCTCCACTTTGGCCACCGATTCGGCGTCCCGGCGCGCGAGGGGCCGACCGAGGAACGGAGAGACGACCCCGACGTGACGGTAGGTCGGGACGACCAGAGCCGGCGCGCTCTCGATCTGAGAGAACGGGGCAGTGCGCTGGTAGTACGGTCCGAAGAGATCCGGTTTGACGCGTTTTTCGATGCGTTCGAGGGCGCGACGGGCCGCCGCGGCCAGCTGCTTGATCATCTTCTTGTTGGTGACGACGAGAAACCGCCACGGCGGCTGGCTGGTGGACGACAATGCCGTGACGGCCGCGGCAATCAGCTCCTGCAGGAGCTCGCGAGGCGGAGACTCCGGAGTGAACCGGCGAACGCCTTTGCGCTCCGCCATCAGATCCATAATCGTCTTCATCCGCACCCCCTGGGGTGGCCTTGCCACCTAACTCGCTCGGTTTGGCAACCCGCGGATGCAGGCACGGTAGCACGCAAATGTCCGCGGCCGGGCAATGGCGGCGCCAAAGAGCCGCGGCCGCGCGACGCCGGTCACAGGGGCGAAGGCCAGGTCGAGAGTTCGCCGGTGGCGGCGGCCGCCAACTGGCGCAAAACGAACGCAAAGAACTGCTCGGGCGGCTTCCGGGCCACCCGATTACGTTTCATGGCTCGTCGAAAGGGTAAAGGCCTCGACGAGAGAAGCGGGGCGCATCGAGGCGGGCTTTCAGGGTGCCGCGTGGTTTAGACGGTTTCGAGGTAACGCTGGATCGAGTAGATTGCCGCCGACCCCTCACCGACGGCGGCGGCGACGCGGCGGTTTGCACCCGCACGAACGTCGCCGGCGGCGAAGACGCCGGGCACGCTGGTCTCGAACAGCAAGGGATCGCGATCGAGCGTCCAACCTCGCGGCCGGTTGCCGTTGCGCGGCAGATCCGGGCCGGTGAGGATAAAGCCGCGGTCGTCGCACTCGACGAGCCCGGCGAACCTCTCGGAACGCGGCGCGGCGCCGACGAAGAGGAACAGCGCGGCGCACGCCAGAACGCTCTCCTCACCACTGTCGAGGTGTCGAACCACGACCTCGTCGAGATGCCCATCCCCGCGCGCCTCCCGGACCTCGATGTACGGCAGCACGGTGATGTTGGGCAACGCGGCGATGCGCTCGATCAGGTACTGCGACATCGAGGTTTCGAGGCCGGTGCTGCGCACCAGCATCGTGACCCGTCGCGCGGTGCGCGCAAAGAAGACAGCTCCCTGGCCCGCCGAGTTGGCGCCGCCCACGATGCACACGTCCTGATCGCGATAGACCGCAGCTTCAGTGGTTGCAGCGCCGTAGTAGACCCCGGCTCCGAGCAGGCGCTCGATCCCCGGCGCATCCAACGTCCTGACCGCCATGCCTGTCGCCAGCAGGACGGCGTAGCACCGCACTTCCGTGCCGTCGGCCAGCCGTATGACCCGGTAGGGATCCTCTCGCCGCAGTCCCACGACCTCCTGAGCGGTCAGCAATTCGGCGCCCAGGCGGCGCGCCTGTGTGGCGGCGCGCTGCGCGAGGTCGGCACCCGTCACGCCGGCGGGAAACCCGAGGTAGTTCTCGATGCGCGAGCTTGTGCCCGCCTGACCTCCCGGAGCGTGCTGCTCGATCAACAGGGTGGTGAGGCCCTCCGACGCGCCATAGACAGCATCGGCCAGCCCGGCCGGGCCCCCACCGACGATCACCAGGTCGTAGAATTTCCCCTCCGCTTGCGTCGGCAGTCCCACCTTTACCGCCAGCTCGAGGTGTGTCGGCGCGATCATGTGGGTACCGTCGGGGAAGAGGACTACCGGCAGGCGAGTCAGGCTCCCCGTCAGTCGCAGGACCAGCTCGCCGATCGGCGCTTCGCGGTCGATGTCGAGCCACTGGTATGGCACGTGATTGCGTGCCAGAAACTCCTTCGCCTGGTAGCACTGGCGCGACCACTGGGCGCCGGCGACCCGGATGCCGTCGTAGGCTGGCCGCGCCTGTGCCTTCCACTCGGCCAGCAGGTCGTCGAGGACCGGATAGAGCCGCTCTTCCGGCGGATCCCAGGGCTTGAGCAGGTAGTGATCGAGACCGATCTCGTTGATGCTGGCGATTGCCGCCGTGGTGTCGGCATACGCGGTGAGGAGCACCTTGCGCGCCTCGGGGAAGAGCTTTCGCAACTCGGCGAGCAGCTCGGTGCCGGTCATGCCGGGCATCCGCTGGTCGACCAGGAAAAGGGCGATCGCTTTGCCGCGCTGTTGCAGCTCGACCGCCGCCTTGAGGGCCTCCTCGCCGGAGCGCGCCTTGAGCACCAGGTAGTCGTTGCGATAGTGCCCGCGCAGGTCGCGCTCGATCGCGGCGAGAACCTCCGGGTCGTCGTCGACCGTCAGGAGGATCGGCTTTGTCACCGCTGCCCCCGGCTCCTCTCTTCAGCCTCCGTGCTGCTGGAGGATGGCGTCGATCTTTTCCATGGTGAAACGGTTCAGTTGGACGATGCGGGCCTGTGCGCGTAGCCCGGGCGGCACGATGCCGACCGCCTCCTGCTTGTCGTTCACGTCGACGATCATCCAGCAGTGGTGGTCTCCGTCGAAGCAACCCCATTCGGCGTTCGTCAGAAAGTGCGAGCCGCTGCTGAGGAAGATCTTCACGACCTTGGCGCATTCGACGGCCTCCTCTTTGTGCGGCACCTCGATCAGAAACTTGGGCATTACCAACCTCCTCTTTCTAACCAGGAGACACGGCGGGTGCGCCCGCCGGCAGGGTCACGCGGAACTCCGTGCGGCCGGCCCGCGATTCGACCTCGATCTCTCCTTCGTGCTGGCCGACCAGGGTTCTCGCGATGGCAAGGCCGAGGCCGGTGGCATCGCCCTGCGGCTTGGTGGTGAAGAAGGGCTCAAAGATCCGCTCGCGGACCTCCGGCGGAATGCCCGGACCGTCGTCTACCACCCGCACCACGACCGCGCCGTCCTGGCGGCGGGCGCTAACCTCCACGCTGCCACCGTCGCCAACCGCGTCGATGGCGTTGTCGATGAGGTTGGACCAGACCTGGTTGAGCTCGCCGCCAAATCCGTCGACGGTCGGCAGGTCTGGCTCCACCTCCGCGCGCAATCGCACCGACTTCGACTTGGCCTTCGCCCTCAGGATGGTCAGCGTGTCGCTCAGGCCGCGGGCGAGATCCACGGGCTTCGGTATCGCCGCTTGGTCCATGTACGTGAAACCTTTGACCGCGGCCACCAGCTCGTGAACACGGCTCGCGGCGCGCTGGATGTCCGAGGCCAGCCGCCGGGTGCCGCATGAGGCGGCGAGCGCCGGGAGCGCGGCGCCGAGCGCCTCGGCGCCAAGCGCTCGTGCCCCGGCGTCAAGCGCCGGGAGGGCTAGGCCGGTCTCGGCCAAGCTCTCAGCGGCCGCGCGGTCGAGGCCGTGGCGCTCCAGCCACACACCGAGCGCCTCCTCTCTTTCGGCCTGCTCGAGGGGCGACCGCAGCTGCTGGGGGCCTTCTGCCAGGCACCGTTCGCACAGCTCGTTGAACGCCGCCAGCTCGGCCTGCGACAGGCGAACGCCGCCGAGCGCGCGGAAGGCCGCTTCGGCCGCGGGCATACGCTCGAGGAGCACTTCGGCGCTGCGTGCGACCGCCGACGCCGGGTTGTTCAGCTCGTGTGCCAAACCGGCCGCCAGCCGCCCGAGTGAGGCCAGCTTTTCGTCGTGGAGATCGCTCGACCGGAAGTGGCGGGCGCGATCCAGCATAACGTGCACCAGGATCGCGGTCAGCTCGTGACAGTCGCGGGTCATTTCGGGGAAGAGGTCACGGTGGACCGAGACCACTTCGGTTGGCTCGTCGGTGCGAGTATCGCCGGGCGTGGCCGTCAATCGCGAGTAGGGGAGCAGGCCGCTCACGTCGCCGCTGCGCCACTCCATCACCTTGCGCCAGCCGGAGCCCCGGTGAACGCGGATCGAAAAGCGCCCGGCCAACACTACATACAACTCGACGATCGGCTCGCCTGTTCGAAACAATGTGTGGCCGGCCGGAAACTCGATCAACTGCCCATGCGACGCCACCCACGCCAGTTCGGCGCGCGGTGCCGCCGCAAGCGTCCGGTGCGCCGCGAGGCGCTCGACAAGGTTTTCTGCCCCCACGCCGTCTGAGATCCCCTGATGAACCATAACACAAATCGAGAGTGAGTCTATTGCACACCTAGGTGCGGGCGCGCGACCCAGGCGCCGACGCTGGCGGAGACAGCCGCGGAGGCGCATGAAGGGCGGAGGGTTACGCGTCCCGGGTCTGGGCGCGGCGGGAGGCGACCATCCTCGCGGTGAGACCGCCGAACTGAGCGAGGGTGCGGAGCAAACCCGAGCGGTTGGTGGCGCGACGGAACGACCAGGCGACGATGTCCTTCGGAGGGGTGGTGCGCTCGGCGCGGGGACGCGGAACGAGCGTGATCGCATCGGTCGGGCAGACCACCGTGCAGGCACCGCAGCCGATGCAGCGCTGGGCGTCCACGGCATAGACGCCGTCGCGCTCGGAGATGGCTTCCATCGGGCAGCGCCCGTCGGTGCAGGCGGCGCAGGCGGTGCAACCCTCGGCAGCGATGGCCGCAACGAAATTGCTGTGCAGAAGCAGGTTCGGAGCACCGAACTCCTTCACGCCACGCAGGAAGCCGCAGCAGCACGAGCAGCAGTTGCACACGAACATCTGCTCGCGCTGGAAGTTGTAGGTGCAGTGAACAAGCCCCTCGCGCTCGGCGAGATCGAGTACCGCGAGGGTTTCTTCGCGGGAGACCGTGCGGCCGTACGGAAATCGCTCGTAGGCGTCGGGCTCGGGGGAGAAGGCGAGGCACGTCTCCAGAGTGTGCGAGCACTGTTTGCCGAGCGCCGCCTGCTCCTTGCGGCAGATGCACTCCATGAGGCGGAACGAGCGCGCGCCCTCGATCATCGCGCGCACGTTCTCGTGGCGCAGCACCTCGGCGCGTGCCTCGATGTGCGCGTTGACGGGCACGACGCGGGCGAGGGCGGGCTTCGCGCCTCCCACCGTGTTCACCAGGGCCGGCGCGTACTCCTCGAACATCGCGGCGAGCTCCGCGTCCATGTGGGGAAGCTGGAACTCGTAGATCCCGATGACGAACGGGGCGAGCATGTAGACGTGCTCACCGCGATAGCGGGCGATGGCGATCTGGCCGCGCGTCACCATCCGGTCCAGAACTTGTTGCAAATGAGCGACTTGAATTCTAAGGCGCCGGGAGATTCCCTCCACCGTCTCGGGGATGGGGAGGAGGTCGAGGGCCATGGCGGCGTCCTCCGGGGAGAAGACCTTCGCGAGGATGCGCAACTCCACGCCGCTCTCGGTACGCGGAAAGCCGTGGGGCAACCGGTCGAGCTTCGCCGCCAAACGGTGGTAGACGTCGTCCATTGCGCTCGCAACAGCCTACCCCTCCGACGCCCCGCATCGCAAACCGACCGGCGTTGGCACAGGTAACACATTGTCGTAGCTGAACTTCGGCGCTGCGAGACGCCCGGCGTGGGAGCCACGACGCCCACCCATCGACCACTTGCAAGCGTTCCCGGATTCGGAAGGTGCTTGGGCGGTCAGGGTCGGGACTCGTCCCGGTGCACTCCGTCAGGAGAGGAGTTGCGATATATTGAGCCGCTCGAAGTGGGCGTCAGCCCATGGCAGTCGGTTCGCATTTGAGGCGCGCGTTGCCCCGCCCCGGTGGAGCGACGGCGCCGTTGGACGGAGCGGTTGTGAGCAACGGACGCTGCACGCGTAGCGGCGTTAAGGTGCACGAAATCAGGGACTTGACCTCACTGGTCGGCACGACCGAGAGACAAGGCCTTCGAGGAGGGTGCAATGCCTATCAGTGACCGCGAGATCGACAACGCTTTCGCCGCCCTGAGCAAGACCCACGGCGGTACCCGCAAGAACTACTTCGGTCTGGTCTACCTCGAGCAGGAGTTCGACCTGCCCAGGAACGTCGCGGCAAACCAGGTTTCTTTCAAGGGCAACGAGTACGGGGTGGACGGCTTCCACGTCGACACGGGTAAACGGAACCTCTACCTGTACCAGTTCAGGCAGTCGGCTTCCTACAACCTGTTCAAGACCTCGCTGCAGAAGCTGGTCGAAGGCGGAATCGAGCGGGTGTTCTCGGGGGGCCGACTCGACTCCACCGCAGACCCGATGCTCCGGCAGTTGAGGAGCAGGTTGATGGAGAACCAGGCCGTCATCGACCGTGTCTGCATCCACTTCGTCTTCGCGGGCGATCCGGCCGAGGCGGAACGCAGCCAGGCGCTCGACAAGCTGCGTGAGGATCTCGAGAACAAGAAATACCTGATCGACCAGTTCTTCGGCCGCGAGGTCACGCTCATCATCGAGTTCCGCTCGGGAAAGACGAAGAAGGCCGGCGCGTTCACCCACGTCACCAAGACGCACTCGTACCCACTGGAGCTCACAGACACCATCTCGATGCTCGGACCCGACAACGAGGTGCTCACCGTCGGGTTCGTCCGCATCATGGAGCTGTACGCGATGTTCAAGGAGATGGGCTCGAGGTTCTTCGATCGCAACATCCGGGGGGCCCTGCCGGAGGATGAGGTCGTCAACCGCTCTCTCACCAGGGCGTTCAGGAAGATCGTCCTCGAAGGAAAGGACCTCCCGTCCGTGTTTCCGTTCAACCACAACGGGGTGGCGCTGTCCGCCGAGGTGCTGGAGAAGGACGACGGGCACCTGAGAATCGTCGAACCGAGGATCCTGAACGGTGTCCAGACGCTCATCACGTTGGAACGCTTCCTGAACGCGAGTTCCGACCACGACGCTTTTCGGCAGGGTTCCCGGAAACTCGACGGGGTCAAGGTCTTGTGCAAGGTGGTCACGAAAGCGCAGCCTGAGTTCGTCACGACGGTGACCGTCAACAACAACCGGCAGAACCCGGTCGAGCCGTGGAACCTGAGG
This sequence comes from Acidobacteria bacterium RBG_13_68_16, assembly GCA_001766905.1. GTDB lineage: Bacteria > Acidobacteriota > Thermoanaerobaculia > Thermoanaerobaculales > Thermoanaerobaculaceae > RBG-13-68-16. The sequence goes on from MEKI01000145.1 coordinate 24,623, forward strand.
GCGAACGACCGGATCCAGCTCGAGCTGCAGGACAAATTCCGGAACCAGCTCGGGATCTACTACGAGCGCCAGGAGCACGCGTTCTCCGGCCTGAGCGAGGACGACCTCGGTGGCCTCGGGATCAAGGAGCTCAGGGCGATTCAGCTGCTGCCTCTGGCCAAGACCTTCCTGGTTGCGGATGGCGACATCGACAAGCTCCAACGCCTCCGCCAGGTTTTCGACGACGACTACCAGTACGCCCAGGTCTTCAGCCCGGGTCGCCTGCGGATCGACAGCCGCCACATCATGCTCTGCTATAAGATTCAGTTCCGACTCCGCAAGCTGGTCAACGACATCGTCGAAAAGGGTGTCAACCGGTACTTCTACATCAGCCGGGCGCGCAACCTGGTCTGGGCGCTGCTCTGTCAGGGGGTGCTCAACGACGGGGACCTGGAGGTACGCGCCCAGAGGTTCGGGTCGAGCCTGAGCCTGGAGACCAACTACACGGAGTGGCTCTCCTACCTAGCCACCAACCGCTGCCGGTTCCTGATCCGCGACGTCCTGGAGCAGAAGCCGTATCAGGAGAAGGCCGCGGAGGGCAACTACAGTTTCTTGCGCACGAACGCCTTTTACGAGAAGTGCATGGATCTGGCGCGCAAGAACTGGAAGTGGGAGAAGACCAGACTGAAGTAGCCCGCCTGCGTTGCTGCCGAGCCTTGAGCCAGGGGTCGTCGCGCCCCCTGCTCTTTCCATCCGGTCGGAAACACCACCGGCGCTCCCAGGGTTGTTAAGCGGGGGTAGGGTGAAGGACTCCGTGTCCGGCCGGGACCGGCATGCGACGAGAGCGTTTCATGGTTGAATAGGACCGTGGAGTATCATCACCCGCTTCTCGAGCGGGCTCAGCAGGCCCCCGAGGCCCCTGGGGTCTATCAGTTTCAAGACGGGCGTGGGAGGGTCCTTTACGTCGGCAAGGCGAAGCAGCTGCGCCGTCGGGTGCTCTCATACTTCTCGCGCCAGCTCGAGCCGCGCCTTGCGGGCATGCTGGCACGCGCCAGGAATCTGGAGTTCGTGGTCACCGTCACCGAGGTTGAAGCGCTCATCCTCGAGAACCGCCTGATCAAACGCCACCGGCCGCGCTACAACGTTCTGCTCCGCGACGACAAGACCTACCCCTACGTGAAGCTCACCACCGGGGAGGCCTGGCCGCGCGCCTACCTCACGAGACGCGTCCTGGACGACGGGCAAAGCTACTTCGGACCCTACCTCGGTCACGGCATGGCCTCGCGCGTGATGGACCTGATCCGCACCCGCACCCAGGTGCGCACCTGCACTATCGAGATCGACGGCACGCTGCCGCGCCCCTGCCTGTACCACGACATGGGTGCCTGCCTGGGGCCGTGCGTGACCGGCCTGACCACGGCCGAAGAGTACGGCCGTGCCGTGGAGGAGGTCGTGCTGCTGCTGGAGGGCCGCCACCAGGAGCTGCGGCCCCGGCTCCAGGCGCAGATGTGGCGTGCATCCGAGAGCCACGAGTTCGAGCGCGCCGCTCGCTATCGCGACCTGCTGCAAGCACTCGAGGAGCTCGCGCGTGGCCAGCACGTGGAGATCGCTGGTTCGGGATCGGTCGACGTCGTGGGCATAGAGGGGGACGGTCGGGACGCCACGATCGCTGTCCTGATCTACCGGGACGGGAAGCTCGTGGACAAGCGCGAATTTCACTGGGAGGGCCTCGACGCTCCAGCCGACGAAACCTTCCTCGGGGCCTTCCTTGGTCAGTTCTACGAGGCCAACCCCGCGGTTCCGGAGCACGTGGAGGTGCCGTTCGAGCCCGAGGAGGCGGATGTTCTGGTGAGTTTTCTGAGGCAGCAACGCGGCGCCGCCGTCAAGCTGCTCCGGCCCCGACGCGGGCAGCGTGCGCGGGTGCTGGCGCTCGCGCAGGATAACGCCCGTGAGGCGTTCCGGCTGCGCTTCCGCCACCCGCGGCGCGAGGCCGAGCGGGTGGCGGAGGAGCTCGCGTCCGTGCTCGGCCTCCCGAGGCCGGCCCTGCGGATAGAGTGCTTCGACATCTCGCACCTCCAGGGGGAGGCTCAGGTGGCGTCGCTCGTGGTCTGGGAGCGAGGGAGGATGCGCAAGGGCGACTACCGCTCCTTCAACGTGCGGGCTGGGGAACGGGCGGACGACCCGGCAGCGGTGGCTGAGGCCGTCGGGCGCCGCTATCGTCGACGGCTGGCGGAGGGCGCTTCGCTTCCGGATCTCGTACTGGTCGACGGCGGGCGTTCCCAGCTCGAGGCGGCGAGCCGCG
>MEKI01000145.1:26917-33168 GCA_001766905.1 Acidobacteria bacterium RBG_13_68_16
CCAGCTGGTTGCGGTCCCGGGCATCGGGCCGAAGCGGGCTCACCGCCTGCTATCGCGCTTCGGCTCGGTCGACGGCGTGCGAGCGGCAGACCTTCAGGCGCTGGAGGAGGTGGTCGGCCACAAGGCGGCGGCCGAGGTGTGGCGTAGCCTGCACGCCACACCGGCACCGGATTGAGGAGCACCGCGGCCCGAATCGGCCTTTGACGGCGGGGGTGAGTTTTCGCTAGTGTTGCGGCCATGGGACGTGCATCCGCTGCCGGCCAGCTGGCATTGTGGGTCGGTCGAAGGGGGAAGGGGTCCGCGAGCCTTCGCTGGGGTCAACAGGAGCTCCTATTGCATGTGTCCGGCCTCCAGATCGTTGGTGTCGAGGGCGACGACAACGGCCAGCTCGCGGCGGCCTTTGGACCGGCAGGGAGCGGCGAGTGGTTTGCGCGGGCCGCGGCGGCGGTGGCGGTTGGGCAAGCGTCTCAGGCGGAGGCGAACGCAGTCGTGAAACGGGTCGTGGCCGAGCGTCTGCGCGAATTCCTCCTCGCACCCGACGCCCAGGCGAGTTTCGAGAGTGGACTCCCGCCCGAGGGCCACGGGCTCACGATCTCCTATCCGCACTTGGTGGTGGAGATGGTCTTGGGCAACGATGGGGATAGGCTGGTGGACGTTTTCTTGCCGGAGCCGTCCCTGCTGCTCCGCCGGCTGCCTGAGTTCCCCAAGCGCGTGGGCGCCCTGGGCCTCACCGAGGAGGCGATGGCAATCCTGGCCAAGATCAACGACCAGAGGTCGGCGCAGGAGATCTCCGACCCCTCGCCCCACGGCAGGGAGTTGGCGCTACGGCTGCTCGCCGCCGCCGCCGGTACGGGGCTGGTGGAGTCCGTTGACAGAATCACCGAGGTCCCCCTTGCGACGACGTTACCCCCGCGCTTGGCAGCCGTCCCGCGGCGCCGAACATGGCTCATGGTCTTGTTGCTTCTCACCGGGCTGGCGGTGGCGATGCTGCTGATCGTTCGGCCGTGGAGGTCCTCGAAGGTCATGGGCGGCGGAGGGCCATGGGCGGTGGCCGTGGACGGGGGGTGCCAGCCGGCCGAGCTCGAGCGCCTCTATCGTCGCCTGGAGCAGGACAAGGAGAACTTGCGCGTTGTGCCGTTTGGCCAAGGTGACGCGCAGTGTTACCGCCTGATCTGGGGCCGTTTCCCCAGCAAAGAGGAGGCGGACGAGACGATTTCTCATCTGCCGGCGGGCACGGTGGCCCGGGGTTTTCCGCCGCACGTCGTCCGCGTCGAGGGCAGCACTCCTTGAGCACGTCTCGGCACCCCGCTAGAATCTGCTGAGATGTCTGGTGGCCGCAACCTCGCTGGCAGGTTCATGGCGGGAGGCCTCCCGCCCCTGCTGCGTGAGCTGTACCGCCTCCTGGTCTCGGGCCGTCTGGACGTAACCGGCAGGGGCGCTACGCGACACCTGTGGTTCGAGGCCGGGCAGGTGCGCGCCGTCGTCTCCGAGGTCGAGGAGGAAAAGCTCGGGAAGTGGCTCGTCGGTCGCGGCGTTCTTGAGGCGAGCCAGATGGCGCTCTCACTGCTTCGCCAGCCAGAGGGCGTGCGCTTCGGCAGCTTCCTGGTTCAGGGGGGCGTGCTCACCGTGAAGGCGCTGGAGCAAGAGCTGGAGTCGCTATCGGTCACCATCGTCTCCCGAATGCTCGTCGAGCTGGGCGAGTACCGGTTCCACGACGGCGAGCAGCTGCCAATGGACGCAGCGTCGATCGGGATGACCACCGCCTCGCTGCTGGCTGCAGCGGTTCGCGGCCTGGCGAGCGAGGGTGAAGCCAAGGGTTTCATCAATCCGAGCGGGTACGTCTGGACAGCGCAGGACGCCCTACTGCAGTACCAGCAGATCCAGCTCACTCCGCAGGAGGGCTACCTGCTTTCCCGCGTGGACGGCACGAGCACCGCGGCCCAACTGCAACGCCTGGCGCCCATGGCCGGCGGCGAATTCTCAAAGGCACTGGCGGCGCTCCTGGTGGCCGGCGTGCTCGAGATCCGAGACAGCTCGGCGGCTCGCCCGCTGGCGCCCCCCAAGGTCGAGTCCACGCCCGAGCCACCCGCGGAGGCCGAGGAGGAGCTGCAGTACAACGCGCAGCAGCAGCGCGAGTATGCAGATGTGCTGAGGCTCGCCAACGAGATCCGCCACAAGGACTACTACCGGCGCCTCGGGCTCTCCCCCGGGGCGACCCAGGACCAGGTGCACTCGCGGTTCCTCGAGTTCGCCAAGCTTTACCACCCCGACCGCGCGCGCGAGGCCCACCTCCTTTCGGTGCGCAACGAGCTTGCGCAGATCTACTCCGCGGTCCAGGAGGCGTACGACGCCCTCGGCAACCCCGAGAAGCGGAGCCGCTACGAGCAGACGCTGCACGAGTCGCCTGCACAAAACGTTGATGCTTACAAGGAGGAACAAAGGCGCCGCGCTGCGCGCGGTGCGGTGGTTGACGCGAACGTCTCTCGCGCGAAGGAGCTGGCGCGCGCCGGCGACGTCGGCATGGCGGTGCATCTGCTGGACCAGGCCGTTCGTCTCAATCCGCAGGCGGAGACGCTGCTCACGCTGGCGCGCCTGGAGTTCAAGAACCCGATGTGGAGCCAGCGGGCGCTCGACCACCTCAAGCACGCTGTGGCCCTGGCCCCCGACTACACGGAGGCGTGGCTCGAGCTCGCAAACTTCTGGGGCACGCGCAATAAGCCCGACCGGCAGCGGCAGTGCCTGGAGAAGATCCTCGAGTTCGACCCGCACAACGACGACGTGACTGCCACCCTGGCCGCCCTCAAGCGTCAGAAGACGGGCCGCAAGCGCTAGCCCTGGGAGGCCGGCGGTGCCCTGGCTCCTGGACGGCAACAACCTCGCGAGGGGGCAGGACCGTGCCTCCGTGCGGCGTGCGGCCCTCGCGGTCGCGCACCAGGAGCGGGTCCGGATCCTTGTATTCTTCGATGGGGCGCCCCCTGAGGGAGTCGGCGAGACCGAGAAGCTGGGCTCGGTCGAGGTCAGGTACGTGGGCCACGCTGACACCGCGATCCTGGCGTTCCTGCGCAGCGCGAGCCAGGGGTGGCGGGTCGCGACCGACGACCGTGCGCTGGCCGTCGCGGCCCGGGCCGCCGGCGCGGAGGTGGTCCCTTCCGCGCGGTTCTGGCGGAAGGCGGCGGCCGCCACGCAGGCGCCCGGTCGGGAGGCGGGGTCGGGGAGCGCAGTGGACGAGGAGATCGCCTACTTCGCCGACAAAAACCACAGGCTCCCTGGGGAGCCGCGCCGGATCGCGCGCAGAAGGCCTCGCACCCGCCGCCCGAGGGGACTACAATAGGGCGGCACTGGAGGCGGCAGGTGCTCGCGGCCCCGCAATGCGGGGTCGAGGAAAGTCCGAACTCCAGATGGGAGCACGCTGGGCAACGCCCAGCCGCGGCAACGCGAGGGAAAGTGCCACAGAAAACACACCGCCCGGCGACCGCCGCCGGGCAAGGGTGAAAAGGTGGGGTAAGAGCCCACCGCTCGACCGGCGACGGTCGGGGCACGGCAAACCCCGTGCGGAGCAAGGCCAAATAGGGGGATCGACGGGGCCCATCACCGGTTCCCCGCCTCGGCGGGGAGGATCCCCGGGTAGGCCGCTCGAACCGGCCGGCAACGGCCCGGTCAGAGGAATGGGTGCCGCCCTGCTTCGGCAGGGGACAGAATTCGGCTTATCGCTTCCTCTGGTGCCCCGGGGGACCGCCAAACGGTCCCCCGGTCTTTTTGTTGCGGGGGGTCCGCGTCCGCTCCACCGCCACCCGGACGCTCGTGACCCCCCGAGCCCCCCGCGCTCGGGCGGAGTGAATCCGCCGTCGCTTTGTTGCGGGGGGTCCGTGTCCGCTCCACCGCCACCCGGACGCTCGTGACCCCCCGAACCCCCCAGCTCGCGGGAGGTGAACTCCCGCTCCCTCCGTTTCCTTCAGCTCCAGCTCACAGCGGCTAGAATGATGCAATGAGCGCTCTGGTCCGGCCACTCCCGGCGCCGCTCAGGCCGGGCGCGCGCGTGGGTGTGATGGCGCCGGCGGGCCCGTGCGACCCGGTTGCCGTGCGGGCGGGCCTCGAGTTCCTGCAGGAAAAGGGCCTTCAGACCGTGCCGGCGCCAAACCTCGGGTACCGCACCGCGTACGTCGCTGGCTCCGACGAGGAGCGGCTCAATGGCCTGGTGGCACTGCTTGAGGCAGGAGTCGACGCACTGCTGGCGGCCCGCGGTGGCTACGGTCTGATGCGACTGCTTCCGAGCGTTCCCTGGGAACGTCTTGCGGCCTGGAGCGGTTGGGTCGTGGGGTTCTCCGACGTCACCGCCCTGCACGCGGCGCTCGCCACCCGGTTCCCCTGCGCCACGCTTCACGGGCCCATGGTCACTTCGTTCGGTCGCGACCGTGCAAGCGCGGAGCTGCTAGTGTCCTGGCTTTCCGGGAACGGCCCGCGACGGCTTTTCGAGGTGAACCGCACGCAGGTCGTGCGCCCCGGGGTTGCAAGGGGGGTGGCGGTGGGGGGCACGCTCTCACTCCTGGCGGCACTCGTCGGGACGCCTTTCGAGCCCGACTACCGCGGCGCAGTACTGTTCCTCGAGGACGTCGGCGAGCCTGTGTACCGCCTCGACCGTTTGTTGACCCAACTGCGGCTGTCCTCTAGACTTGCAGAGGTAAAGGCGGTTGTCTCAGGCAGGCTGGCACGGTGTGGGCGGGGAGAACCGGGGTGGCGCGACCGCTGGCGCTCGCTGCTACTCGAGGCGATCCCGCCCGACGCAGTGGTGGTCGGGGGGCTCCCGTTCGGGCACGGGGGCGCCAACGTGCCTTTTCCGCTGGGGGTGGAAGTGGAAGTGAACACGCTCCGGGGCGAGGTCACCTGGGGAGGTGCCTAGGTGCCGAAGGTCCGGGTCTCCGGGGTCGAGAACAACAAGCTCAGGGAGTTCCTCCATCACTTCGAGGCCGGCTCCGTGATCTTTCGAGAAGGGGACCTCGGCAGCGAGATGTTCATCATCCAGCGAGGGCACGTGAGGATCTCGCTGAAGGTCGGGACGCGCGAGCGCGAGCTCGCGGTACTCGAGAAGGGCGACTTCTTCGGCGAGATCGCGCTCCTGGACGAGTCGCCGGCGCGATCGGCCACGGCGACGGCGATCGACGATGTGGAGGTCCTCGAGCTTACGAGCCGTGACCTCGATCAGATCCTCCGCCGCAAGCCGGACATCGCGGTACGCATGATGACCAAGCTTTCGGAACGCCTTCGCGAGGCGAACCGGCGCTTCGAGGAGTTTGGCTCGCGTGAGGAGCTTTCAGCGCTCACGCCGGCTCCCGCGAGGCAGGGGATCGAGGCGAGAGCGGTGCTCTTCCACGCGTCGTCGGGGCGGCTTTTTCCCCTACGCGCCTCGGGCGACACCACCCTGGGCCGCCACGACCCGGTGACCGGCGTGACTCCGGACGTGGACCTGTCCGCGCTCGATCCGGAGCGCACGGTCTCGCGCCGCCACGCCTCGATCACCGCCTTGGACGACAAGCTCACGATCGCCGAGACGAGCGCCTCGACCAACGGGACGTTCGTCAACGGAACCAAGCTCGAGGCGTTCGAGCCGTTCACCCTCGCCAGCGGCGACTCCGTCCAGCTCGCCCTGGTGACGCTGCGCCTGCACGTGATCCCCGACGGCGGATGACGCTCGCCCTGTCAAGCCCGCTGTCGGCGATCAGAGGCGTGGGCGGCGTCGGCGAGCGTGCCTTTGCGGTGCAGGGGATCGGCAGCGTTGGGGACCTCCTCTGGTACCTGCCCCACCGTTACGAGGACCGATCCAACCCGCGCCGCATCGCCTCCCTGACCACGCCGGATACGACCGTGACCGTGGGTGGGCGTCTGGTCCAGATCGTCGAGCGGCGCGCCCGCAACCGCCGCCTGAGGATCGTGGAAGCCGTGATCGACGACAGTACGGGGTCACTCGCGGTGGTCTGGTTCAACCAGCCGTACCTCACGACGACGTTGCACGAGGGGATGCGGGTCTGGCTGCACGGGACCCTGCGATCCGCCCGCAGCGGCTGGGGGCTGCAGCTCGTTTCCCCGGAATGGGAGGTTGAGGACGAGGAGGAGTCGCCGATTCACCTCGGCAGGATCGTGCCGATGTACCGGCGCGTCGGGAGGTGGAGCGGCCGTCGCGTGCGGACCCTCGTCGCGCGGGCGCTCGAGAGTCTCGGCGAGGTCGGCGACCCGCTGTCGGAGGTGATTCCTCCCGA
>MEKI01000145.1:33234-36492 GCA_001766905.1 Acidobacteria bacterium RBG_13_68_16
CCGGGGCACAGCGGCGGGTGCTCGGCGAGATCGTGGCCGACCTCCAGAGGCCGTACCCAATGGCCCGCCTCCTTCAGGGGGACGTCGGCTCCGGCAAGACGATCGTCGCGACGCTCGCGGCGCTGGTGGCGCTGGCGTCCGGCCACCAGGTGGCGCTGCTCGCGCCCACGGAGCTGCTCGCCCAGCAGCACCACCTCACCCTGATGCGCCTGCTGCAGGCGACGGCCTATCGCCCGGACCTTCTGATCGGCTCGCTTCCCGCGGCGGAGAAGCAGCGCGTGCGCATCAGACTTGCCGACGGCACGGCACACCTGGTCGTCGGCACGCATGCGCTGATCGAGGACACCGTGCTGTTCGGGCGCCTGGGGCTCGCGATCATCGACGAGCAGCACCGGTTCGGCGTGGCACAGCGCCAGGCCCTGCTCGAGAAAGGGGAGGCGCCGCACCTGCTGGTCATGACCGCGACGCCGATCCCGCGCTCGCTGGCGCTGTCGCTCTACGGGGACCTCGAGGTCTCGGTGCTCGACGAGATGCCGCCGGGCCGCTCACCGGTGCGCACGGTGGTGCGGGACGACGCCTCAAGGCCGAGGCTGGCCGATTTCCTGCGGCAGGAGATCCGAGGGGGTGGCCAGACGTACTGGGTGTTCCCGCTGATTGAGGAGTCCGACAAGATCTCGGCGCGCGCCATCGCGAGCCACGCCCGCGCGGTTCGCCAGGCGCTATCCGGCGTGCGCGTCGAGGTTGTTCACGGTCGCACACCGGCAGCGGAGCGTGAGGCCGTGATGTCCGCGTTCTCGAGCGGGGACGTGGGCGTGCTCTGCGCCACCACGGTGATCGAGGTTGGCGTGGATGTGCCCAACGCCTCGGTCATGGTGATCGAGAACGCGGAGAGGTTCGGCCTTGCCCAGCTCCATCAGCTACGGGGTCGCGTGGGCCGCGGCCGCCGCCGGTCGTTCTGTGTGCTTCTTGCAGGGAAGGACTGCTCACCGGAGGCGCGACGCCGCCTCGACTTCCTGGTGGCCACCGGCGACGGCTTCCGCATCGCCGAGGAGGACTTCCGCCTGCGGGGACCAGGGGAGTTCACGGGCCTTCGCCAGTGGGGACGCCCCGAGTTCCGGGTCGCCAGCCTCTGGCAGCACCGCCGGGAACTGGAGGCTGCGCGCACCCTCGCTGCGGCAACGGCGCAGCGCGGCGAGCTCGAGGCGGTCGCAGCCGCCGTGCACTGTCCCGGGGAGCTGGGGCCCGGCGTTCCCGCCGGCTGAGGGTTCAACCATGCCGGTGCCCGCGAGCCCCGATTAGGGCTAGAATCGCCGCATGGCGAACGCCGATCACGTGCGGTTGCTGTTCTCCCCGGAGTGGTCGCAGTGGCGCGCCTCCAACCCTCGGATCCTGCCCGACCTGGTAGAGGCCGACCTGCGGGGAAAGGACCTGCACGGAGTGAACCTCTCGCACGCGGTGCTCATGCGCGCGGACCTGCAGGGTGCGAACCTATCTGGTGCGTCCCTCGCCCACTCCCAGGTGGACGGCGTCTTCCTCTCGGGGGCGATCCTCGACGGCGCCGACTGCACCGGCGTGCACTTCGACCTCCTCGACGTGCGGGCGTGCTCCCTCAAGCATGCACTTCTCGAGGGCGCAACCTTCCGGGGTGCCGACTTCACCGGCAGCGACCTCGAGGGAGCGAACCTGGCGCAGGTCAGCTTCGACGGGGCGATTCTGGAGCGGGTGAACTTCACCGACGCGGACATGACCAGCTGTTCGCTGCGCGGGGCGCGCCTCGACAAGGCGGTCTTCGCAGGCGCAAAGCTCGTGGGGGCAGTCCTGGAGGGCGTCATTCTGGAGGGCAACGACCTGAGGGGGGCCGACCTCGAGGGGGCTCAGGGAACTCGCGTCCAGCTTCCCGACGCGACCCTCGTCGGGACGCGCTTTCGCAAGGCCAACCTGCGCGAGGCGAACTTCCTGCGTGCCAATCTCAAGGACGCCGACTTCGAGGGCGCCGACATCTCGCACAGCACCCTGCGACTTGCCAACCTGGAGGGCGCACGCCTTTTCAACTGCGATGCTCAGGCCGCCGACTTTCGCGAGGCCAACCTGCTCCATGCCGACCTCAACGGCGTTCAGCTGGCGGGCTCGCAGCTCCAGGGCATCGACTTTCGGTCGCCCAAGCTCGGGCGGGTCTCCTTGGTGCGCGCAAACCTTACGGGTGCCACTTTCGTCGGGTGCAATCTGCGCACGTTTCGCCTAGAGCAGGCCCGCCTCGAGGGCGCCGACATGCGCGAGGTCGATTTGGAGGCCGCCAACCTGGACGGGGCGATTCTCACGGGAGCAAACCTGCGGAGCAGCCGGCTGCGCCAGGCGTCGCTGGCCGGGGCGACTTTGACGGACGCCGACATCTCCGGCTGCGACCTGATCCTCGCCGACCTTCACAACGCCGATCTAACACGTGCCGACCTGCGCTTCACGCGCCTGGTAGGAGCCAACTGCTCTCACGCGCGCTTTGCGTTCGCGGACTGCAGGAAGGCCGACTTCACCAAAGCGGCGGTCGGAAGCGCGAACTTCTGGGGTGCGATGCTCGGCGGCACAACGATGCCGATCACTGCGCTTCACTGGCGGATCGGACGAGTGCTGACGGCAATCATCACCACCTCGCAGCGCAAGCGGCAGGAGAAGGAGAAGCGGGAGCAGCAGAGGAGGATCCGCGAGACCGTTCGTCTCGTTCGGGAGCTCGAGGAGAAGGATCCCCGCCTCAGGCGCCAGGCGCAGCGGTCCGGGCGCAGCTAGGAGCGCCCCGGCGCGTCGGCCGGTCGTGTCTCCAGCTCGAGTGCTTTCACCTTGACGAAGGGCAGGTCGCGAGCCCGGCGTCGCATCTCGATGATCCCCGGCAAGGGTCCGACGAACGTCCCCGCGACGCGAAAGACGTACGCGTGCTCCGGTGTGTACAGCTCTGCCCCGCAAGCGCTTGGGTCCCGCTCCTCGCTCTCCTCGATGTGCTCGCCCTCGACGCCCGGTGGCGGACCTGCGAGGAGCTTTTGCCTGATCTTTGTGGCCACGTCTTGTGAGAACACTTCCGCCGTGAACGGCAAGCGCGCCCGCACGACCTCGCGAACTCTCTCGAGGCCGAGGCCGGCCTCGTCCCCCCGTGCCCCGAGCGCGATCATGACCTCCTTCGCGAGTTTGGCAGGGGCAAAGACAACGTGGTGCGAGCCTGCCGCGAAAAGCTCCTGAAGCCGCTGCGAGAAGGAACTGGCCTCGAGGTCGAGG
>MEKI01000145.1:36536-42980 GCA_001766905.1 Acidobacteria bacterium RBG_13_68_16
TTCACCATGAAGTTCGGGGCGTTGCCGATGTAGGTGTTGGCGCCCATGAACACCGCGCCGGTTGCAACGGCCTGGAGGTAGGCGCCCTGCTCCGCGATCAACCGGAGCACCGCCTCCCGCTCCGGTACTCCCGGGAAGAGGCGGCCGAGCGCGGTGGAGAGGAACGTCAGGTACGTAGGCGCGTTGTCGAGAAACGAGGAGAGTCCCCCGGTTACCCAGAAAAAGCCAGCCGGCATTTGCACGGCGCGGACGACCGAGGAGAGCGCCCCCTGAACGCCCGCTCGCAGCATCAGTAGCGGAGGGATTATTGTCGCGAAGATCCCGGCAAAGAGAATCGCGACCTCCCGGATCGGGCCCCAGGTGTACTCGTTCTCCTCTCGGGCGCGCCTTGCGGTTGTCACCCACGACGCCGCCGCCATCACTAGCAGGAACGCGTCCCGCAGGAGGTTCTGAACCTGCTGGTGGACGCCCAGCACCGAGACGTCGCCTGGATGCCACACGCCGGAGACGATCACAGCCGCGAGGACGCCGGCGAGGTAGATGAAGTTGTGCCACCCCTCGATTCGGAGAGGTTCGCGAGGCGAAGTTCGGGGAGCGCGCACCGAGGGATCCTCCCGCCGCCAGTGGTACGCGTCGAGCGCGACGTATGCAGCGAGCGTGAGCAGGGCGACCAGCAGCATCTCCTTCCAGAGTGAGAGCGTCCAGAAGAACGGAACGCCGTGCAGGAACCCGAGGAAAAGCGGGGGATCGCCGAGCGGCGTCAGCGCTCCGCCGATGTTGGCGACGAGAAAGATGAAGAAGACGACTGTGTGGGCAGCGTGTCTCCGGTCGCGGTTGGCGCGGAGAAGAGGCCGGATGAGCAGGACCGCGGCACCCGTGGTGCCGATCCATGAAGCCAGCACTGTGCCGATCGCGATGATCGCGGCGTTGACCGCTGGCGAGCCCCGCAGCGTCCCGCGGATGAGGATACCGCCACCGATCGTGAAGAGCGTGCCGATCAGCACGATGAACGGCACGTAGTCGACGATCGCCATGTGCAGGATCGCGTCGATCGCCGGGCGGCCATAGGCGGCAACAAACGGGACGATAAGCACCGCCGCCCACGCTGCCGAGACCTTCGGGTAGTGGTGGTGCCAGAAACGCGGCGCCAGCAGGGGGAACAGTGCGATGGAGAGCAGGATGCCCAGGAAGGGGACCGCGCTCCACGCCGGAAGGACGGAGCCGAGGTCCGCGCGAGGCTCACCGGCAGCAGCACTCCGGGCGAACAGGACGAGCGCGAGGGCAGCGGCAGGCGCAAAGCGCCCGCGCTTAGAGCCTGCAATACCCCTTCCATGATGCGGGTCGCCCACTGGGCGGGGAGGCTACCACAGACGGGATGAGGCACGAGGAATGCGACAAGAGGCGAGAGGCACGAGAGACGGCGTCCCAGACCGGAAAGAGCGCGAACGCCGAGAAACCTCGGCGGGATGTGCGAGGGGGCCGTCGGGCAACCGCTAGAGGAAGTGGCCGCTCGGGCCTCGAGGCCGGGTGGACGGGTGGGTGGCAATGCCGCGGGCCGAGGGAATGGGCGGTACGATAGTGGGTCAGGAGGGTCCGATGATCGCGGTTCTCGATGCCAGGCAGATGCGAGAAGCGGACCGCGTGACCATACGGGTGCTGGGGCTTCCCGGCATGGTGTTGATGGAGACCGCTGCGGGCGCGGTGACAGAGGTGGTGGCGGACCGCTTCGCCGACGCGCGGCGCGTGCTGGTTGCGTGCGGGCCCGGTAACAACGGCGGCGACGGCCTCGCGGTGGCCCGCCAGCTGCGCTGCCGCGGCTTTGCGGTGGACGTGGCGCTGCTGGTGGGTGAGCCGGAGCTGAAGGGAGACGCCGCCGCCCAGCTTGAGTTGGCGCGCCGATTCGGGGTGACGATCCACAGATGCGGCTCGAGTGTCTCCCGCCTCGCGGACCTTACGCCAGGCGCCGGTGTGATCGTGGATGCGCTTTTCGGTACCGGCCTGGACCGCCCGCTCGAGGGGCGCTGGGCGAAGGCGGTGGGACTCCTCAACGGCGCCGGCGTTCCGATCGTCTCGGTCGACATTCCCTCCGGGCTGCAGGGCTCCTCCGGGGAGGTGGGCGGGGAAACCGTCAAGGCCGCCGTGACTGTGACCTTTGCAGCCCCCAAGGTGGCCCACGTGTTGCCGCCCGCGTGCTGGCGGTGCGGCGAGGTCGCGGTCGCAGAGATCGGCATCCCCCCCTGGGTTGTTCAGGAGCAGGCGACGCTGGGTCTGGTCGAGGGCGAGGACGTAGCCGCGTGGCTTCCCATTCGCGCGGCAGACGCGCACAAGGGCAACTTCGGCCACCTCCTCGTGGTTGCGGGGCGCGAGGGGAGAGCCGGGGCGGCGGCGCTGGCGGCACGCGCCGCGGTGACTCTCGGCGCGGGCCTGGTTACGGTGGCGACCGCGCACGGCGCTGTGCGGCCCGTCCAGGCACAGGTTCCCGAAGCGATGGTGGACCCCTTGCCGGCAGGCAAGGACGGCGCGGTGAGCGGGGAGGGGTTGGAGGGCTCGCTCGGCAAGGCGACCGCCCTGGCCGTGGGCCCGGGCCTGGGGGTTTCGGCCGGCCCGCGGCGCCTGCTCGCAACGATTCTCGAGACGTGGGTCGGGCCGCTGGTGCTGGACGCCGACGCGCTCACGCTGCTTGCGGGCAGGCTCGAAGAGCTGCGGCGGCGGACCGGGCCGACCGTTCTCACCCCTCACCCGGGCGAGCTGGGCCGCCTGCTCGGGGTGCCCACGGCCGACGTGACGAAGAATCGCCTGCAGGCGGCACAGGAGGCGTCGAGGCGCTCGGGGGCGGTGGTGCTGGCGAAGGGCGCGCGCACGGTGATCGTCGGCGGTGGTGGGTGGAGCCTGGTGAACCCGACGGGAACACCCGGCCTCGCCTCCGGGGGCGCCGGCGACGTCCTGACGGGGGTCATCGGGGCGCTGCTGGCGCAGGGGGTGCCGGCCCGGGAAGCCGCGGCCGCGGGCGCCTGGCTCCACGGCCGAGCCGCCGAGCTCGCCGGCGAGCGTTTTCCGGGCGCGGTTCCCGCCGGGAGCCTCGTCGAGGAACTGTCGCGGGCAGAGCTGGAGGCACGCCGGCCCGCATGACTGAGGAGTCCTTCCCTTCAGAGGCCGTGCTGCCGGATGCGGAGGCCACCGAGGCGCTCGGCGCCAGGATCGCGGTGCTGATGCGGCCGGGCGACCTCGTCCTGCTCGAGGGCCCGCTCGGGGCGGGGAAGACGACGCTGGTGCGAGGGCTGGTAACCGCGCTCGGCGGCGACGCGGGGGAAGTGTGCTCGCCGACGTACGTGCTGCTCGAGAGCTATGCGGTGCGCTCGGGCGGGATCGCCACGGTGCACCACGCGGACCTCTACCGCCTCAGGGGACGCCCCACCGCTCCGTGGGATGAAGTGGGCCTGGGTGATGTGATTGAGGACCCGACCGCCGTCACTGCCGTGGAGTGGCCGGAGTCGTGGGAGTGGCTCGGCGGGCAGGGCGCGCGGGTTCTGCGGGTCCGCCTCGACTACCGTGACGATGCCCGCACGGCCGCGGTAGGCTGGGAAACCGACGACGGGGCCTAAGAGTCAATAGCGCTGCTCAGCAACCGCGCTTGAAACGTGCTGGTGTCGGGTGGGGACGGACCCCGGACCACAGGCCCCGGTCCCCTGTTTCTTCAGCGCTTGAAGAAACCGGTCTGCGGCTTTTCCGAGGTCGGCTTGGCGCCCGTCGAGATCTGCTGGTTCAGCTCACGGATGCGGTCGTTGAGTTTCTCGATCCGGGTCTCGGCGTCCCGAGCCTGCCTGTCCTTCTCGACCCGCAGCGCCTCGAGCTGGTTGCGCAGCTCGGAAGACGTGGCTCCCGAGGAGGACATCTCCTGTTTCACGGCCGCCAGCTTGGCCTCGAGCTGGGCGATCTGTTCGTCCTTGTCGAGCGTCCGCTGCTTCCAGCGCTCTTCCTGTTCCTCGTAGAGGCGCTTGATCTCCGTGAGTTCGATGATGCTGGCAAAGTCCGCGGGCGATGGTGCCATCCTGCCCTCCCGCTGCGCGTCCTCGATGGTGGGGAAGAGTTTGCGCAGCTTCAGTGAAAGGTCATCCGAGTCCGGCGACTGCTCCTTCGCGGCGTCGTAGCTGATGGCCCCGTTTGCAAGCAGGGCGATGAGGCTCTGGTTCATCGTCTGCATGCGGAAGTACGAGACCGAGCTCTCGATCTCGTCGTGAATCTCCTTGATCTCGGCGTTCTCGATGTGCTTGGCGATCTTGGGGGAGTTGACGAGGATCTCGCAGGCGGGGAGGCGGCCCTGGCCGTCGGCCCGGTTGACGAGCTGCATCGAGACGACCGCGCGGAGAACCTGCGCGAGCTGCGAGTGGATCTGCTCCTGCTGATCGGGGGGAAAGGCGTCGATGATCCGGTCGATCGTCTGGCTGGCGCTGTTGGTGTGCAGGGTGGAAAACACCAGGTGCCCCGTCTCGGCCGCGGTGAGCACGGTAGACATGGTCTCGAGATCGCGCATCTCGCCGACCATGATCACGTCGGGGTCTTGCCGCATCGTGTTGCGTAGTGCCTCGTGGAAGGCGGGCGTGTCGGTCCCGACCTCGCGCTGCGACATCGTGGCCAGGTGATCGGCGAACAGAAACTCGATGGGGTCTTCGATGGTCACGATGTGACAGGGGCGCGTCTTGGCGATGTCCTGCACGATGGCCGCCAGGGTCGTGGACTTGCCCGAGCCGGTCGGCCCGGTGACCAGAACCAGGCCGGCGGGGTAGTGGGCGAACGTGCCCACCACCTCCGGCAGGTTCAGCTCGTCGTAGTCCTTGATCTCGAACGGGATTCGGCGGAACACGGCGGCGATCGAGCCGCGTTGCTGGTAGATGTTGCACCGGAAGCGCGCGACCCCCATCACCCCGTACCCGAGGTCCACCGACTGCCGCTCCTCGAACTTCTTCCGCTGCCATGCGTTCAGCAGCGGCATCACCATCTCCTCGATGTCCTTCGGTTTGAACGCCACAGACTTGATGGGGACCAGCTTGCCCTGGAGCCTGAGCAGCGGAGGACGCGTGGGCTTGAGGTGCAAATCGGACGCGCCCTTCTTCGTCATGAACTTCAGAAGGTCGTCAAGGGAAAGCGCCGCATCCGCCATGCATTGAATCTATCATCGGGCGGCGAGAGGGTCAACGAATCTGCGTCTCCCGGAGGAACCTCTCGGCCTGCTCGCGGTTTCGGACCTCGCCGCGGGCATGCGCCCGGCGCAGCGCCCGCACCGCGGCTCCCCGCGCAGGCCCTGCCGGCAGCGCAAGCAGTGTCGCGATCTCTTCACCGGAGAGAAGGGGAGGCCGGGAGGAGAAGCGGCGCCACCAGCGCAGGAGCGCCGTGCCCGGGACCCGGGAGTCGGCACCCGTCACCGCGGAGCGGGCAACTGCCCACGCGACGGCTGGCTCGAGAAGATCGTCTGCCTGCGCAGCTAGGTCGCGCTCGGCCGCGGCGTTGCGGCCGAGGACCGGCAGCAGTTGCTCCCCAAGACCTGCTGCTGCGGCCGCTCTTTGAGCGGCACGCGGCGGCCAGCCGATCGCCGCGAGGGCCGCGGCTGCGGCCGGCGCCTCCCACGCCCCAGGGAAACCCGCGCCTGGGCTGGCGAGGACCGCCACCGCGACCTCGACGGCAGCACGGGCGACCGCTCCACCCGCGCGTTGGAGCGCTCGGAGCTCCCCCGCCAGTCGGGCCACTGCCTGAACACGGGTGTAGCCCCGCCAGGAGGGGAGCATCGCTTCCATGACCCCGATCCGGGCGGCGAGCAGGAGTGAACGCTCCACACCCGGACCGCCGAGGAGGAGACGGAGCTCCTCGCACACCCGCTCTCGGGCCACCGAGCGCAGGCCGGGAGCTGACCTGCCAAGCTGCTGCTCGCTCTCCGCGGTCAGCCGGAGCTCTGGGTGGGTGGCGAGCAGGCGCACGCCGCGCAGTACTCGCAGCGGATCAGAGACCAGGTTCTCCTTTCGCACTACCCGGAGCCGCCCGGCGGCCAGGTCGTCAAGCCCGCCCACGAGGTCGAGCAGCGGTCCGCGCGGCAGCCGCCAGAAGAGCGCGTTCACCGTGAAGTCACGCCGGAAGATGTCGTGCTCGAGCCCGCCCTCAATACCCCAGAGATCCACGTTGTGCCGCGCGCCCGCCACGCGCCAGGTCACCAGCGGTGGGTGCCCGAGGGGGAAACAGCGCCCCCCGAGGCGAACCGCGACCGCCTCGGCTGCGGCCCGCGGATCACCTGAGACCGCGAGGTCGAGGTCTTGGGTGGGCAACCCGAGCAGCCGGTCCCGAAGCGAGCCTCCCGTGAGGAAGAGCTGCCCTCCGTCCCAGAGTCCCGCAATGCGGCGGAGGAGCGGAGAGGCGAGCAGGCGCCGCGCGGCTTCGGGCCCCGTCACCCTGCCCCCG
>MEKI01000145.1:42993-43292 GCA_001766905.1 Acidobacteria bacterium RBG_13_68_16
CTCGACGAGAAAGCTGCTGCCTTCGCCGGGGATGCTCTCGGCCCACACCCTGCCGCCCATTGCCAGCACCAGGCGGCGGACGATCGCGATGCCCAGCCCGGCACCCTCGCCGCGCTTGTTGCCGGTGTACTTGAGGCCGTTCTCGAGCAGGTTTCGGAGGACCTGGTGGAGGCGCTCGTGATCCGCGCGAACCGGCAGGTCGGGGTCGGCGCTCGACCGCAACGCCACCCTGGCGCCGGCCGCCGCCAACCCGTCGGGCGTGAGCGCCGCCTTAGCCTCTCTGCACCCGGAGCAGTCCG
>MEKI01000146.1:0-3800 GCA_001766905.1 Acidobacteria bacterium RBG_13_68_16
CGACACCGCCGCGGAAGCTCTCGATCCGGTCCATCACTCCCTCGGGCTGGGCGTCGTCCCGCATCACCAGGAGGTGCTGGATGTCGTATATCCCGCCGCCGGGGTCGGTGTAGGCGCTCGCCCCGGCCAACACGTCCGAGCCCACCACCATGAGAAGGCGCCGGGTGCCGAAGGCCCGCCGCAAGTGGCTCAGGCCGGCCTTGCTCGCGAGGTTTACCGGCGGGCGGAACGGCGCCAGGAACGCCTCGGGGACCGACGCCAGAGCCATCCAGGTCAGCTCCTCGCGCAGATTCCTCGGCAGCGCGTGCTTGCGCCAGGAGTAGTCGTCCATCTGCACCAGTACCTCATCGGCGCTCTCCAGCGCCTTGCCAACGATCGCCTCGTGGGCGATCGTGAACGGGTCGTACGTCCCGGGGATGAAGGCAACCGAAGGGTGCTCGGGGAAGTGCGGCGTGGGATGGAGCGCCGTCACCGCGCGGTCGAGGTGGTTGAGCGCGGAGGCCACGAGGAAGAAGCGCACGCGGTCGCCGGGCAAGTGGGTGACGAGCGAGCAGAACTTCTTGGTCGCCAACGTGAGGAAGGCACCCAACCGCCCGTCGCCGCCCTTCTGCTGTGACAGACGCTCCAGCACCATCGCGATCTGCGCAAAGCCCTCGATCGCCGTGGAGGAACGTGGCTCGGCGAGCGACCCGAGGAGCACCCCGGTCAGGCGCCGCAGCACGTCGCCCTTCAGGCGCTCCACCTGAAGGGAGAGCAGCACCCAGCCGACGGTCTGGAGCAGGAGACGCTGCAAGGTCTCGGCGCCCCTCCGCACGTTGCCCTCGATGTCGTCGAGCCCCTCGAGGAACTCCTGGTCGGGGAGACTCGCCAGCACCGAGCCCAGGAAGCGCGGGATATAGCGGGTGACCGCCTCGATGTCCAGCTCGAGCGAGCGCAACAGCTCGACCATCAGATCGTTGCGCTGGGGGACCGTCAGGAGCGGGAGAAGACGGAGCAGGCAGCGCCCCGCGTGGAAGCGCGTGCCCTCGACACGGCTCACCTTGAGCAGGTTGGCGAAATGCGAGGCCACCTCGTTCGCGAAGTACGAGCCCGGGTCTCGACCCTCCTCGTGGCGGAGGTAGGCGGACGCGGTGAGGTAGTCGCAGTTGACCTTCTTCTCGACCCAGTCCACGCGGCTCTTGAGGTTGCGCAGCAGCACCTCGCGCACCGGGTCCCGCCCCTCGACCCGCTGGCGGCGGCTGCGCTCCGCGATCTTGGGGAGGTCGCACACTGTGGCCAGCTCCTGCAGGAGGAACAGCTCGGCCACCGTGTACTTGCCGCCGATGCGCTCCGAAAGCGCCTCGACTTTCCCGCGGACTCGCGCCATCAGCTCCGCGCCGCGCTGGGCGTCCTTTGCGAGCCCCAGCAACAGTCGCCACGCCATCAGCCGGGTGGCAGACACGGGGTGCTCCGACCACGCCTCCGCAAATGCGACCAGTTCCGGCCGCTCCTCAGGAGGAATCGACTCAAGGTTGATCTCCAGCGCCTCGCACACGTACAGGCCGATGAGCGGTCGCTGGTCACCGAGCCGCGCCGCCAGGCTCCGCTTGATCACCTCCCACGCTCGCCGGCTAAGCCCGGGATCCGCGTGGCGCAGCAGCCGCCGCACCACGATCGGCAGCGCGTAGACGACGCGCTCGGTCGGGCCCATATCCTCCTCGGGCTCGGCCTTGGCGCGGTCGAGGAGGGCGAGCACCCGGCCCAGCTCGTCCAGCACCGTGCGCTCGGGGCGCAGCACCACACCCTCGGGGAGGTCCTTGCGCCAGAAGTCCTCGCGGCCGGCGAGCAGGTCGGCGATCCGGTTGGCCGCATGGTAGCGGATGTCGTCGTCCCGGTGGCCGAGCAGCTCGATGAAGAAGTCGAGCGCCAGCGCCTTCTGTTCCCGCGAGAGAGCCGGGGAGTACTCGCCCAGGATCGCGACGTACGTACGAAGGTCGCGCCAGCTCTCGAACGAGCGGGCTTCCTCGATCAGCGCCCGCAACGCGGGCAGGTCGCGCAGCCTCTCCATCACGCCGAGGTTGTGCGCGGTGACCAGCAGGCGCCGCACGGTGGCGACGTTGCGGCCGGTCGCCAGTGCCACCGCGTCAGGCCGCTCCCTGCCCGCGAGCACCGCAGTGATGTCGAGTTGCTCCGGGACCCGCGGCTGAGGTGGCTGCTCGCACTCGAAACCGGGAGGGTCGAGCTGCACGCCCAGGAACTGCAGGTACTCTTCCAAGTCGCGCAGCTTGCGGTACACCCCACGGTAGCGCTTGACCTTCTCCTGGTCGAGGTTCTCGAGTTTTTCCCGGATCGTGTCGAACGACTCGCCGAGCGAGATGATGCGCATCCCCTCGCGCCCGTCCGGGCCCGGCGCCTCCTTAACCCGGAAGTCGCCGTAGATGAGCAGCAGGGTCTCCACCGGCAGCCGCACGAGTTCCAGATCCCAGACGGAGTGGTTAGTCGCAATGTGGCCGAGGCCGAGCAGGTTGCGATCCTGGAACCAGCTGTGCGTGTAGTAGTAGTGCAGGCGCGGGATTCGCCTGACCTCGTCGCCCACGCAGCCGAACTTGCCGATGTCATGCCCGATCGCCGCACCGTGCAGCAGCGGAAGGTCAACCGGAACCACCCGCGCCAGCTGGCGGCCGATCCAGAGGGAGAGACCCGTGACCCCGAGCACGTGCTCGTAGATGGTCAGCCCCTGCCACTCCTGCGCCATCGCGAGGGTCACGAGCAAGGCATCGTCCCCGACGTGCCGCACCATTCGGAGGTACTCCTCGCCCGACGGCCAGCGCGCGATCTCCTCCTCCGTCAGGGGGACGAACGGGAGCCGCTGGATGATCCCGCTCCCCTTCCCCACGGCCTGCTCGGCGAGGACCGCCTGCGCGAGCAGGAAGAAGAACTCCGACACCTTTGCGATCTCGGGCGTCGGTTCGGGGAATGTGTCCGGATAGAGACGACGGCGCGCCTCGGTGAAGAGCGGCTCGTGCCACTGCTCGACCTTCCCCTCGCACGGCTCGCCCGCCAGCTCCAGGGCGAGGCGCACGGCCGTGTCGAGCTCGGCCGGCGGGCGCGCCCCGGCTTTCTTCGTGAGGCTCCGGGGCTTCCACCCCTTTCGGGCAACCACCGCGAGGAGGGCCGATTCGTGCGCGCGCGCCGTTGCCATCAGGCGAAAGTATACAGCGCCACTCCGCCCAAGATACCGCGCCCGAAAGGGTTCGCGGGCGGCGAGGGTTTCGACGTCGGCACCAGGCCTTGGGCTTCACCCTTCACGCTACTGCATCCTCGAGCCCTCTATACTCCTCCCGTGCACCGGCGTGGCGCCCAGACGGTCATCATCCTCGCGCTGGCGCTGCTGCCCGCGCTTGCGGCCCTTCACTCGCGCTCACTCTTCTCACCCGACGAGACCTCGTACGCGCAAGTGGCCCGGGAGATGCTCGAGACCCGCGACTTGGTGGTTCCAACCATCGACGGCACCCCGTGGCTCGAGAAGCCGCCGCTCGTGTATTGGCTGCTCGCAGGCGTCTTTGCGATCTTCGGGTGGGGATTCCCGGCGGCGGTGGTGCTCAATGCGCTCCTGACCGCAGTCACGGCGCTCGTGATCGCCGCCCACGTCCGCCGCACCTTCACTTCGCGGGCCGCCCTGCTGGCGGCGGTGGCCTACCTCACGATGTTCCTCCCTCTCGCCGCGGCCCGCAGCGCACTCACCGACCCTGCCCTCACCCTGTGCACAACGTCGGCGATCGCGCTCTTCCTCCTCGAGGGGTGGCCCGCAGCGATCGGTG
>MEKI01000146.1:3818-4859 GCA_001766905.1 Acidobacteria bacterium RBG_13_68_16
TTGGCATCCTCGCCAAGGGCCCCGTCGCGCCGCTCGTCGTCCTACCCGCGATGGTGGCCGTTTCGCTGGCGTG
Organism: Acidobacteria bacterium RBG_13_68_16; assembly: GCA_001766905.1. Taxonomy (GTDB): domain Bacteria; phylum Acidobacteriota; class Thermoanaerobaculia; order Thermoanaerobaculales; family Thermoanaerobaculaceae; genus RBG-13-68-16. The sequence goes on from MEKI01000146.1 coordinate 3,892, forward strand.
CCGCCGTGGCGTCCAGTGGGCCAGGCTCGGCTCGGCGCTCCTGGCGGCAATCGTCATCGCTCTGCCGTGGCATCTGGCGCTGGTCTCGCGCGGGCTGTGGCACGAGTTCTCGGCGGTGTTCCTCGGGCACCAGGTGCTCTCCCGCGCCGTGGACGTGTGGGGCCTTCGCATGCCGTGGTGGAGCTACCTGCCCGCCCTGTGGCTGGCCGCCTTCCCGTGGGGGACGCACGTTGTGCTCGCGGTACGCAACGAGTGGAAGGCTCTCGTGCGCGACCGCTTCCGGGATGCCGCACCGGTGGCCGAGGGAGCTGCGGTGGTCGTTCCGCTGATCGCCTTCTCCCTTGCTTCCAATAAGCTCCCCCACTACCTGCTCCCGCTGATCCCCTGGCTCGCCGTCTTGCTGGGACGCGCAGCGGATGACCTCCTCGGGCAGCCTCGGCAACCCCGGTTCGCGCGTGCCACCGCATGGGCGGCGGCGTTCGTCGGCGCCGGCGCCCTCGCGGCCCTGGCCTGGAAGCTCCCACAGTGGCAGGCGGCGCGGTTCGTGCCCGCGGGTACCCCGTTGGTACTGGCTTGCGCGGCCCTGGCGTTCGGCATCATCGGCCTCGTCGAGGCCCGCGGCGCCCACCGGGCGGCGTGGCTCGGGCTCGTGGCCGTCGCGCTGGCGCTACGGGCCGGCCTCGACCTGTCGTTCCTCCCGAGCCTCGACCGTGCGACCGTGGAGCGTCCCCTCGCTGCCGCCGTGCGTGAGCACTTGCCGGCGGGCGGCATTCCGGTTGCCCACCGCTGGTGGCGCGCCTCGTTCGTGGCGTACGGGGCCCGGGGGTGGACCCGCACCGAGAGCCGCGACGAGCTGACCGCTACGCTGGCCTCCGCGACGGAAGCGGGACGGCCTGCGCTGGTGCTCGTGCGAGCCGACAGCGAGGGCGAGGCGCGGGCGGTCGCATGGTCGGCGGGCGGCGCGGCAC
>MEKI01000146.1:5041-18320 GCA_001766905.1 Acidobacteria bacterium RBG_13_68_16
AGCGTAGCGCCGGTCTCGCACCTACCCCTCGCTGCGCGCCCAGCGGGCGATGCGGTCCTGCGGCTCCGCACCTGGGGGCGGGCACGCGAGGGCAGGCCCCAGCGGCTCACGCTGTTGCTCAACGGTTGCCGGCTCGGCGAGCTCATGCTCGATCAGTTCCCCGCGGTGTTTGCGGTCCGGGTGCCGGCTTCCTGCCTCCGGGATGCGCCTCAAGATCTGGTGCTGACCACGAGCCACCTCGACATCCCGAAGGAGTCCGAACCGGTCAGTTCCGACACCCGCACGCTCGGGTTTGCACTGGACTGGCTGGCGCTCGACCCTGCACCCGATCCGGGCGAGCAGCCTCACTCCGTCACGAGGCGGTAACCAACGCCGGACTCGGTCCGCAGGTAGCGGGGGCGTGCGGGGTCGGCCTCGATCTTGCGGCGCAGCTGCGCGACGTAGACGCGGACGTAGTGGTTCTCGTCGCCGTACTCCGGGCCCCAGACCTGGCGCAGGAGCTGGCGGTGGGTCAGGACCTTCCCCGCATTCTTGACCAGCAGGGCGAGCAGCTTGTACTCGATCGGTGTGAGCCGGACCTCCCGTTCGGAGACGAAAACCTGCCGCCGCGCGAGGTCGACCCGCAGCTCCCCGGTGGTAAACACCGGCTCGTCAGCCGTCCCGCCCGCGAGCGAGGCGTGACGCAGCGCCACCCGGAGTCGGGCCATCAGCTCACCAACCCCGAATGGCTTGGTCAGGTAGTCGTCTGCGCCGGTCTCCAGCGCCGCCACCTTGTCGCTCTCCCGGTCGCGCACCGAGAGCACCACGATCGGGATGCTCGACCACTCGCGGATCTCACGGATGACCTCGACCCCGTCTCGGTCAGGAAGGCCGAGGTCGAGGACGACCACATCGGGGCGCTGCGCGGCGATCTGGTCGAGCGCCTCCCCTGCCGTCGCGGCCTCGACCACGCGGTACCCCTCGCCCGCGAGGCTGACCCGGAGGAAGCGGCGGATCGGCAACTCGTCATCGACGATGAGGACGAGAGGCTCGGTGGAAACCATGCGGGATGCCACCTTTCGCAGCGATGGTAGCGCAGTCAGGAGTCGGCGCGGCCCTCGGGCTGGAGCTCGGGCGCGGGGCCGCCCAGCGGCAGCCGCAGCGAGAACACCGATCCCCCACCCGGCCGGTTCGCCGCTGTGATGTTCCCCCCGTGCGCGGCCGCGATGGCCTTGCAGATCGCGAGCCCGAGCCCGGCGCCCGGCTGCCCCGTCTCGGACGGCAGGCGGTGGAACCTGTCGAACACGCGGACCTCCTCGCCCGCCGCCAGGCCGGGGCCCCGGTCGGCCACCTCGATCACCACGCTGTCCCCCTCGACCCGTGCCGCGACGTCGATCGGCGACCCAGCAGGCGTGTACTTCACGGCGTTCTCCAGGAGGTTGACCAGGGCTTGCCCGATCAGCGTGGTGTCGAGCGGCACGAGCGGCAGCGATTCCGGGATCCGCGCGCGCACCTCGCGCCCGGCCAGGCGCTCCTCGAGCTGGCCGATGGCGGCCCCGACGACCTCTTCCACCGGCTGCCACTCCTTTCGGACGGTGATGGCCCCCGCATCCAGCCGCGTCATGTCGAGGAGGTTGGCGATGAAACGGTTGAGGCGCCCCGCCTGTTCGTTGATCGACTCCAGAAGCTCGCGACGGGCCTCATCGCTAAGGTTCTCGCCGCCGCGCAGGAGCGTGCTCGACGACCCGGCGATCGCCGCGAGGGGCGTGCGCAGGTCGTGCGACACGGAGGCGAGCAGCGCGCTGCGCATCCGCTCGGACTCCACCTGGAGCTCGGCCGCCTGCGCCTCGGCGGCGAGATTGGTCCGCTCCACGGCTAGCGCAATCTGATTGGCGAACGCGTCGAGCAGGTGGAGCTGCTCAGAGTCAAGATGCCCCTGCCCGCCTGGTTTGACCCCAACGACGCCCACCGGACCCCGCGCAACCTTGAGCGGCACGTAGATCGCGCCGCTGCCGGGCAGCGTGGCGGTCCCGAACCCTGCTTTCTCCCCGTGGTCGAACGCCCACTGCGCCACGGAGGCCTCTTTCGGATCGCTGGCAAACGGGGCGTTTCCGAAGAACGCCGCAGTCAGCTTTCCGTCCCGGTGGGGCAGGAAGATCGCAACCTGGCACTCGAACACCTCCGCGAGATGGCGCCCCGCAACCCGAACCACCTCGTAAGTCTCCGCCGCGCTGGCGCACGCTCGGCTCACCGCGTATAGCGCCGCGGTTCGCCGCTCCCGCGCGCGCGCCGCCTCGACCTGGTCACGGACACGCGCGGTCAGGCCCGAGATCACGAGGGCCACCGCCAGCATCACTACGAAGGTCAAGACGTACTGCGTATCTGCGACCGCGAACGTCAAACGGGGCGGCACGAAGAAGAAGTCGAAAGCCGCGACGCTCAGCACCGACGAGAGGGCGGCTGGTCCCCTCCCTGACCGCAACGCCACGACGACGACCCCGACGAGGTAGACCATGACGAGGTTGGCGAGCGTGAGCCGCGGACCGAGGAGAGCGGCCAGGAGCGTGCAGAGACCGACGATCAACACGGCGAAGCCGTACGCGGGCCAGCGGCTTCGCACCTTGCTGGCAGTCGGCTGACGGGGCTCCTCGTCCCCGGCGGCGCCAGTGATGACGTAGACGTCGATCTCTCCGCTGCCTCGAACCAGCCTGTCCACGAACGAGCCGTGCAACAGCTCGCGCCAGCGGGACTCCGCAGGCTTGCCAACCACGAGCTTCGTGACGTTTCGACGCCTGGCGTATGCGAGGACTTCCTCAACCTCATTACTGCCGGTCAGTGTGACGGTCTCCGCGCCGAGCTGTTCGGCCAACCGCAGGGTGCTCTCGAGCTGCTCACGGTCCGCTTCGGCCAAGTGGAGTTGCGCCGGGGTCTCGACGTACACGACCAGCCACTCCGCCTGGAGGCGCGCGGCCATGCGCCGCGCTGCACGGATCAGGCGGACGGCGTAGGGGCTGGGCCCAACGCAGACGAGCACACGTTCCGCGGTCGGCCAGGTCTCGCGGACGGCATGCTCGCGCCGGTAGCGCTGCATCTGGGCATCAACCCGCTCCGCGGTGCGGCGAAGCGCCAACTCGCGGAGCGCGATCAAGTTGCCCTCGCGGAAGAAGTTCTCGGCTGCGCGCCCGGCCACCTCGGGCATGTAAACCTTACCCTCGGCGAGGCGTTTGCGCAGCTCCTCGGCCGGCAGGTCCACGAGCTCGATTTCGTCCGCGCGGTCCAGAACGGCGTCGGGGATGGTCTCGCGAACGGTAACGCCGGTGACCTGCGCCACCACGTCGTTGAGCGTTTCGAGGTGCTGCACGTTCAGGGTCGTGTAGACGTCGATCCCGGCCGCGAGGAGCTCCTCGACGTCCCGGTAGCGCTTGGTGTGGCGGGAACCCGGCGCGTTGGTGTGGGCCAGCTCGTCGACCACGATAAGGGTGGGACGCCGCTCCAGCGCCAGATCAAGGTCGAACTCCTCGAGACGCGTCCCGCGGTAGGAGAGTTGGCGCCGGGGGAGCCCCTCGAGCCCTTCGAGCAGCGCCTCCGTCTCCTGGCGCCCATGGGTTTCCACCCACCCGACGATGATGTCGATCCCCTCCGCTTTGCGGGCCCGCGCGGCCTCCAGCATCGTGTACGTCTTGCCCACCCCGGGCGCAGCTCCGAAGAAAACCTTCAGCTTGCCCTGGGATCGGCGTGCCTCCTCCGCCTGCACGCGGGCGAGCAACTCGTCGGGGTCGGGTCGCCGGTGCTCCATGCTCGGCCTCACGATACCCCGCTTTACGGTCGCAGGCGATCGAGCGCGAGGTTGAGCGCCAGCACGTTGACGCGGGGCTCGCCGACGAACCCGAAGGCACGGCTCTCGATGTGGGTGCGCACGAGCTGGCGAAGCAACTCCTCGCGGAGACCGCGCGCCCTGGCGACACGGGGCACCTGCACGAGTGCGGCGGCCGGGCTGATGTCCGGATCGAGGCCGCTCGCGGAGGCGGTGACCAGGTCCACCGGGATCGGCCCCGTCAGGCCCGGGTCGGCTGCCCGCAGCGCCGCCACGCGCTCCTGAACCGCGGCCACCAGCGCCGGGTTGGTCGGACCTAGGTTCGAGCCGGCGGAGGCGGCGGCATTGTACGGCACCGGCGAGGTTGCGGACGGACGGCTCCAGAAGTAGCCGGGTGCGGAAAACGCCTGGCCGATCAGCGACGATCCACGTGCGCGCCCGTCCACCACCAGAAGCGACCCGCTTGCCGCCGATGGGAACACCACCTGGGCGATGCCCGTGACCGCTAGCGGGTAAACGATCCCGGTGAGGAGCGCGAGCGCTCCCAGAAGCACAACCGCAGCTCGAAGGTCGTTCGTCACGGGTCCTCCTCACACCAGGTGCAGCACTTTCAGCAGAAGGTCGATCGCTTTGATCCCCACGAACGGCGCCACGATGCCCCCGAGCCCGTACAAGAGAAGGTTGCGCCGCAGCAACGCGGCTGCGCCGATCGGACGGTAGGCCACCCCGCGCAGAGCCAGCGGAATAAGGGCGATGATGATGAGCGCATTGAAGATCACCGCGGACATGACGGCGCTTGCCGGGGTTGCCAGGCCCATGACGTTGAGCGCGCCGAGCTGTGGGTAGGTGGCTACAAACATCGCCGGGATGATCGCGAAGTACTTGGCCACGTCGTTGGCGATCGAAAACGTCGTCAACGACCCGCGCGTCATTAGGAGTTGCTTGCCGATCTCCACCACCTCGACGAGCTTGGTGGGGTTCGAGTCGAGATCCACCATGTTTCCGGCTTCCTTGGCGGCCTGGGTCCCACTGTTCATGGCCACGGCGACGTCCGCCTGGGCCAGCGCCGGGGCGTCGTTGGTGCCGTCCCCGGTCATCGCGACCAGGCGGCCGCCGCCCTGCAGCTCGCGTATGAGACGCAGCTTGGTCTCCGGTGTCGCCTCCGCGAGGAAGTCGTCCACCCCGGCCTCGGCGGCGATAGCGGCGGCGGTGAGCTGATTGTCGCCGGTGATCATCACGGTTTTGATCCCCATTTGACGCAGCTCCGCGAAGCGTTCCCGGATACCTCCCTTGACGATGTCCTTGAGCTGGATCACGCCGAGCACGCGTGAGCCATCCGCGACCACAAGCGGCGTGCCGCCGGCCTTGGCGACGCCGTCCACGCTCGCTCTCACCTCGTCTGGAACCCGGCCGCCGCGGTCCGCGACGAAAGCTGCGACGGCGTCGGCCGCTCCCTTGCGGATGGCCCTTCCGTCGAGGTCGACCCCGCTCATCCGGGTCTGCGCCGAGAACGGCACGAACGTGGCCCCAAGCCGATGCACATCGCGACCCCGCAGGCCGTGTTTCTCTTTGGCGAGCACGACGATGCTGCGGCCTTCCGGGGTCTCGTCGGCAAGGGAGGCGAGCTGCGCGGCGTCGGCTAGCTCCTCCGGACGGATGCCGGGAGCGGGGATGAAGGCCGTCGCCTGTCGATTCCCAAGCGTGATGGTGCCGGTCTTGTCGAGGAGCAGCACATCCACGTCACCGGCGGCCTCGACGGCGCGGCCCGAGGTGGCGATCACGTTGGCCTGGATCATGCGGTCCATCCCGGCGATTCCGATGGCGGAAAGTAGGCCACCTATCGTCGTCGGAATCAGGCAGACCAGCAGCGCCACCAGTACAGTGACCGTTACCGGCTCTCCCCGCCCCGAGACCTGCACGGAGTAGATCGAGAACGGCAAAAGCGTCGCCACCGCCAGCAGGAAAACGATCGTCAGTGCCGCCAGTAGGATTGACAGCGCGATCTCGTTGGGCGTGCGCTGCCGCTTGGCGCCCTCGACCATCGCAATCATGCGGTCGAGGAACGTCTCACCCTCCTCGGCGCCGGTCCGCACCACCAGCCAGTCGGACAGGACACGCGTCCCGGCGGTGACGGCGCTGCGATCGCCCCCCGATTCGCGGATCACCGGCGCGCTTTCGCCGGTGATCACGCTCTCGTCAACCGACGCAATCCCCTCGATCACCTCGCCGTCGCAGGGGATGATGTCCCCCGATTCCACAAGAACGGCATCGCCCATGCGCAGCATCCGCGCCGGGACCGGCGCCCAGCCGGCTCCGTGATGTGGCTGCCCTAGAAACTTCGCGACGAGCTCTTTGCGCGCGCGGCGCAGCGCGTCGGCCTGCGCCTTGCCGCGCCCCTCCGCCATTGCCTCGGCGAAGTTGGCGAAAAGCACCGTGAACCACAGCCACACCGACACCGCGAGGATGAAACCGGCCGGCGCCTCGCCGTGGCCGAACAGTGCTTGAACAAAGAGGCCGGTGGTGAGAACGCTGACGACCTCGGTAACGAACATCACGGGGTTGCGGACCATGTGGCGCGGGTCGAGCTTCCGGAACGAGTCGAGAATCGCGCGCCGCACGATGGCGGGCTCGAAAAGGTTGAGAGCTTGAACTCTGCTGGGCATGGCCTTCCTCCCTACCGCGCCGCCGCGAGCATCTGAAGGTGTTCGACGATTGGTCCGAGCGCCAACGCTGGGAAGAACGTAAGCGCGCCGACGAGCAGCACCGTGCCGATGAGCAACACGACAAAGAGCGGTGTGTGCGTCGCGAGCGTGCCGGCGCCGACCGGCGTGTACTTCTTTGCGGCCAGCGAGCCGGCGATCGCCAGGATCGGGATCTTCGCCCAGAAGCGCCCGAAGAACATCGCGAGCCCGAGGGCGAAGTTGTAGAACGGCGTGTTTGCATTGAGGCCCGCGAACGCCGAGCCGTTGTTGTTGCTGGCCGAGGAGAACGCGTAGAGGATTTCAGAGAATCCGTGCGCCCCAGGGTTCGTGGGCCCGAGGCGACCCGCGGCGGTGGCGACCGCGAGCGCCGTTCCCAGCAGCACGAGGGACGGCGGGATGAGGATCACGAGCGAGGCCATCTTCATCTCGAAAGACTGGACCTTCTTGCCGATGTACTCGGGCGTGCGGCCCACCATCAGCCCGGCGACGAACACCGCAACGATAACGAAGGCGAGCATCCCGTACAGCCCGGAGCCGACCCCGCCGAACACCACCTCACCGATCTGCATCAGCCCCATGGGCACAAGCCCGCCGAGGGGCGTGAAAGAATCGTGCATCGAGTTCACCGAGCCGTTCGACGCGGCCGTCGTAGCGGTCGCCCACAGCGCCGATGCGGCGGCTCCGAAGCGCACCTCTTTCCCCTCCATGCTTCCACCGGATTGCATCGCGGCTGCGTTCTGGTCCACGCCGAGCCCGGCCAGCAGGGGGTTGCCGGTCTGCTCGCTCGAGATGGCGAGGAGGGCAAAGCCCAGTAGCATAACGGTCATCGCCGCGAGGATTGCCCATCCCTGGCGGCGGTCGCGCACCATTTCGCCAAACGTCAGGCACAGGGCGCCCGGGATCAGTAGGATCGCGAGCACCTCAAGGAAGTTCGAAAGCGGGGTCGGGTTCTCGAAGGGATGGGCCGAGTTGACGTTGAAGAAACCCCCTCCGTTCGTGCCGAGCTGCTTGATCGCGATCTGCGACGAGGCCGGCCCGACCGCCAGCGTCTGCTCGGTCACGGCGACCTTCTCGGTGACCGGGTTGCCCTGCGCGTCCTTGACCTGGGCGCCGGAGGCATCCAACTTCGGCTGGTCAACCACGAGGGACTGCACGAGAGCAACCTTCCTGTACGCGGAGAACGTCTGCACGACTCCCTGCGAAACCAGGGCGAGCGCAAGAATCAGCGACAGCGGCAAGAAGATGTACAGTGTGCCGCGGACCGTGTCCACCCAGAAGTTTCCGATGGTTGACGCCGTTCGTCGCGCAATGCCGCGGATCAACGCCACCAGCACCGCCATCCCCGACGCCGCGGAGAGGAAGTTCTGCACCGCCAGGCCGACCATCTGCGTGAGGTAGCTCATCGTCTGCTCGCCGGAGTAGCTCTGCCAGTTGGTGTTGGTCACGAACGATATCGCCGTGTTGAAGGAGAGGTCGAGGCCAACTGCCGGCAGGTGCTGGGGGTTGGCCAGCGACGCCCCCTGCAGCCGCAACAGAACGTAGAGCAGGAGAAAACCCACGAAGTTGAACAGCACCATGGCGACCGCGTACCGCTTCCAGCCCATCTCGTCGTCGGCCTTGATCCCCGCAATCCGGTAGAGGAATCGCTCGACCGGACCAAGGACGCGGCCAATACCACCAAGCCGGCCCTCGTAGACGCGGGCCATGTAGGTCCCGAGCGGCTTGGCAACCGCCAAGAGCACGGCCAGGTAGACCAGCAGTTGCACGACACCGAGCGCGGTCATCCCAGTTTCTCCGGTTTCAGCAGAGCGAGCAAGAGGTAGACAACAAGCCCCACGGCGATCAGCCCCGCAATCAAGTAGAGCCAGTTCATGGCTTCCTCCCGCTACCGAGGCGGTCCACGCCTGCGACGAACCGAAACGTGACCATCACCAGAGCGGCCAGAACAAGCAGCACAATGACGTCCACGTCGCACCTCCACTCACGGCAATTCGACAACCGGTAAGGTCAAGGGCGCATAAGTGTCTGAGGCTTTCGCGTTAGCAAGACGTCAAGACAAGTTGAGAGCGCCACCTGGTCCGATTGACTTCGGTTCTACCCTGGGGCCGCCGCCATCGGCAACGTCGGATTGTTGGTCTTAACCTGTGGCCTGGCGTCGCGCCGCGCGGCGGGCGTCGGGGATGGTAGGCTACGCGCTGCACCGAGATGAGTGCCCAGCCCACCCCCTCCGCCCAGGGCCACACCGACGCCCCCAGGATCACGTCCCCGAGGGACCTCGCGAAGCTCGCGGTGGGTGCGCTCGGCGTGGTCTACGGCGACATCGGCACCTCGCCGCTTTACGCGATCAGGGAGTGTTTCAACCCCACCTACGGGATCCCGCCAACGGTTTCCAACACGCTCGGGGTGCTCTCCCTCGTTTTCTGGTCGCTCACGCTCGTGGTTGTGGTCAAGTACCTGACGTTCGTCATGCGAGCCGACAACCGTGGGGACGGCGGAATCTTGGCGCTGCTGGCGCTGGTGTTGCCGAAGGGGAACGCCCAAGCCCAACGGCGCAAGCTCGGGCTCATCCTGTTGGGCCTCGTGGGTGCGGCACTCCTGTGGGCGGACGGCATGATCACCCCGGCGATCACGGTTCTGGGCGCGATCGAGGGGCTGGAGGTCGCGACTCCGGTTTTTCAGCCGTTTGTGGTACCGATCGCACTGACCATCCTCGTCGCCCTGTTCGTGCTTCAGAAACGGGGCACGGGGCGGATTGGCGCGATGTTTGGGCCCGTGATGATGGTGTGGTTCGTCTCGATCGCCGTGCTCGGGACATCCTGGATCCTGCGCGAGCCGCGGGTGCTCCAGGCGGTGAACCCGACGTGGGCGCTTCGCTTCATGACCCAGCACCACTGGCGCGGGTTCCTGATCCTGGGCGCGGTCGTGCTGTGCATCACCGGCGCTGAGGCGCTTTACGCCGATATGGGGCACTTCGGGCGCACGCCGATACGCGTGGCCTGGTACGTCGTGGTTTTCCCGGCCCTGCTACTGAACTACTTCGGCCAGGGTGCGCTGCTCATTGCCCGGGGCGAGGCCGCGGCCGAGAACCCGTTCTACCTGCTCGCGCCTCCGCACGTGGTCTACCCTCTTGTGGTCCTGGCGACCGCTGCCGCGATCATTGCTTCCCAGGCACTCATCTCGGGGGCATTCTCCCTCGGCCAGCAGGCGGTGCAGCTCGGCTACTCTCCACGGCTGACCATCGTCCACACGTCGGACAAGGCGCGCGGCCAGGTTTACGTGCCCGAGATCAACGCGGCGCTCATGGTGGCGTGCTGCGGACTGGTCCTCGCCTTTCAGAAATCCACTAACCTCGCGGCGGCCTACGGGATCGCGGTCGTGGGCACCATGGCCACCACCTCGCTCCTGCTGTACTCGGTGGCCAGGGAGCGGTGGAAGTGGGCCGTGTTGACCGCATTTCTCCTGACTGGCTTCTTTCTCGCGGTGGACCTCTCTTTCCTGGTCGCCAACCTCACCAAGATCAAGCACGGCGCGTGGTTCCCCCTGGTGGTCGGAGGGCTGATCTTCACGCTGATGACTACATGGAAACGCGGCCGAACCGAGCTTGCCGCCAAGCTGCGTGCGGATTCCCTTCCCATCGAGTTCTTCCTGGCAGACCTGCCTACTCACATGCCCCTGCGTGTCCCCGGCACCGCCGTCTTCATGACCTCGGACGTCGGCGCGGCGCCCGTGGTGCTGCTCCACCATTACACGCACAACAAGGTGCTCCATGAGCGCGTCCTCCTGCTCTCCGTGCGCACCGAGGGGGTCCCGCTGGTGCCTCAGAGCGAGAAGGTAGAGGTGCACGACCTTGGCAGCGGCTTCTTCCAGGTGATCGGGCATTACGGTTTCATGCAAACGCCCAACGTGTCCGAGATACTCAACCTCGCAAGCGTGCAAGGGCTCAAGGTCACCACACGCGAGTGCAGCTTCTACCTTGGCCGCGAGACCCTGCTCACCACGGGCCCCTCGAAGATGTGGCGCTGGCGCAAGGCTCTGTTCGCTTTCCTTTCACGCAACGCGCAATCGGCGACCGCGTTCTTCTCGATTCCGCCCAACCGCGTGCTGGAGCTTGGGACCCAGATCGAGCTCTGAGACAGCCGGCAGGAAAAGAGGCGGGCCCGACAGCGGGCCCGCCCGGAAAGACAGTTGCCGAGGGGTATCACCGCTTCATGAAGATCGTCGTCGGGTCCCCGGTCGCATTGTCAACCACCGAGGCCCACGCGATGATCCCCGAACCCGAGATGACCGTGACCTTCGCGTAGGCGTGCTCGAGGTTGTTCCTCCCTCCGTACTTCTGGAACGGCGTAAGGTACTGGATGAACCCTCCCGCAGCGATGGCGCTGGACTCGTTGTTGCCGCTCCAAAGCAGGGTACCGTTGCCGTCGTAAAGCGCGAGCGTCACGTTCGCCGTGGAGGCGCCCGTGTTGGTGATCGCGATGTTGCACCTGAAGCCGGAGTTCTGAGCGAGCAACGGCAGCCACGCCGACTGCCCGGCCGAGAGCAGGCTGGCGTCGGGGTCCTGCCCGTCATAGTTCTGCCCGTAGGAGTGCGTTGGGTCCACCTGGTTGTACGTCCGGCCCATCACGAACACGTCCTGGTTCGACCGCACCTCCAGCGCCCCAGATCCGGTTGTGTACCCGAGCCACGATGCGATGTCCTTGTGAAAGTCCTGCGCGTTGCCCCCCAGCACGGACTGCTGCGTCTTCAGCCCGCCGGGCGTGTACAGCCGGTACTCTACCGTCGCCTGGGACGAGGAGCGGTTGAGCACAGCCACGTCGCTGCGCCAGTGCGAGCCTCCGGTCCCGTCCGTGTGGCTGGCAGCCGCGATCCAGTGCGCAAACGGCAGAGAGACGCCGGCACCCGCCTGGTTGAGGGTGAATGTCTGGCTCTCCACCGTGATGTGGCCGGCCCGGGCAGGGCCGCTGTTGGCGTCCACACTGTAGTTAACGCTCCCGTTTGCGCTGCCGGAGGCGTAGGTGACGTGCAGCCAGTTCGAGTCGCTGCTCGCCGTCCACAGGCATGCGAGGCCTGCGCTGACGTTGAAGCTGCCGGTCCCGCCGGCCGCGGCGGTGCTCGCGCTGGTCGGGCTGATCGCGTAGCTGCAGGTCGTGCCCGCCTGGCTGACCGTGAATGTTTGGTCTCCGATCGCGAGGGTGCCCGAGCGCGCGACGCCCGCGTTGGCCTGTACCGAGTAGCCGACCGTCCCGTTCCCACTCCCGCTGGCCCCACTTGTCACGGTGATCCAACCGGCGCTGCTCGACGCGGTCCACGAGCAGCCGCTACCGGCGGTCACGCTCACGGTGGCGGTCCCACCCGCGCTCGAGAACGACTGCGACTGCGGCGAGATCGAATAGGTGCATGAGGTGGCAACAGTTTTCTTGATCACCAGGTTGTCCACGTAGGTACCGCCGCCCTCGACGTAGGGGTCGGACTTGAAGATGAACGCGAAATAGACGGTGCTGTTCCCGACCGCGGTGATGCTCGTGACGTCCTTGAAGTCGAAGACCCTGTGCGTCCACCCGCTGCTCGACCCGGACGTGTAATAGCCGGAGAAGTGCTGCCCGTCGGTGGAGATCATCCACTCGAACTGGTCGCCCTCCTGCGTGGACTGGCTGTAGGTCTCGGTGTCGTACCAGTTGTCCCACTCGGCCCTGGCGGCAGTGGCATCCGCAAGCGAGAAGGGGCCGTAGATCATCCACGTTTCCATGTTCCCCACGTAGCGGTAGCACATCGGAGTCGCCGGCGACGCACCGCCCCCGGCGCACCAGATGGACGCCATCCCGCCGTTGTTGGTGCACTCAACCCTGCCCCACTCCGTTGTCGCCGAGCCCGAGTTCCTCCACAGCACCCAGCTTCCCGGGAACGACCCCTCGAAGTTGTCCGAGAACACCGTCACGTCGCCCCCGCCTCCGGTTCCGCCGACAGCCAGTGTCGCCGTCATCGTGGTTGCAGGGTCGCTGATCGAGGTGATGCTGACGCCGCTGGCCTGTCCGTTGTGGAGGGCGCTCGAAGGGGAGCTGGTCCCGGTGAAGCTTCTCGCGGCCGTCGAGCCCGGGAAAGGATCGCCCCCATCGCCCTCGTTCGTGTCCTTCTCCAGGTGCCACTGGTTGTCGGCCTGAATCACGGCCACCTTGAAATGTTGCGTGGCGCACGACGTTCCGCCCGGGTAGCACTCCTTCGTGTTGTCCCCCTGGCTCTCGTCGATGTGCCAGACCAGCAACCCCGAGCCAGGCAGGCCGGCGTCGAAGTTGACCTTCTGACGGTTCTCCACGAGGAAGTACTCGCCGGTCTGGCCTGGCGTGCCGGCCAGGAACTGGTAGATCTCGGCGGAGGTCTCTACCTGGCCGATCGCTTTGTTGGTGAGCGTCCCGGTCACCTGCTGAGGGGTGGCCCAACCCAACGCCGCTTTGCTCCAGGCGTCCATGTGCGCGGGGCGATCGCCGCCCCGACTCACCCCACACCACGACCCCCCAGCCATGAGGCTCCACTTCCCCACTCCCCCCGAGGAGCCATCTGTGTCGTAAAGGTCCAGGATTCCGAGGGCGTGGCCGAACTCGTGGGCGAACACGCCCACGGTCGTCATCCCGCTGCCATAGGTCTCGGGCTGAATAACGTAGGCGTTGACCTTTACGTAACCGCCGGCGGGACAGGTGTCGTTGGTCGTGTACACCCCGTAGTGGCTGCGCCCGTAGTACTGGGCGCTGTAGAGGTTCCAACTGTGCGACCAGATGTTGGTGTCGGGACT
>MEKI01000146.1:18762-23000 GCA_001766905.1 Acidobacteria bacterium RBG_13_68_16
CCGCAGGCGTTTTCTGCGTCTGGGACTTCTATGACAATTTTACGTCAGGGTTGGCATTTGGGGACGAAAAGCGGCAAGCCCCAGGCGGTCATTCTCAAAAAGGCGGCACGTTGAGGGGAGGTTCGCCCCGCGGTGAGCCTGCCGACCGCTTTGTCGCGGCCCTGGGGATCTCAGCGGCGCCCGGTGCCAGCAGAGACCAGCGACCTGGTATCAGCCCCGGGGGAGGTGTCGCCGGACCCTCGGGGAGGACGGGCCGGGAGCGCCTATCACCTTCTTGATCACGACGTTGTCGATGTAGGCGCCCTCTTTCTGCGTCGCGGCATCAGAGATGAACACGAATGCGAACCACACCTCGCTCACGCCCAGGATGGGCTTGTTATCCTCCGTCTTCATGTCGCTCATCTTCAGGGAGACGTGCTCCCAGCCCTGACCCAACCCCGATCCGCCCTCGCCGATGTAATGACTGCCATCGAGGGACCACGCCCAGATGACGTAATCCGGGGGGTTGTCGGGATCGCCGGCTTCCTCGATGTCGTACCAGAGGTCGAAATCCCAGCTGCCCTCGGTGGCATCGGCCAGGGAGAACGGCCCGGCGATCATGAACGCCCCCATCCCCGAGGCATACTGACTGCACGCAGGCTGCGGCGAAGTTCCGCCCCCGGCGCACCAAGCGGCCCCCGCGCCGCTCTCCTGCCTGCAGGTCACCTTGCCCCACCCCGCCGGACCACCGCCCGCGGTGCGACCCAGCGTCCATTTGGTGAAGCTCCCCTCGAAGTCGTCGGAGAACACGGTGATGGCACCTGTTCCCCCGGCGACGAACGCCCAGGCCCCGGACGCCGGGGCCGACGTCTCACCGCACGTGTTCTTCGCCACAACCTTCCAAAAGTAGCTCGCCCCAACTGTCACTGTCACCGACCTGCTGGTCTCCGCCTGGTTCCCGAGCAGCGGTGGGTCCTGGTCCGTGCCGAAGTACACGTCGTACGAGGTCGCGCCTGCAGATGCGGCCCAGTTCAACGTGGCCGTCGCGTCGGCCGGCACTCCGGCACCGTTGGCCGGCGAGATCAGGCCGAACGACCCCGGCTTATCGCACGCCAACTGGACGTTCACCGCGAAGGAAATCGTGGTACCGGCGGCGCCGATGCCCGTGATCGACAATCCCCCCGGGTACCCGCTCGAGAGGAACGAGGAGGGGTTGGTCGTGTCGTCGATCGCCGTGCGGCTCACATCGCTCGCGAGGTTCGCGCTGCTGACGTTGCCGTTGACGGTCGCAGTTCCACCGGGGCGATAGACGTACACCTCGTCCGGCGGCCCGCACGGGTTGCCCGCCGGCTGACCGGTTGCCGTGTTGATGCGGTACACGAGCAACCCGGAGCCCGGCACCGAGTTCTCAAACGGAAAGCTGCGCCGACGGTATTCGAGCACGAAGTACTCGGTCACCGAGTTGGGCGACGCAACGCGGTAGCAGTTGTCAGTGGCGGACGTTAACGGGCTGAGCTGGTACGTGCCGGAGCTGGTGATCAGGGGAATTTGCGGTATCCAGCCCAGGTAGTGCTGCTTCAGGTAGGCGCCCATGTGCTGGGGCGGGTTCTGGTCGTCCGCCATCAGATCCCACCGCCCCACCGGATCCAGGTTCTCCGCCGAGGAGCAATCGGAGTAGTGGTACAGGTCCGGCGCGCCGAGCGTGTGGGTCATCTCGTGGCACAGAACCCCGCTACCCCCGATGTTGCCGTCGAGTTGGAAGTTGTAGTCGTCCACCTGCTTGCCGTTGATGGTGGCGGTCACCGGGTAGCCGGAGGTCAGCGCCCACCGGTGCGGCCAGAGCAGGTTGGCCCAATCCGCCTGCACGGCCTCGCCGCTGACCACAAATACCACGTTGTCCGCGTAGCCGTCGCCGTCAGTGTCTACGCTAAGCGAGGGCGGCACCTGTGAGGCGATCGCTTCCACGGCGTTCTTGAGCAGCGTGTGCTCGCGGTAACCGCGCGACTCGGGGCTGCTGCTCGGCGCGTCGCTCGTGTAGCCGGCCGGGTTCGAGCCGGCGTCGTAGGGCTTGTAGTAAGCGCGGTTGTGTGCGTCCTGGAAGGACACCACCGCCGTTCCCGACGGGGGTGGGTAGAACGTGCTGCTGACGGTGAGCTGATTGTAGGAGGCTTCCAGGAAGTACCGCTGCATCGAGGCGTCCGAGGACGCCGTGGAGTTGAACCACATTTGGTACGTCGAAGGTGCGTTGAAGCCCGCGCCGGTCTCATCGGCGAAGCGGATGAAAATCACGATGTTGTTGATCTGCGAGAAGGCCGACGCGGCCTCGACCGCCAGCGCCCGTGCGCGCAGCCGCCGGCTGGATCCGTACAGTTCCTCGGGATCCGGGAGGTACCGGGCGTCGGGCCTGACCCCCTTCTCGAGGCCGAGGGCGGTCGGAACCGCCTCGCCCACGACGAACGCAGTCGGCTGGAGGCGGCCGTCCACCTTAACGGCGTAGACGAAGTAGCCGGTCTCCGGGTCCCGGATGACGACGAATCCGTCGGCGTCGTGCAGCCAGTTGTAGTACTCGTCGCCGGTGGCCAGGAGGTGAAGCACCGTGCCATCCGGCTGAGCGACGGTTTGCGGCACGTTGCGCAGAAACGCCGCGTTGCTCCCCGCCGCGACCAGCAAGGCCGCCCACACGATCAACCACGCACGAAGCCGGCCGGGTACTCTCGTCAACGCCATCATCCCTTCACCTCGCGGGCGCTACCAGAAAACGCCACCCTGCATTGTGAGCCAGGCACCCGTAGTTTGGAAGCATTCTTGCGCCGCCCACGCGTGAGACCGAGTCCCCCTTGAGCGTGTCACAGCCCGTAGTAGAGCTCGATCTCGTACGGGTGGGGGCGGTTGCGAACCTCGCGCTCTTCCCAGCGCTTGCGGGCGATCCACCGCTCGATGAGGTCCTTGCTGAAGACGTCGCCTTCCAGCAGGAAGGCGTGGTCGTGCTCGAGGGCGCTCGTCGCCTCCTCCAGCGAGGTGGGGAGAGCCTTGATCTTCTCCCGCTTCTCGGCCGGCCAGGCGAAGATGTCCTCGTCGACCGGCCCGAAGCCCAGTGCGGAGGGATCGAGCTTGTTTCGGATTCCGTCGAGTCCGGCCATGAGCTGGGCCGCGATTGCGAGGTAGGGGTTGCACGTGGCGTCGGGTGGACGGAACTCGAAGCGGGCGCTCTCCGGGCGGTTGGCGTACTTGGGGATCCGGATCGCGGCGGAGCGGTTCCCGACCGAGAAGATCGCGGAAACCGGCGCTTCGAACCCGGGGATGAGGCGCCGGTACGAGTTCGTCGACGGGTTCGTGAACGCCATCACCGCGCCGCCGTGTAGCAGCAGGCCGGCGATGTAGGAGCGCGCGAGTTCGCTGGTGCTGCCGTGGCCGTTTGGGTCGAAGAAGAGGTTGATGCCGTTCTTCCAGAGCTGTTGGTGGAAGTGCATCCCGGAGCCGGCCTCGCCGTAGAGCGGCTTTGGCATGAAAGTGGCGGTCATCCCCATGGCGGTGGCGGTCATGCGGGTGACGTACTTGACCAGCATCGTGGTGTCGCCTGCCTTGAGCATGGGCATGAAGCGAGTTTCGATCTCGCACTGGCCGGGGCCGCCGACCTCGTGGTGGTGGTACTTGACCTCGATCCCCATGGCCTGAAGCGCCATCGTGATGCGGCTGCGGGCGTTGTACAGGTGATCCTGGGGCGGGATGGCGTGGTAGCCCCCGTGGCGCGGGATGTTGTAGCCGCTCCCGAGCTTGCCGCTGCTCCAGTCGGCCTCAGCGGACTCGACCCTGTAGCTCGCGACGTTCATTCCGTTCTCGTAGGAAACCCCATCGAACAGGTAGAACTCAAACTCGGGCCCCCACCTGCTCCCGTCCGCGACACCGCTGTTGCACAAGTGCTCCTCGGCGCGGCGCGCGATGTTCCGCGGGTCGTACGGGAACAACTGGCGCGTGTCGGCCTCGAGGGTCGCGCAGATGAAGGAGAGCGTCGAGACCTCCCAGAACGGGTCCACGAAAGCTGTCTCGAGGTCGGGCACCATCACCATGTCGCCGGCGCTGACGGCCTTGAAGCCTACGCTCGAGCCGTCGAACCCGACCCCCTTCTCCATCAGCGCTGGGGCGAAGCGCGACGCGGGGACCGTCACGTGATGCCAGCGCCCCCAGAGATCGCAGAACTTGAGGTCCACCATCTCGATGCCGTTCTCTCGGACAAAGGATTGCGCCTCCTCGAAGTCGTG
>MEKI01000147.1:0-516 GCA_001766905.1 Acidobacteria bacterium RBG_13_68_16
CGCCTCGGCTACGTCGTGAAGCTCCTGGCGATCGCCGAGCTCGACGGAGAACGGATCGCTGCTCGGGTCCATCCGGCGATGATCCCCGCGGCCCACCCGCTCGCGGCCGTGCGCGACGCGTTCAACGCCGTGTTCGTCGAGGGTCCGAATATCGGCGAGCTCATGTTCTACGGACGCGGCGCGGGCGGCGATCCGACGGCGACCGCAGTCGTGGGTGATCTTGTGAGCGTGGCCCGCAATCTGCTCTCGGGAGCCCGCGGTGTGGGATGCACCTGCTTCCTCGAGCGGTCGATCCGGCCGATGGAGGAGATGGAGGGGCAGTACTACATCCTCCTGCGCGTCGAGGACCGGCCCGGAGTGCTCGCCGAGATCTCGAGCGTGTTCGGCCGGAACCAGGTCTCGATCAAGAGCGTGTGGCAGGAGGGAACCGGGGAGGACGCCCAGCTCGTGTTCATCACGCACCGGGCCCGCGAGGGCGCGTTCCAGCAGGCCGTGTCCGAGCTACGTGACGTCCGC
>MEKI01000147.1:588-858 GCA_001766905.1 Acidobacteria bacterium RBG_13_68_16
GCGAGTACTTCAATTGGCTCCCGGTGACGGAAGACACCCCGATCGTGACGCTCTGCGAGGGGGGGACTCCCCTCGTCCACTCGGAGCCGCTGTCGGCCGAGACGGGCTGCGAGGTGTACCTGAAGTACGAGGGGGCCAACCCCACCGGGTCCTTCAAGGACCGGGGCATGACCCTCGCGATCTCCAAGGCGGTCGAGGAGGGCTCCAAGGCGGTCGTGTGCGCATCGACCGGGAACACGAGCGCCTCGGCCTCCGCGTACGCCGGGAAGG
>MEKI01000147.1:876-1014 GCA_001766905.1 Acidobacteria bacterium RBG_13_68_16
TCCTGGTTCCCAAGGGGAAGATCGCGCTCGGGAAGATGGCGCAGACCATGATCCACGGAGCCCGGGTCCTCGAGGTGGACGGAAACTTCGACGAGTCGCTCGCGGTGGCGCAGGATCTCGCCGTCCACTACCCCGTGA
>MEKI01000147.1:1030-3476 GCA_001766905.1 Acidobacteria bacterium RBG_13_68_16
GAACCCGTACCGGCTCGAAGGCCAGAAGACGCTGGCGTTCGAGGTCTGCGACATGCTGGGCCGGTCACCGGACCTTCACTGCGTCCCGGTTGGAAACGCTGGCAACATCTCGAGCCACTGGATGGGCTACAGCGAGTACGTTCGAGACGGGGTGATCGCCCAATCGCCGCAGCTCTTCGGGTTCCAGGCGGCGGGTGCCGCGCCAATCGTGCGCGGCGAGCCGGTCGCGAAGCCCTCGACCATCGCGACCGCCATCCGGATCGGCAATCCGGCGTCGTGGGAGAAGGCGGTGGCTGCGGCAAGGGACTCCGAGGGCGCGATCACCGCCGTGACCGATCGCGAGATCCTGGCCGCCTACAAGCGGCTGGCGCGCGAGGGGATGTTCGCGGAGCTCGCCTCGGCGGCATCGGTGGCCGGCCTGCTTCACATGTCGGCGGAGGGAAAGCTGCCCCGGGGCGCCACGGTGGTTTGCGTGCTCACCGGCCACGGTCTCAAGGATCCGGATTGGGCGATCTCGGGGGCGATGCACCCTCCGACGGTGGCCGCGGATCCCGCGGTGGTGGCCGCCGAGCTCGGCCTTTGAGGCCATGAGGCTCACCGCCCGCGTCCCCGCGACCTCCGCCAATCTAGGGCCGGGCTTCGACTGCTTCGGCCTGGCCCTCGACCTCTGCAACGAGGTCACTGTGGACACGGAGGCGGAGCCCGGCATCAGCTGGGAGGGCGAGGGGGCCGAGGAGCTGCCTATCGACGGCTCGGACATGGTGAGCCGAGCCATGCGCTGGGTAGCCGAGCGCGAGGGACAGCGGATAGGGCCTTTCCACCTTCACGGCGTCAATCGCATCCCTCTCGAGCGCGGGCTCGGATCGTCCGCCGCCGCTGCCGTCGCCGGCGTCGCGATCGCGAGGACCTGGCTTCGACTCCCTGATTGGGCCGACCGAGAGGTCCTCTTCCGTGCGGCGGCGGACATCGAGCGGCACCCGGACAACGCTGCGGCCGCCGCGTACGGAGGCCTCACTGTGGTTGCCGACCGTTCAGTGCGCCGGTTCGACGTGCCACCCAGCATCAGGCCGGTCGCGCTGATACCGGAACACCTCCGGATATCGACCGAGGAGGCCCGTCGGGTGCTTCCGAGCGAGGTACCGCTCTCCGATGCCGTCTACAACGTGGCTCACGGCGCCCTCGCGATCAGCGCGCTCACGACCGGCGACCTAGACCTGCTTCGGCGCGCTCTACGAGACCGGCTCCATCAAGACGTCCGGCTCTCGCTCGTCGCCGAGCTCAGAGAGGTGTTCGAGCGGATGGCGTCGTCCGGCATCCCGGTGTGCGTTTCGGGCGCCGGGCCATCGCTGCTTGCGTTCGAGACCGATGGGGATCCCATCCCCGATCCCGGAGACCACTGGCGGACGCTCCGGCTGGCGACTCGGCCAACCGGCGTCGAGGTCCTGTCCTTGCCCGACTGACGGCGACCTGCGTGCGCCCGATGTCGTTGAACGAGGCGAAGCCCGAACCTAGACTCGCTTGGGGTCCTTCCCTCGGACGCACTGTGACCAAACCCCCCGACATGAGATGACAAGCGCAGAGCCCGAGCGCGGAGTCGAACCCCACCCGCCGCAGGCGCGGCCGGAGAACGTTGCTCCGGTGCTCGTGACCGACCTCGCCAGCAAGACCCTTGCCGTGAAGGAAGGGGATACCTTCCTCTACTCGGATCTGGAGGGAAACCTGGACCACGGCGGCGACTACGGGCTGGGTCTCTACTCGCACGACACGCGCTACCTCTCGCATTTCGAGATGACCTTGTCCGGTCGCGATCCGGTGCTGCTTTCCTCCTCGTCGGAGCGCGGCTACATGTCCCACGTCGACCTCACGAACCCCGACCTCTACGAGGGAGACGAGGTTACGGTGCCCCAACAGACGCTGAACGTCCGCCGTATCCGGGCGATCAACGGCCGGTTGTTCGAGCGGGTCCGCGTGAAGAACTACAACGCGCACCCCGTGGAGCTCGATCTGGAGTTCAGCCTGGGAGCGGACTTCGCGGACATCTTCCAGGTGCGTGGCATGGCCCGTGAGCAGCCCACGGAGCCCGAGGCACCTACGGCCGAGGGTGACAGGATCGAGTTCGCCTGCATGGGTCTGGACGGAGCGCGTCGCGCCACCGTGGTCAAGTTCGGCTCCGCTCCCGATCTGATGGAGGTCGAGGGCGACCTCGTCCGCGCAACCTTCCACCTCCACTTGGCCGGGTACCAGACGAAGCTCGTCGGCTTGACGGTGGAGCCGGTGGTGGACGATGAGCACCCACCCGTGGTCGATTTCGACGTCGCGGTGCACGAACTTCGCCGGTCTTACGAGGAATGGGAGCGGGAGAGCACCCAGATCGTGACCGACAACGAGCTGTTCAACCAGCTCCTCGATCGGAGCCTGCGCGATCTTCGCGCCCTGTACACGCGGA
>MEKI01000147.1:3569-5431 GCA_001766905.1 Acidobacteria bacterium RBG_13_68_16
GTGTACGCGCAGTACTTCCGCTGGACCGGCGATCGCGAGTTCGCCATGGAGCTGCTTCCGGCCGCCGAGGCCGCGCTCCGCTGGATCGACGAGGACGGCGATCTGGACGGCGACGGGTTCGTCGAGTACCTGTCCCGATCGCCCCGCGGGATACGCAATCAGGGATGGAAGGATTCGCACGACTCGATCATGCACACCGACGGGCGTCTGGCCGAGCCGCCGATCGCGCTTTCGGAGGTGCAGGCGTACGTCTACCTCGCGCGAGTTCGGATGGCCGACGTCTATCGGGCTCTCGGCGACGACCACCGGGCCGAGTTCCTCCTCGCCCAGGCGCACGAGCTCAGGCGACGGTACAACGAGGCTTTCTGGGTGGAGGAGGAGCGGTACTTCGCCGCGGCACTGGACGGCGAGAAGCGCCAGGTACGAACGGTGATGTCGAACCCGGGCCACGGCTTGTACTGCGGGATCGTCGACGATGAGAAGGCAACGCCGCTCGCAAAACGGCTCCTCGCTCCGGACATGTTCAGCGGCTGGGGCATCCGGACGCTCAGCAAGGCCGCCGCCGCCTACAACCCGATGAGCTACCACAACGGGTCGGTGTGGCCCCACGACAACGCCTTGATCGCGGCCGGCCTCAAGCGCTATGGGTTCGCAAGGTCGACCAACCGCGTAGCGACGGCGATCTTCGACGCGGCGATCCAGGCCGACTATCTGCGCCTGCCCGAGCTGTTCTGCGGCTTCACGCGCCGGACGCCGAACCGCCCGGTCAGCTACCCGGTCGCGTGCTCGCCGCAGGCGTGGGCCGCCGGCTCGCCTTACCTCATGCTCCAGGCCATGCTCGGCATCTCCGCCCAGGCGCACCGGAACGTGCTCGCCGTGCACAACCCGCACCTGCCCACCTGGCTGAACACGGTGGAGGTCCGCAACCTGTCGATCGGCGACAGCAAGATCTCGCTCGTGTTCCGGCGCGAGGGGGAGATCACGTCGTTCTCGCTCCTCGCGCGCGAAGGAAGCGTCCGGGTGGTCATGGAGGAGTGAGAGACGCCCTCCACGCGCACGGCCTCCAGCCGGTTTGACCAACGTCCCCGGCCCGGCTATTAAGACCGGGCGGCGACCCCCCGGTTTCCGCCCAACGGAAACGCCGCACGGGATCCTGGGGTTCTGCCGCCGGATTGCTGTCGCCCCTTGGGGTGTGGCGAGCAGCGTGATCATCGGTCATCCGCCGGTGTCGGCGGAAGAGAGGGAGGGGGCTTGCTGGAATGAGACGCAGATCTCGAAAGTCCATGAGCAAGGTCGGCCGCGGGGCGGTCGGGTTGCTCCTGCTCGTGACCCTGTGTCTGGTGTCGCCCGTCACGGCCCTGGGTGCCACCTCGCCCGTGTCGCCGAAGACGGCCACTGCGGTGCCAACGGTGACGGGGCCGCTCGAGGTCACGGCGGATTCGTATCCGTTCGGCGCCGCCGACCACACGATGGTTCCTCAGAACCTGAAGAAGCTCGGCTACGTCGAGGAGGAGTACCTGGTCAGCGGGGCGGCCAACGTCTACACGTGGCCGGCTCCCGGCCCGGCGGTCGTACGGACGGCCAACGCGCCGTACACGACGCGGATGCTGGTACGCCGGCCCGCGAACGGCGCACGGTTCAGCGGCAACGTCATCGTCGAGTTGCTGAACCCGTCGAATGCGTTCGACCTCAACATCGGGTGGGCGATGATGCACCGCCAGATGGTGGCCAACGGCGACGCCTGGGTCGGCGTCACCGCGAAGCCCATCACCGTGGCCGCGTTGAAGAACTTCGATCCGGTCCGCTACGCATCGCTGTCCATGGCGAACCCGCTGGCGCTGGACGACCCGATGAACTGCCAG
>MEKI01000147.1:5503-5777 GCA_001766905.1 Acidobacteria bacterium RBG_13_68_16
GTAGGTGCGTGGATCAGGAGCAACGACGCCACCAACCCGTTCACCTACCGTCGCGGGGGTCACGGCGCCGGCCACCATCACGGTGGCGCAGTTGAGCACCTGTACGGCTTCGGGTACTCGCAGACCGGCGGGTTCCAGTTCGACTACGTCAACGCCATCCAGCCGCTCGTCGTGCAGACGGACGGGAAGCCGATGTTCGACGGCTACATCGTCGCCGTGGCCGCGGGCAGGTTCGTGGGCCTCGTTCCGATCAACCAGTGCGAGCCTACGCCGA
>MEKI01000148.1:0-1272 GCA_001766905.1 Acidobacteria bacterium RBG_13_68_16
CACCGAAGGAAGCTGCCGACCTCAAGATCCTCGATCCGGCGTGTGGCTCCGGATCTTTCCTACTGGGCGCATACCAGCGCCTGCTCGATTGGCACCGCGATTGGTACGTCAACGACGGTCCCGACACGTACACGAAACCGCGCAAGGGCGGGCACCCCGCACTCTTTCAGGCCGGGCACGGCGAGTGGCGGCTCACGACACCCGAGCGCAAGCGCATCCTCCTCAACTCGATCTTCGGCGTGGATATCGACCCGCAGGCCGTGGAGGTCACCAAGCTCTCGCTACTTCTCAAGGTGCTTGAGGGCGAGAGCGACGAGAGCATCAGCGCTCAGCTCAAGCTCTTCCACGAGCGCGCCCTCCCCGATCTCGGCAGCAACATCAAGTGCGGCAACAGTCTTATCGGCTCGGACTTCTCCCAAGGTCGCCAGGGCGAGCTGTTCGACGACGAGGAAGCCTTGCGTGTCAACCCGTTCGACTGGGACAAGGGCTTCCCGGAAATCTTCGCGCGTGGAAACCCCGGCTTCGACGCGGTGATCGGCAACCCGCCGTATATCCAACTCTCAATGGAGGCGTACTTCAACCCCGAGGTCCACAGCTACCTCTCGGCCAAATACTCGTCGTCAATGGGCCGGATGAATACATTCGGCCTCTTCATTGAGAGGAGCCTGGGGCGTCTGTTGAGGCAAGCAGGTCAGCTCAGCTTTATCGTGCCGAACACGCTGCTCAGTCAGGATTACTACCAGGAGTTGAGACGGATGATGCTGGCCTTCCGAATCGCGAGCATCACCGGGTACGAGTACCCCGTGTTTCAGCGTGCTGTAGTTGAGACCTGCGTCTTCGTGGTCGAGAAGGCGGCACCTACCAGGAACGTCGTAGAGGTTGTTTCGTGTAATAACAGAGCGATGAACTTCGAGACACATAAGATCCCGCAAGCGACATTTGCCGGGGCACATCGCAATGCCTTCCTTGTCCGTGCAGACAGCCGGACCCTTGCCCTCAAGGCGCGGCTCGACACAGTCGGCCAACCCCTTGAGGGTTTCGCAAACATCAACCAAGCAATCGCTCTGAAGTACGAAAGGGCTCGCTCGCTTTCGAAGGCGCCAACTAGCCGTCGCCACAAGCGAGTGCTAGACGGCCGGAACATTAATAGGTACCAGCTGAATTGGGATAGGTACTTCCTGGAATACGACGTATCAAGGATTCACTCGTGCAAGCGGACCGACATCTTCGAGGCACCCGAGAAAATCCTGTTCCGAAGGGTGGGAGATCGGC
>MEKI01000148.1:1281-1527 GCA_001766905.1 Acidobacteria bacterium RBG_13_68_16
CCTACGACGATAAGCAGTACTACGCTTTGAACACGTTGGTCGTCATCACGCTTCGGGAGACCGTTGGCATTTCCCTGAAGTACATCCTGGGATTGCTGAACTCTCAGCTGCTCAACTTCTACTACGTCACGTTCCTGAAATCCACCAAAAGGGTGTTCTCTGAAATTCAGGCACGGCAACTCGGGGCCCTGCCCTTCCGTGTCCCTACCCAGCGGGACTCCGCAGGCATGCACCGCCACGACCGCA
>MEKI01000148.1:1654-1852 GCA_001766905.1 Acidobacteria bacterium RBG_13_68_16
CAAGCTGTACGGCCTCACCGAGGAGGAGATCCGCATCGTCGAGGAGGCTACAACCTAGTAGTGGTACCGCCCCTGCAAGAAGTCCACGCGGTCGGCGCGGACGAGGTAAACGATTCGATGTTCCTGAGTCAGGCGGCGCGACCAGAGGCCTGGTCCGAGGTACTTGAGCGGCTCGGGCTTGCCGATCCCGGAGAATGG
>MEKI01000148.1:2085-5025 GCA_001766905.1 Acidobacteria bacterium RBG_13_68_16
CGCTCCGCGTTCTTGGGCGAGCGCAGGAGGTGAGCAGTCTCCATCAGGCTGCGCAGTTCGTCGGCTGCCACGAGCGCGACATCCTCGGCACCGCGACGCCGGATGACGACGATCTCTCGTGACTGCACGACCTCGCTGCAAAGCTTTGCCAACGTTGCGCGTGCCTGAGTGTAGGTGGTAACCGACGCCATGGTCCCTCCGACCTGTACAGAGAAACTGTACATGTTTGGTTCCCCCGTGTCAAGTACAAAAGCCCCTGTCAGGGGCGCCCGGCCGCCAACTCAGGGAGTGGCCGCTAGGTTTCGGCTCGCGGCAGCGGCGCGGCCGAGATTGGGCCAGATGCTAGGAGGGCAAGGCGGTCGGACCGGAGCATAGCCGGAGGCTATGTGAGGATCCGAACCGCTGCAGCCCGACAACGCAGATGGTCCGATATCGGCCGCGCACTCAAGGGTACAGGCGGTTGAGCAAGCGGGGGTACGGTATCGCCTCCCGCAGGTGCGAGATACCGCACAGCCAGGTGACGACCCGCTCGATCCCCATCCCGAACCCCGAGTGCGGGAATCCCCCGAATTTGCGGATGTCGAGGTACCACTCGAACGCCTTGCGCGGGAGGTCGTGCTCGGCGATGCGCTTCTCGAGCAGCTCGTACGACCCGATGCGCTCCGAGCCGCCGATGATCTCGCCGTAGCCGTC
The DNA here is from genome assembly GCA_001766905.1 of Acidobacteria bacterium RBG_13_68_16. Classification (GTDB taxonomy): domain Bacteria; phylum Acidobacteriota; class Thermoanaerobaculia; order Thermoanaerobaculales; family Thermoanaerobaculaceae; genus RBG-13-68-16. Next base: position 2,779 of record MEKI01000148.1, read on the forward strand.
GGGTGCGATCATGTCCATGGCCAGCGCTCGGGTCGGGTCGGCGGCATCGGGTTCCATGTAGAACGACTTGATCGCCGCCGGGTAGCGCGTGATCATGATCGGTTTCCCGGACTCGTCAGCGAGGGCCGTCTCCTCGTCGCCGCCGAAGTCATCGCCGAACTTCACGTCGAAGCCTTTGCCCTGCAGTCCGGCGATCGCGTCGCCATAGTCAATGCGGGGGTACGGCCGGCGCGTGGCGGGCTCGAGCTTGCTGACGTCCCGTTCCAGCCGGTCGAGGTCTTCCTTGCAGCGGTCCAGTACCCTAGTCACGAGGCACGAGACGAACTCCTCGGCGAGGTCGAGCAAGCCGTCAAAGCGCATCCAGGCGACCTCCGGTTCCACCATCCAGAACTCCATGAGGTGCCGCCTCGTCTTCGACTTTTCCGCGCGGAAGGTCGGGCCGAAGCAGTAGACCTTGCCGTGGGCGGCGGCGGCGGGTTCGAGGTAGAGCTGCCCGGACTGAGTGAGGTATGCCGTGTCACCGAAGTAGTCGGTCTCGAACAAGGTGGAGGTCCCCTCGCACGCCGCCGGCGTCAGGATCGGGGAGTCGATGTTCACGTAGTTGCGCTCGTGGAAGAACTCGCGGATAGCGTACGTCAGCTCGTTGCGCACCCGCATGATCGCGTGTTGCCGCCTGGAGCGCAGCCACAGATGGCGGTTGTTCAGGAGAAAGTCGGGGCCGTGCTCCTTGGGGGTGATCGGGTACTCGGGGCTGAGCTGCACGATCGTGAGGTCCTCGACCTGCAGCTCCACGCCGCCGGGCGCACGCTTGTCCTCCTTCACCTTCCCCACGACCTGCAGCGAGGACTCCTGCGTCAGCCGCTCCGCTTCCGTCCACACCTTCTCGGAGATCTGGGACCTGACGACCACCGATTGCAGGTAGCCCGATCCGTCGCGCACGACGAGAAAACGCACCTTGCCGGAGGAGCGGGCGTTGTACAGCCAGCCCGACACCCGAACCTGCTCCCCGATGAGCTCCGGCAATTCGCGAATCTCGGCATCCCGCATCAGGACCCTCCGTGGAGCGTGGATTGTACCGCAGGATAGGCGGCTCTGCCGACGGGTTTTCTCGTTCCCGGCTTTGGCGGGGGACGGGGCCACACTAGAATGGAAAGGTGAGGTCCGCGTCCAGCAAGCGCGTGTCGACCGGGAGGTAGCAACCGTGAGGGACGTATTGACCCGATGCACCCGCCCGAGCGTGGTTCTCCTCGCCGTCCTGGTCTTGACGGTCGTGTCCTGCGAACGCCTCATGGGCACCAAGATCGCCAAGATCGCCGCCGACCCGGGCAGCTACCAGGGCCGAGACGTCACGGTCACCGGCACCGTGAAGGAGCGAATCGACGTCCCGTCGGTCAAGTGCTACATCCTCAGCGACGGTAACGGCAGCATCGGCGTCGTCACCAAGGGCAACCTGCCGGTTCTCGGCGCCAAGGTCCGAGCCAAGGGACGGGTGGAGCAGTCGTTCGCGATCGGCGCCAGGAAGCTCCTCGTCATCATCGAGACGCCCAAGTTGCGGCCGACGCCGCCGAGGAACCCAGTCGTGCCCGGAGGCGGACCCGGTTAGTGCGCTGAACTCAGGTGGGGTGGGGGTGGCAGGCGGGTGAAGGTGCCTTCTGGGTGGCGGAGGCCCTGGCAGCGCAGGAAGAAGACCCGCCGCACCTCCCTGCCGCCCCGCTCGACGAAGAAAGGCGGTTCCTCGACTACCTCTGTGAAGATTTCGGACAGCGGCGCCGCCAGTCCCTCCCTCTCGGTCACGAACAGGAAGTTTCTGCCGAGGAACTCCTCGGGCCGGTACCAGTAGAGGGAGGCCAGCCCGTGCGCCCCGCCACGGACACGGGCCAGGCGGGTGGGAAGCGCTCCACCGGAGAGGAACGCGAAGAGGTGCACATCGGTGTAGCTCTCCGAGGCCATGATCTCGCCCGGACGCAGGCGTCGTTCGACCTCGGTCACGATCTCCTCGTTTCCGACCGCGGCGGCAACCGTTCCGGCGAGGCTCTCCCCGACCCCTCCCACGAACCGAGGGCTCACCTGCGGCATGCGCGGCACGAGGAGCACGGCCGCGGTTGCAGCCAGCGAAATAGCGAGGCCGAACGCCACACCGGAGCGGATGAGCCAGCGTGGTCGGTTGGCCGTGCAGGCGAGTGCCGCCGTGCCGAGAACGATCGCCGGACCGGCCCAGTGGGGGGCGACCTCCTCGCGCAATGCCAC
>MEKI01000148.1:5052-6818 GCA_001766905.1 Acidobacteria bacterium RBG_13_68_16
TGCTCCCACGAGCAGGGCGGCCCACCCGTTGTCCTTCCGCCGCCACCCCCGCCACCAAGCCATCGCCATCGCGACCGCGAGCGGGGGCGAGGCCAGAAGCGCAGCCAACGCGAGGAACTCGCCAAGGTGGAGGAGTGTGACGGATCCCGGGCTGTGGCGCTGCTGGAGCTGGAAGGTGAGGTTGACCCACTCGTGCCGGGATCCCCAGATCCACACCGGCGCCGTGAGCACCATCGAGAGTGCCGCCGCAGCGTAGGGTACGGGAGTGCGCAGGTGCGTCCTCGTCTTGGATCGCATCAGCGCGGGCGCGAGGGCGGGCAGCACGAGCACGGCCGGGAACTTCGCCAGGAAGCCGAGCGCCAGCGCGACACCGAACCCCCACCAGGCACGCCGCTCCCCCTGCGCGATTGCGACGGCCGCCCAGGTCGCCCCGACGTAACCTGCCATCATCCCGATGTCGGTGGACGCGTAGAACGATCCCAGGAAGAAGAGCGGGGTGGCGTGCAGGAAGAGGTACGCCCAGGCGGCCTCGCGGGGGCCGCCGCCGAGGCGACGGACGAGCGGAAGCAGGAACACCCCGATGAGGAAGCTTGCGAGGATCGCCGGCCCGCGCACCGCCAAGCGTGTCTCGCCCAGGACCGCGCGAAACGGGATCGGCGCCAGCATCATGAGGGGCGGCTGGTCGTACGTGGCCCAGTCCGGGTGCCGGGAGCAGTCCCAGTAGTACGCCTCGTCGCCCGAGAGCGGCAGCGCCCCCGCCAGGGCTGCATGTACCAACACAAACACCAGAAGCAGCAGGAAAAACCTGCGCTCCGTCCACATGACCTGCGAATCTCGCACGTGCACCGCTTCCCCGCCCGGTTCTTCTTCCCTTGCCTATTGCCTTTTTCCTATTGCCTGCTGGTTTTCCCTACTCCAGGTTCGCGCACTGCTCGCGCAGCTTCTCGAGCGCCGACTTGGCCCCGACCACGCGCTCGCCCATCCCAACCTCGCGGCACTTTGAGGCGGCGGTGTTGACTTCGCGCAGCACCTCCTGCAGAAGGAAGTCGAGCTTCTTCCCCACCGCTCCGCCCTCCTCAAGAAGACCCCGCAGGTGGGTGAGGTGGGCCTCGAGACGCTGCACTTCCTCGGCCACGTCCGCATGGTCGGCGGCGATTGCCGCCTCCTGCAACAGGCGGTCCTCGTTGACCTCCATCCCCTCCAGTGCCGTGGCCAGCCTCTCCCGCAGACGGGCGAGCAGCGACTCGCGCAGTTGACCACTCACCCCGGCGAGCCAGAGGCGGAACGACTCGAGCTCGGCGACTGCTCCCTCGATCTGCGGGAGCAGCGCAGCAGCCTCGCGCTCACGCACCGACACGAGCGCGTCGCGTGCCTCGGAGACCAGGCCCAGCAGGGCCTTCTGCTCCTCCGCGGTGAGGGTGAGCTCTCCGCCCCCCTCGGCAAAGCCCGGCAGAGCCAACAGGTCGCGCAGCGTGAGGGGAGCAAGATCGAGCCCCTTCGGACGCTGTTCAAGCGCCTCCAGCAACGAGGACGCCACCTCCCAGTGCAGCACCAGACCCGCGACCTCACGGGCCATAGATCGCAACTCCACCACCGTCTGAACGCGCCCGCGTGCAACCCTCTCCGAGAGCAGCGGCCGCAACGCCCCTTCCAGCTCCGCCGTTTCGACCCTAGGGTGGGTGCGCAGCGTCACCTCGAGAAAACGGGAGTTCAGCGACGTGACTCGGACCTGCGCCGCGAGTCGCGGGGAGAGCTCTCCCTGGGCC
>MEKI01000148.1:6853-7161 GCA_001766905.1 Acidobacteria bacterium RBG_13_68_16
CATAGCCTCCCCTTTTCCGCGCCCGGCCTCGCGCCGGCATGGTAGATTCGTGCGGTCCACGGGCAAACCCGCGGCCCGCAACCATGACCGCCCAGACGCCACCCGCCGAAAGCCAGCGCGGCGTATCGTACACCGCGGGGGGTCCCGCGCCACTCCCGCCCCCCTCGCGGCGCTCTCGACCCCCCGAGCCCCCACGCTCGTCGGGAGTAAATCCCGAATCGCTTGATTTCGGGGGGTCCCGCGCCACTCCACCCACCCCGCCCGGCGCTATGGACCCCCCGGGCCCCCACCGCTCGCCGGGAGTGAAT
>MEKI01000148.1:7180-9033 GCA_001766905.1 Acidobacteria bacterium RBG_13_68_16
GTGGATGGCGCTCGGGTGGGCGATGTCGCCCCTGGTGGGCGACCCGCTGCGGGGTTTCCAGCTCCTCTCCGCGGCTGCGTCGTGCCTGGTGATGTTTCCGCTCGCCGCCCTCGGGCGCCGCGTCGCACCTGCGCCGGTGGCCGCCGCGGCCGCCCTCGCCGTGCTCTTCATTCCGGGTGTGTGGCTGCACGCGGGGCGGGGGTTCACCGACACGGCGGCGGCGTTCTTCGCCCTGTGGGCCGCGGCGCTGGCCGTCCACGGTCTCGAAGGCAGCCGGGGTACCGGGTTCACGCTGCTCGTAACCGCGGCGTTCCTTATCCGTCCGATCCTCCTGCCTCCTCTCAGTCTGCTCTGGCTCGCGGGGACGCTCCCGGTGCGCCCGGTCAGGCGGCTTCTCCCCGGCGTGATCCTCGGGCTTGCGGCCACCGTCGTGGCCGTGGCCAGCCTGGTCGTGGCCCAGGGGAGCTGGGCCGGTTTCGCGTCGTCGTTCATCACTCACGCGACCACGCACGCGCGCAACCTGGCCGAGCACAACCCGGGGGGCGTGCTCGACCTCGGGCTGGTCAAGGGCGTGGGCGGGGCGTGGGCCGCGGCGGGTCTTGCCGTCCTCGCCCTGCTCGGCATCGTCGTGTGGGCGCGACGGGCGGGCCGGGGCAGCGGTGCGGCGTGGGCCGCAATCGTGGTCGTCACGGTGACCCAGCTCGTCTGGCTCCAGAACCGGACGTTTTCACGCTACGCGGTCCCGCTGGACATGGCTCTGGCGCCGCTGCTTGCAGGGGTCGCCTCGGCCGCCGCACCCCCGATCCTGGCTGCCGGGACGCTGGCGGTGCTCGGCGCCGTCTGGGGCGCCGGGAGCTTTCCGCTCCTGGTCGAACAGCACACGACCCCGCTGCCCGGCTGGGCGGCCGTGCAGCTGGCGGTTGTGGAGGCGGATCGAACCGCTGCCGACGTCGTCGTAGAGCCGGGGCTCTACCCCTTCCTCTCATATAAGGAGCAGCTCGACCGGCGGACCGGCCGTCCGTGGAGGTTTAGGTGGTACCTGGCCCCCTCGAGCCCCGACTCGAAGGAACTCCCCTCCGGGCGATACCTCCTCGTCACCAACTACCCGTTCCACTACTTCGGCTCGCTGGATGGCGAGGCGGTGCGGTTCCCGACCGCGTCGGAGCGCCTCCGGCCCCTCACCCAGGGGCGCTTCCTCGACGTCGCCCTTTTCCCGGACCCGGTGTTGCCGGTGCGCGGCTGGTGGCTGCCGGAGGTCGCGGAGGGGCTCGGGAAGTTCATGTGGGGTGGTCCCGAGGCGGAGATGCTGGTTCCCCCACTCCCGGGCGGAAAGGCGCTCGTTCTCGACGTCGTCCCCTACCCCGGCCCGGCGCCTCTCGACGTCGTGATCAACGGCACGGTTGCCTTGACGGTGCCGGGGGATGCGCCGCGCGCCGCACTCGCGCTCGACGCCCGCGTTTTCTCGACCGAGCTCACGAACCGCCTGGTCTTCCGCCGCGCCGAGGGGTACATTCCGAGCGCGAGCGACCAGCGCCGTCTCTCGGTCCAACTCTGGGGCCTCTCGTTCGCGGCCGCCCCACCCACGTCGGCCGCGTCCCGGGTGCCTTCGCCCCCAGCGCCGGGGCCCACCCGCCCCTGAACTCGTCCGTCGCTGCCGCGGTGGTCGAGGGTTCTTCCTTTCCACTCCGTGGAGGTCTTTCTTTGCCCCCGGGCCGGGAGCGGTCGCTCGGGCTGGGCCTCGAGCCCAGCCCTCCGACCCGCCTGCGCGTGCGACCGAGCAGGGACGTCCTGCGGCGGGGCCCCTCGCTGTTCATATGAAGCCACGCCACCGATACCCCACCGCGAGACGCCCG
>MEKI01000148.1:9057-9234 GCA_001766905.1 Acidobacteria bacterium RBG_13_68_16
GATGGTTCCTGCGGCCCGCGGGGCGGATCTCACCACCACCCTCCCGTTCGCCACGGTCCTGCTGGGGACGTGTGAGCGGCGCCTTTGGGTAGGGGGAAGAAAACCGCCCGGCGGGTGCAAACGGCCATCTCTTCGGAGGCCACGGGGACCCCATCGTGCGGACCCGGGGTGGGGTAT
>MEKI01000148.1:9245-15548 GCA_001766905.1 Acidobacteria bacterium RBG_13_68_16
CAGGCGAGCGTAGACGCCGCCGGCCGCCAGCAGCTCCGCATGCGTGCCCTGCTCCACGACACGCCCGTTCTCCATCACCGCGATCACGTCGGCGTTGCGGACGGTGGCCAGACGGTGGGCGATGACAAGCGTCGTGCGCCCATGCATCAGGTTCTCGAGGGCCCTTTGGACGATGCCCTCCGCCTCCGCGTCGAGCGCCGACGTGGCCTCATCGAGGATCAGGATCGGCGGATTCTTGTAGAGGGCCCGCGCGACCGCCAGGCGCTGGCGCTGGCCGCCCGACAGGCGCACTCCCGCCTCGCCGATCTCCGTGTCGTATCCGTTCGGGAATTCGAGGATGAACTCCTCCGCGAATGCCGCCCTCGCACAGGCGCGTAGCTTGTCTTCGTCCACCCTTTCCTGCCCATACGCGATGTTGGCGCGCACGGTGGTGTTGAACAGCACAGTCTCCTGCGTCACCAGGCCGAGGACGCCGCGCAGCGAGCGCAGTTCCAGGTCGCGGACGTCCACGCCGTCGACCGTGACTCGCCCGCCCTGAACGTCCCAGAAGCGCGGCAGCAGTTGCGCCACGGTGGACTTCCCCGCCCCGGAGGGCCCCACCAGCGCGACTGCCCGCCCGGCCGGGATAATGAGGTCGAAGCCACGCAACACCGGCTTGTCGGGTTCGTAGGCGAAGGTCACATTTTCGAAGCGGACCCCCTCGCGCACGGCCGGAAGCTTCCTGGCGCCCGGCCGGTCCTTAATCGCCACCGGCTCGTCCATCACCCTGAAGACGCGCTCCGCGGCGGCAACGGCGCTTTGCAGCGCCAGGTTCACCTTGTTGAGACGCTTGATGGGGTTGTAGAGTGAGTAGAGGCCGATCAGGAACGCGAACAGCGTGCCGAGCGTCATGGTCCCGGCGTCGATGAGCTGCTTGGCATACCACATGAGCACCAGGACGCCGCCGGCGCCCAGGACTTCCACCACTGGGGTGTTCAGGGCGAAGATCTTCCGCGCCTTCAGGTTGGCCTTGAAGTGGCGCCGCGTCGCCTCCCGGAAGCGCCTTGCCTCGAAGTCCTGCATACCGAACGCCTGCACGACGCGGAACCCCTTGAGCACCTCGTCCACCACGGCGTTCATGTCACCCAGCCGCTCCTGGCTCTGGTGCGAGCGGCGGCGCAGCTTGCGGGTGAAGTGCACGATCGGCCCCAGCAGCAGGGGCGCCAGCACCAGGGTCGCGAGGGCGAGCCGGAAGTTCAGCGAGAAGACCAGGATCAGGAACCCGATCACTGCGAAGGAATCCTGCAGGAGATCGGAGAGGCGGTCAGAGATCGCTGCTGTGATCTGCTCCACGTCGTTGGTGACGCGCGACATGAGGATTGCCGACGGTTGCTGCTGGTAGTACCCCGCCGTCTGTGCAATGAGTGAGTCCATCAGCCGGTCACGGAGGTCCTTGACCGTGGCGAGGCCCGCGCGAAAGAAGGAGTAGTGCCCCAAGTACATGAAAAGGTTCCTGGCGAAGATCGTGAGGAACCCGAGGAGCAGGATGGCCACCGCATCGTTGGGGAGGTGGCGTCTGAGCCCCGCCTTCGCGTGCTCGAACCACCCCCGCATCTCCTTGACGATCCCGACCTCGGGGACCCTCGTGGCCTTCGCCACCGCCGACGGAGCACCGTCGCCGAGGCCGGGCACGGTTGCCCTGGCCCCAAGAACGTCGTCGAGAAGCGGCGACAGGAGGAAGACCATGAAGACCGAGGCGACCGCCACACCGATCATCCCGGCGGCGGCTGTGAGCGCCCAGCCGATGTGTGGTCTCATGTACCCGAGGAGTCGGGCAAAAGCCTTCATGCGGCCCCCTGCGCCACGGCCAGCACGGCCCGCGCCGCGCGCTCACTGGCACCTTCCTCTCCGAGCCGCCGCCGCACCTGGGCAAGGCCCGTTTGCTGCTGGCCGCCCGCGCCCCCGAGGAGCGCCGCGGCTTCCCCTGCCAGCGCCTCGGCCGTGAACGCATCCTGCACCAGCTCCGGCACCACGCCTTCCCCGGCAACGAGGTTGACGAGGGCTACGTGCGGAACCCGGACCAGAAGCCGCGCCATCAGGTAGCTCGCCGGGTGCAGGCGGTACCCGACCACCATCGGGACGCCGAGCAGCGCGCACTCAAGCGTTGCGGTGCCTGATGCAACCAGCGCCGCGCTGCAGGACGCGAGAGTACGGTGCCGGTCGAAGGTGACCAGCTCGACGGCTGCTCCCGCGAGCAGCCCACGCACCCTTTCCGGGTCCAGACCGGGGGCGACGACCAGCCGAACCTCCAGGTCCGGGATTGTTGTGCCGAGCCTCCCGGCCGCGCCGAGCATTGCGGGCAGCAACGACTCCACCTCGTGCCAGCGCGAACCGGGTAGCAGCGCGAGCGCGTGCGGCGCCCGCGGCGGAAGCTCGCGCATCACCGGCGCCAGCTCGTCGACAAGCGGGTGGCCTACGAACTCGGCAGGCACGCCATGCCGCGCATAGAAATCCACCTCGAACGGGAGGATGCAAAGCACACGCCGCACGTCGCGGCGAATCCGCCTCACTCGTCCGGCGCGCCACGCCCACAGCTGGGGCGAGATGTAGATCACGACCGGGATGCCGGCGCGTGCGAGGTGGCGGGCGAGCGGCAGGTTGAAGTCGGGCGAGTCGACGAGCACGGCGACCTGAGGGCGGCGCGCCAGCGCGGCCCTCCGCACCCGCCGTGAAAGCCGCCACAGGCGCGGCAGGTCGCGCACCACCTCGGCAAGGCCCATGAGCGAGAGCTCCTCGCTGTGCGCGACGCACTCGAGTCCGGCATCGCGAAGCCGCTCGCCGCCCACGCCGAACGCCTCGACGTCCGGCGCCAGGCGACGCAGCGCCAGCAGGAGGTTGGCCGCGTGCAGGTCGCCCGAAGCCTCTCCCGCCATCAGGAAGACGTTCGTCACCGCACCCTCATCGTTTGCGCCACCCGAACGCGGCCCTTCCCCGACCTTCGAGCCAACCTTGAACCAGGGGACCTTGAAAGGTGCATCTCGCACCGACCCGTTCCTACCCTCGAGGGAACGGGTACATCAGCCATCCAAGCGCGACGGCACCCAGAAGCAGCGCCGCGAAAACCTTCCAGAAGTAAGGCCAGCGCTCGTGTCGGTCACGCTTCCACAGAAACGAGAAGAAAACAGCGATGAGCAGCGCGTCCAGGCTCATGAGGGTGAGGTGGTCGAGCATCACCAGTCCTTCTTCCCCACCCCAATGTCGTGTGTGTCGAGGATGAGCAGGAGGTTCATCATCCCGGCGGTCAGCAGAAACGTGTTGCCGTACTCGTAGCCGGCGGCGGTCACAACGCCCTGCCCGAGACCGAAGTGGCGGGCCACGAAGAACAAGACGCCGTTGCCGATGCTGGCGATGGCCGCCAGGTACGAAAGAGGATCCCCGGCATGGGGCAGTATCAGCTCCCCGTCAAATGTGAGGCCGACCGCAAACGCCACCACGATCACGGCGCAGAAGATCGCGGCCCTCAACCGCCGCCCGAGGAGCAGGTGGCCGAGCCCCGGTACCAGCCACGCGAGCAGCATGAGAACGGGAAGGGGCAGACGCCGCCCCAGGCGCGTCTCCCGCGGACCCCCTGCTTCAGGCACCTTCCGCCTCCAAGGCCTTTCGGAGCTTGGCGCACGTCTCGTCGAGCTCCTCGGGAAGCACACGAACCCCTGCGTTAACGGTCATGAAGTTCGTGTCCCCACGCCAGCGCGGCACGATGTGCAGATGCAGATGGTCGGCGACTCCGGCCCCAGCCGCCTCGCCAAGGTTGAACCCGACGTTGAACCCGTGCGGCTGGTACGTCCGCTGCAGCGCGCGCAAAACCTCCTGGGTAAGCCTCATCATCTCCGTGAGCGTTGGGGGGTCCAGCTCGCCGAGATCGCCGACGTGGGCATACGGTGCCACCATCGTGTGCCCCGAGGTGTACGGGTAACGGTTGAGCAACGCGAAGGCACGCTCGCCGCGCACCACCGTGAGGGCGCTGGCCTCGTCGAGTGCCGCCGTGCAGAAGATGCACCCGCCGGTAGAGTCAGCATTGGTCACGTACGCGAACCGCCAGGGAGCGAAGAGGTGCTGCAACCGCTCCTCACTCGCCTCCGAGCACTTCCCGGAGCTGTTTGCCCGGCTTGAAGTACGGGACGACCTTGGGCGGGACGTGAACCTGGGCGCCCGTGCGAGGGTTACGGCCGGCACGAGCCTGGCGCTTGCGCGTGCGGAACGATCCGAAGCCGCGCAGCTCGACCTTCTCGCCAGCGCGGATCGCCCCCACGACACCGTCCAGGACCACGCCGAGGACCTCTGCGGCTTCTCGGCGGGTCAGCCCAACCTGGTCAGCAAGTATCTTGATGATGTCGGCCTTGGTCATCCTTCACCTCTCCTCCGCAACCCAGACGCCCGCACTCAGTTCTCTTGATTCTCTTCCCCGGCTTGGGGTTCTTTCTCCGTTTGGGGTTCCTTCTCGGTTTGGGGTTCCTCCCCAGCTGCGGTGGCGGGGGCCTCTCGTTCCCCCTCCACCTGCTCAGGGACCCGGTCCATGGTGATCTCCTCGGCCTCCTGCTCGGGAGCGGCGGTCCTGGCCTCCCCCGACTCCGGCTGCGGGATCCCCCTCAGTGACAGCCCGATGCGCTTCTCGTTCCAGTCGATCCGGATCAACCGGGTGCGTACGCGCTGCCCGCGTTCGAACGTGGCCGAGAGAGGCTGATTGCCGCGCCGCTCGACCTCCGAGATGTGGCACAGCCCCTCGACCCCGGGGGCAAGCTCCACGAACAAACCGAAGTCCGTGACGTTGGTGACGAACCCTTCGACCTCGTCCCCCACCTGATGCGCAGTCGCGAACTGGTCCCACTCGTTCGGCATAAGCTCCTTGATGGAGAGCGAGATGCGCTGGTTCGAGGTATCCATCGCGATGATCAGCGCCTCGATCTCCTGGCCCTTCTGAACGACCTCCGAGGGGTGGGAGAGGCGGCGCGTCCATGCCATGTCGGACACGTGCACCAGACCGTCCACCCCGGGCTCGAGCTCCACGAAAGCCCCGAAGTCGGTCAGGTTGCGGACAACACCCTTCACCTTGCTTCCCACGCGGAAGCGGGTGGCGAACTCCTCCCAGGGGTTGGGCTCCGCCTGCCGCAGCGACAGCGACAACCTCCGTTTCTCGACATCGGCCTCGGTGATGACGACCTCGACCTCCTGGCCGGAGTGGAGCAGGCTCTTGGGGTTCTTGACCTTCTTGGTCCACGACATTTCCGAGACGTGGATGAGACCCTCTACGCCCTCCTCGAGCTCAACGAACGCGCCGTAGTCCACCACGTTGGTGACCTTGCCGGCAATCTTCTTGCCGACCGGGTAACGGACTTCGACGTGTGTCCAGGGGTCCTCGAAGCGCTGCCGGTACCCGAGGGAGACCCGCTCCTTGTCCTTGTCAACGCGCAGGACCACAACCTTGACCTCGTCGCCGACCTTGAAGTACTCGCTGGGGTGACCCACGCGGCCCCACGAAATGTCGGTCACGTGGAGGAGTCCGTCGATCCCGCCGAGGTCGATGAAGACACCGTAGTCGGTGATGTTCTTGACGGTGCCGGTGACGATCATCCCCTCCTCGAGTCGGGTGAGGGTCTCCTCCTTCTGCGTGGAGATCTGCGCCTCGAGCATGACCTTCCGCGAAAGCACGACGTTGGCGCGCCGGCGGTCGAAGTTGATGATGCGGGCCTCCACCTCGTCGCCGACGTAGTCCTCCAGGCGCCGGGTCGGCCGCAGGTCCACGAGGGAGCCGGGCAGGAACGCGCGTACGCCGATGTCCACCGCCAGCCCGCCCTTCACACGCTCCACCACCTTGCCGCGAACCGGATGGCCCTCGCGGTACGCCGTCTCCAGAACTTCCCAGACACGAATTTTGGCCGCGCGCTCGCGGGACAGTCTAATTTCGCCGATCATCTCGTCGAAACGTTCAACCAGGACATCCACCTCGTCGCCGGGCTTCACCGTCAGGTTGCCTTCGCGGTCGACGAACTCGGAACGTGGGATGAGTCCCTCGGACTTGAAGCCGATATCCACCACCACGTCGCTGTCGTTGATCGCGACCACCGTGCCGCGGACCACGTCACCTTCCCTGAGGTGCTGGAAAGACTCCTCGACGAGCTCACGCAGGCTGTTGCGGCTGACGGCTTGCTTGCTCTTTTCCTCCTTTCCGGCGGGTTGGTTGTGCTGCTTGTTATCCGGACTGTCAACCACTGGGCCTCCCAGAGATGCCCCGGGCGGGACATCTAACTGCTTGTTTTTCAAACGACA
>MEKI01000148.1:15561-15712 GCA_001766905.1 Acidobacteria bacterium RBG_13_68_16
GATAGCTTACGGTGTCAAGGGGTTTTGGACAAAAGTGCGACCACCGCGTCCACCACTTCCGCCAAGCTCAAGCGGCTGGTGTCCACGATCACGGCTCCCTCTGCGGGTCGCATCGGCGAGTCCCGGCGGGTCGAGTCGCGGCGGTCGCGCT
>MEKI01000148.1:15747-34620 GCA_001766905.1 Acidobacteria bacterium RBG_13_68_16
CACGACCGAGGCCATCTGGGCAACCTCTGGGGCGCGGAGGGCCTCGGTCACGTCTTCCCCATCCAGTATCACCCGCTGCGCCCGGGGGTCACCGCTGAAGCTCACGCCCAGCTGCTGCGCACAAACGACCACCGTCCTTCGGCCGTCGACGTCCAACTCGGGCCCGAGGCCGGCACGTCGCGCCAGGAGCGCGACCGCGCGGTACATGGCGCCGGTGTCCAGGTATGGCAGACCGAGGCGCACCGCGAGCTCGCGGGCGGTGGCCGACTTGCCGGCACCCGCAGGCCCGTCGATCGCGATCAGCAACCGCCGGTTGACCACGGGGCGAGTCTAGCAGTGCAGGCCGCCACCACAGCGATCGTTCAGACCAAGGGGAAAGGCAGGCGGAAAAGGGGCGGGGACGAGCCTCCCGGCTCCGGTTTTCCCTTTGTCCATCCCCTCCGCGCCTTGCCCCTGGCACTGTACACTTTCGCCGATGCGCATCTACCTGGCCGCCGCGATGACCAATGCGGACCGCGATCTCGACGCCGTCGCGGCCATCCTCGACTGTCTCGAGGGGGACGGGCACGACGTGCCAAGCCGGCACGTCGCCGACCCGCGAGGCCGCGAGGTCGAGGGCGAGATCAGCGCGGCCGAGCTGGCGCGGCGCGACCTGGGTTGGATCGCAGGCTGCGACGCCCTGGTGGCCGAGGTGTCCGCGCCTTCTCACGGCGTCGGGATCGAGGTCGCGACTGCGCTCACCGGCGGTAAGCCGGTCCTGCTCGTGTACCGGCGCGGAACGCCGGTTTCGCGGCTGCTGCTCGGGCTTCCCGGTGTCGAGGTGATCGCATACCGGGACGCCACAGAGATCCCCGGAGTGGTCTTGCGCTTCCTTGCCAGGGTGCGGGGCGGCCCGGCCGCCGACCGGGCGAGGGGTTGAGGGCGCGGCGTGATGCCGCCGCGCAAGAGCCGGTTCTCCCTGACCGCCGTGGACCTGGGCCTGCTGGGAATCCCGGTGGTGTGGGGCGTGAACTATGCGGTCATCAAGGCGGCGCTCCGGGAGTTCCAGCCGATGGCTTTCAACGGCGTCCGCTTCGCCCTCGCGACCGTAACCATCGGTTTGTTGCTCCGCCACCGCGGGATCTCGCTGCGCATGCCCCGCGAGCGGCTGTGGCGCCTGGCCCTGCTGGGGGTGCTGGGCAACTCCGTCTATCAGGTCCTCTTCATCGAGGGCATCGCCCGCACCAGCGCGGCCAACGCCTCGCTGACCATGGCTTCCTCCCCGATGCTGGTGGCCCTCCTCGCGACTGCCCTGGGCCGGGAAAGACTGCGGGGACGGGGTTGGCTGGGCGTCGTGCTCGCGGTCGCCGGCCTCACGCTCGTACTTTCCGTCCAGGGGTTGGCGGGCTTCACCAGCGCCGGCCTCGTCGGAGATCTCCTGATCCTCGCGGCCGCCGCGACCTGGGCGCTGTATTCCGTTCTTGCGAGTACCGTGATGGCGCGCACCTCCCCGCTTTCCGCCACGTTGGTGACGTTTCTCTCGGGCACGCCGGTGCTGCTGCTGATGGCGGTGCCCTCGTTCGCCAGCCAGGACTGGCGGGGCATCGGCGCGATGGGCTGGCTCGGCGTCGCCTTCTCGGGGATCGTTGCCATCGGCCTCGCGTACCTCGCGTGGAACACCGGCCTGGGCGCCGTCGGAAGCACCCGCACGGTGGTCTACTCCAACCTCACGCCGGTTGTCGCGGCGGCGCTCGCCTGGGTCACGCTCGGGGAGAGGTGGACCTTCCTCCAGATCGTGGGGGCCGTCGTGGTCCTCGTCGGGATCGCGCTGACTCGTAGGGGCACCGTCTACCCTGGGCACGTCCAACCCGAGACCCCGCGGGGCACGTAGCGGCACACGAGTTACTCCGGCTTCACCGCGGCTTCACGCCGTCGCCCCGACGAGCTCACATCGCCGCCATACAAAGCACAGGTGCGGGGCGACACCCCCACAAGGAGGAGAAACGACGATGCACGTAACCCCTGAGAAGAGGAGTCGCAAAGCCGCGATGTGGAGCGCGGTGGCCGGTGTTCTGGCCGCCCTTTTGCTGGTCGGGACCGCCACAGCCCAGGTGACCGGCCTGTACTACCAGGAGGTGGCGAAGGACGGCCGCGTCTACGTGTTCAACACCCCCGAGCGCTTCAAGGCATTCACGGCTTCGGGCGAGGTAGGCACCGCGATCACTCTGATCGGCCGCGGCCCGAACGACGAAACAATCGTCGCAGAGAACGAAACTGCCCTCGACCTCTTTCTCTTCAAGCACAGCCTTCCGGCCTACGATCGGCCCTCGCCGAAACCGGCACCGCCGGCCTCGCCGTTCCCCAAGACCACGATCGGCGGTCGCCTGTACGCCGACCTCAGCTCGAAGGAGATCAAGGACAAGGGCACTGGCGTGAAGAGCAACGACTCCGGCGTGGGCGTGGACGTCAAGCGGTTCTACTTCACGGTGACCCACGACTTCAACGCCACGTGGTCGGCGCAGTTTCAGTCCGACATTGGTGACGTCGGCACCAGGCGGTACGACGTGTTCGTGAAGAAGGCCTTTCTTCAGCTCAAGCTCGACAGCGCCGCGATTCTCCGCCTGGGCGCCGCCGACACCGCGTGGATACCCTTCGTCGAGGGGATTTACGGCCAGCGCTACTTCGAGCAGACGATCACCGACAGCCTCGGTTTCGGCACCTCCGCCGAGTGGGGCCTTCACTTCCTGGGCAAGGCAGTCGACAACAAGCTGGGCTACGCCTTCACGATCGGAAACGGCAAAGGCTACAGCAGCCCGTCGCGCACGAAGTCCGTCGACTTCGAAGGCCGGGTGTCGTTTGAGCCAATCGCTGGCCTCACGTTAGCCGCTGGCGGCTACAGCGGCAAGCGCGGCAACGAGACCGACGCCGCCCCCGCCAAGCACACTGCCAACCGCGTCAACGCGCTCGCCAACTGGGTCATCGGCCCAGTGAAGGTCGGTGGCGAGTACTTCAACGCCGACAACTGGAGCCGGGTGACGCAGGCCACTGAGGACAAGTCCGACGGGTACTCCGGCTGGCTGCAGTTCATGGCCGCCCCCAAGTGGACGCTGTTCGGCCGCTACGACAACGCCAAACCGAGCAAGACCCTCAACCCCGCCCTCAAACTCACCTACTACAACCTCGGCGTGCAGTGGAAGCCGGTCAAGGCAGTGACCACTGCCCTGGCCTACAAGTACGCCGACATTAAGGGTGGGACGGTCAGCACTGGTAACGGCAGCATTGGTTCCGGCCAGGCCGGCGCCAAGGGGAAGTACAACGAGATTGGCCTCTGGTTCTCGTTCGACTTCTGAGCCTCGCTGTTCCTTCATCAGGGGGAAGGTCCGTGATCGGGCCTTCGCCTTCTCCTTTTCACCCACCCAAAGGCACGCTTAGCCGGTAAACTTACTGATTGAGCTTCTTCTGGCGCGACCCGCTGACCTCAGGCCGGCCGTACGGCCGGGGATCGCAGCCCCGATCTCGGCCTTAAAGGGGCCCTCGAGGCACCGCCACCGCGCTGGCGAGCTCGCTCATGTACTTGGTGCCAGCTTTCACATATCCTCCATCAATGGGACAGCATCGCACCCAACGGAGGGCACTCGATGCGCGCACAAGGGTCTCTTGCCACCGGCCACCCCGGAGAGACACGATGGAGAACCGACGCGTGCTCCCCGCTCCGCGCGATCGCGGCTGTCCTCGCCGCCTTGGTATTGGCCGGGGCTGCAGGCGCCCAGGTGGTCGGCCTCTACTATCAGGAGGTCACCAATGACGGCCGAATTTACGTGTTCAACACGTTCGAGCGCTTTCAGGCGTTCCAGACAACGGGCGAGATGGGGACCTCGATCACGTTGATCGGGCGCGGACCCAACGCTGAGACCGTGGTCGCGGAGAACGAGACGGCCATCGACCTTTTCCTCTTCAAACACAACCTTCCGGCGTACGACCGTCCCGCCCCGAAACCTCAGGAGGCGCCCAAGCCAGCTCCGCCCACAACGCTGAAGATCGCCGACGGGGATTTGAAGTTCGGCGTGCTGCTGCAGGGGTGGTACGTCGCGGACGACTCACCGGCATCGACGGGCAGCAGTTGGCTCGGCAACACCACCGGCTACAACACGTTTCGCCTGCGCCGCTCGGAGATCAAGCTCTCCGGCAGGATCGCCCCGGACTGGGCGTTCGAGGTCATGCTCGACCCCGCCAAGGGCCAGTTCTCGGGCACCGGTCCGGCCGCCGACTCCAAGGTCCTGCAGGACCTAGCCGTCACCTACGTCGGCCTCAAGGGGTACGAGTTCGCCCTAGGACAGAAGAAGATCTATTTGACCGAGGAGGGCAGCACGCGCTCCTCCTCCGAGATCGACTTCGCGGAGCGTGCGCAGGTCGTCCGGGCGTTCTCCGACCAGCGCCAGACCGGTCTCTTCTTCAAGGGGGAGTTCGGCGGGACCGCCACAGGCTACTTCTCGGCCACCAACGGCGTGCCCTCCAACGCCATCTCCAACACCAACGACACCCTCTTTCTCACCGCGCGGTTCGACATCAGGCCGGTGTCGGGGCTCATGGTCGGCACCTCAGGCGCGAGCGGCGCCACCGGCGGGGGGACGGCACACCTCGGTCTGACCAGGTACGCCGCCCACGTCAAGTTCGACGGGCCGGAGGACCTCCCGATCGGATTCCGGGCCGAGTACGTCACCGCGACGGACCAGCAGGACGGCAAACCGGACCTCAAGCGCGACGGGTACTATGCGACGCTCCTGTACACGATCGCCAAGCGGTACCAGTTCGCGGTTCGCTGGGACGAGCTCAACAACGACAAGGATGTCCCCGGCAGCAAGACCACGATGCTCACGGCCGGTTTCCACTACCTCATCAAGGGAAGGAACGTCAACTTCAAGCTCGACTTCTTCGACATCAAGCAGGACGGCCGCAGGTTCAACGGCGTCCTCGCGGAGAAGTACAAGCAGGGGGTTCTCGCGGCGCAGATCACTTTTTAGGCTCCCCCCGGCCCCGCGGCCGCAGGCAGCGCTTTCCCATCCCCGGTCCCGGCCGGGGTTTTCTTTTTGCAGCGGAACGAGATCCGTGTGCTCGTGCCTTCTGGCGAGAGTGTGGGAAGAAACCCGGAGGGCAGGACGTTCGGCAGGTTGGAGGGCAACCTCCACCCTGCTTTGCCAGGGTAGGGGCCGCTGACTGGGGGGGAGGCGGCCCCTGTTTTTTGTCCGCCCTCGCACCGCCATAAGGCACAAGGACCGAGACGCGAGGACCTCGGGATATTGCCTCGGCTCCAGCAGTTGAAGCATTTCCTCCTCTCTCGCTCCTCGCCACTCACGCCTCATGCCTTCTTCCATGCGTTAGCATGTGTGTCCCCCGGGAGGGCACCATGCGAGAACACGGAGTGTTCATCGCCGGCCAGTGGCAGGAGGGCGCGGGAGCGATCACGGTGCACTCGCCGTTCGACGGGCGCGAGGTCGCGCGCGTGGGGCGCGCCGGGGCTGATCAACTGCGCGCAGCGGTCGACGCCGCGGCAGGAGCGCAGGAGGCCATGGGCGCCCTGTCGCCCCACGAGAGAGCCGCGATCCTGGAGCGGGCTGCGGCCGAGATCGCCGGGCGCCGTGAGGAGCTGGCGCAGCTGCTTGTCGAGGAGGCCGGCAAACCGCTGGCCCTGTCCCGGATCGAGGCCGAGCGCTGCTGCGAGACGTTCGGCGAGGCCGCGCGCGTCGCCCGCTCCCCCCACGCCGAGCTTCTGGACCTGGAGGGTTTTCCGTCCGGGACTGGCCGCCTTGGTTTGCTCCGCCGCTTCCCCGTGGGGGTTGTGGTGGGGATCACGCCGTTCAACTTCCCCGTAAACCTGGTGGCGCACAAGCTCGCCCCGGCCGTGGCTGCGGGCTGCCCGATCGTTCTAAAGCCGGCCTCGCAGACACCTTCGGCGGCTCTGCTTCTGGCCGAGATCCTGAACCGGGCCGGCGTGCCGCCCGGCGGGGTCAACGTGGTGCCGTGCGCTGGCGCGGAGGCGGGGGGGCTCCTGGAAGATCCCCGTGTCAAGCTGCTCAGCTTCACGGGCTCGGCCCAGGTCGGCTGGGGGTTGAAGCAGCGCATGTGGGACCGCAAGGTCTCCCTCGAGCTCGGCGGCAACGCGGCGGTGATCGTGGAGCCCGACGCGGGCGATCTGGAGGCCGTGGCAAAGCGGATCGCGGCCGGCGCGTACTCCTACGCCGGGCAGTCGTGCATCTCGGTACAGCGGGTGTTGGTCCACGAGGAGATCGCGGCCCGCTTCGCCGAGGCTCTCGCGGCCGCGACGCGGACCTTCCCCACCGGGGACCCGGCATCGGAGGCGGTCATGTGCGGGCCGATGATCACGCCGGGCGACGCCGACCGCATCGAGGGATGGGTTTCCGAGGCCAGGGCCTCGGGCTCCCGCTCTCTCGCCGAGGGGCGGCGCGACGGGTCGCTGGTCTTCCCGACGCTGCTCGACCGCGTCCCCGAGGGTGCCAGGGTGTGGGGAGACGAGGCGTTCGCCCCAATTGCTGTCCTCGGCACCTACCGCGCCTTCGACGAGGCGCTCGAGCGGGTCAACGACTCGCGGTACGGCCTTCAGGCTGGGATCTTCACGCGGGATGTGGAGAAGATCCAGAAGGCGTTCGCGACCCTCGAGGTCGGCGGGATCATCCAGGGGGACGTCCCCTCCTGGCGCGCCGACGCGATGCCGTACGGCGGCGTGAAGCAGTCAGGCGTCGGCCGCGAGGGACCGCGCTGGGCGGTGGAGGAGATGACCGAGCCGCGCCTCCTCGTGTTGCGGAGCGGTTAACCCTCGGCGAATCCCCCAAGACGCACGGTTCCCCCGCCAGACTTCGTCGTTGCGCGGATGACCCTGGTCGGTTGCTGTGCAACGAAGACCCGACCACGCGCTGGCAGAGAGACTATCTAAGCCACCCGGCAAGGCTCTGCGCGAGGGCCAGCGCGGCGACGGCGGCGGTCTCGGCGCGGAGCGTGCGTGGGCCGAGGGGTAGGCCGGCGAATCCGGCCGCGTGGATAGCGTCGCGTTCCTCGTCCGTGAAACCGCCTTCAGGGCCGACCAGCACTGTGATGCCGTCGTCGGCGACCTCGAGCCATTCCGGCGGGGCAGCACCCGGGTCGGCGACTAGGCGGACGCCGTGTGCGGACGCAATGAAGTCGGCCAGCCGCTGCGGTTGTGACACGGCCGGTGCACGGCTGCGGCCACACTGTACCACGGCTGCGGAGGCGATCCGTCGCCAGCGCTCCACGCGGGCGGCGTGCCTGCCGCCCTGCACCAGGCCAGAGATCACCGGCACGACCACGGTGGCCCCCAGCTCAATGGCCTTCTCCACCGCCCAGTCGAACGCCTGGGTGTGGAGCACCGCAAGTCCCAGCACCAGCGGCGCAGGGGGCTCCCCCCGTTCGCGCTCGACCCGGTCGACCTCAACCCAGCAGGCGCGTCCCTCCCAGCGCAAGAGCCGGCCGATCCCGACGGTTCCGTCGAGGTCGAGCAGCTCGACAGACTCGCCCGGGGCGACGCGGGCCACGCGCGCGTGGTGGGCGGCCTTCGGGGCGATCAGAGCCAGTCCAAGGGTGATCGGTTGGCCTGGGGTTGCGAGCCGGGTGATGCTCATCGCGCGGTGCAGGCGAGGGCGACCCATTCCTGCAGCTCGCGGGTCTTCCTCACCGCGAGGCCGCAGGCGGCAAGCTCCGCCTCGACGGCGTCGCGCTGGTCGACCATCAGCCCGGAGAGCACCAGGAAGCCGCCTGGGGCGAGCAGCTGTTTGAGGTCAGCCAACAGCGGCCCGACCTCCAGCGGGATCATGTTGGTAAGCACCAGGTCGAACCGCGCTTGGCCACGCACCGCCGAGGTGGACCCTGCGAAAAGCGAGACCGGGAGGCGCTGCGGTTGGGCCCCCACCGTTTGGTGCGCGATGCACACCGCCTCAAGGTCGATGTCGAACGCTACGACCCAAGACGCACCCAGGGCGCGTGCGGCCAGGGCCAGGATCCCGGAGCCCGTCCCCACGTCCAGGACACGCTGGCCCGCCACCGGCAGGTCCTCGAGCAGCAGGAGCACGAGCTGCGTCGACTCGTGGGAGCCGCTCCCGAACGCCTGGCGCGGTTCGACAACCAGATGCACGCGTTCCTCCGCAGGAGGCGTGGGCCCGTTCGGCTGGGGGTCTATCCAGAACAGGCTCCCGATGGCCCTCGGCTGTGCGTACCGCCGGTACTCGGCAAGCCAGTCCTGTTCCGCGAAGTGGCCGGTTCCGAGCTCCCTGGCACCAAGCGCCCGGAGGCCCTCGCACACGCCGGGGACGGCGCCGACCTGCCGGGCCTCGATGAAGACCGTGATGTCCACCTCAGGCCCCGCGTTCTCGACCTGGCACCCGAGGACCGGCCACCGCTCCAGGGCGCTGGCCAGCTGCTCCTCGGCGCTGCCCGGCAAGCGGCAGGTGACCGTGAGGTAGGGGGTACTCAACCGCTACCCTCGATGAGGTCACGCACCTTCCGAAAGACGCCCGGGTGTTGGTCCTCGCCCTCGACCAGAGCATGCAGGAGCTCGCGCTGCCTGGCGGTCAGCTTGCGGGGCACCGTCACCTTCAGGTGCACAACCAGGTCGCCGTTGCCCGAGCGCCGCAGACGCGGCAACCCCTTGCCCTTCAGCACCACGGTGTCGCCGGGCTGCGCGCCCGCGGACACCTTGAGAGTCTCGGTCCCGTCCAGGGTGGGCACCTTTAGTTCGGCCCCCAGCGCCGCCACGAAAGCGGAGATCTCCTGTTCGAGATGCAGGGCCGCACCTTCCCTCACGAAGAGATCGTGGGGTTCGACCCGCACAACCACGTAGAGGTCCCCCGAAGGGCCCCCTCGCAGTCCGGCTTCGCCCTCCCCGACAACCCGCAGTCTGGTGCCGTCCTCGATTCCCGCCGGGACCGCCACCTTGAGCTGGCGCTTCTTCTCGACCCTCCCCGCTCCACCGCAGGAGGAACAGGGGTTGGAGACTGTCTGGCCCCTCCCGCCACACTGAGGACAGGGACGGACCATGGTGAAAAACCCCTGGCTGACGCGCATCTGCCCGCGACCACCGCAACTGCGGCAGGTCTCGGGCTTGGCCCCCGGGGCAAGGCCGGAGCCGTGACAGGCATCGCAGTTTTCCTCCCGCGGGACCGTCAGCGCACGCTCCACGCCGGTCGCCATCTCGGGAAACGAGACGACGACCGTCGTGCGAAGGTCGGACCCTCGCTCCGGGCCCGTGCGCCGTCGCCCACCGCCGAAGAAACCCTCGAAGCCGAAGAGGTTGCCGAGAATGTCCGCGAAGTCGCCGAAGATGGAGGCATCGAACCCAGCGAAAGGCTGCTCGCCAACGCCGGAGTGTCCGAAGCGGTCGTACTGCGCCCGCTTGTCGGCGTCGGAGAGCACCGCGTACGCCTCCGCGGCCTCCTTGAAGTTCTCCTCGGCCTGCTTGTCACCCGGGTTGCGATCCGGATGGAACTTCACCGCCGACTTGCGGTATGCAGCTTTGATCTGTTCTTGCGAGGCGACGCGGTCGACACCGAGCACCTCGTAGTAGTCCCTCTTACCGCTCACGAGTTACTGTCTCCCCCCAAGGAGCTGCCCCCGGTCATGCCGGACAGGAAGCGAGCCGGATCCATGAGCATCACCTCGGTGAGGTGGCGGGCCGCGTTCTCGACGGCGTCGATCGCCTCCTGGAGTATGCCGGCGTCCTCGGCGTCCAGCACGCGGCGCCCCTTCTCGAGCGCCTCTTTGACCTTTTCACCGATCCCCGCCTCGAGGAGCGACCCGAACTCCTTGAACACCCGCTCGTTCGTGTACAGCAGGCCTTCGAGGCGGTTGCGCAGCAGTCGTAGCTCGCGGCGCCGAACGTCGTCCTTCCGCATCCGGTCGGCCTCGGCGATCATGCGATCGATCTCCTCCTTGGAGAGCCCGCCCGCAGGGTTGACCTGGATGGATTGCTCGCGGCCGGTCGCAAGGTCGCGCGCAGTCACCTGGACGATACCGTTGGAGTCGATTGCAAACGTGACCTCGATCTGCGGGACGCCACGGGGTGCGGGCGGGATGCCGACCAACTCGAACCTTCCCAGCGCCTTGTTCTCCGTCGCGAGTTCGCGTTCGCCCTGGAGGACTTGGATCTCCACCGAGTGCTGGTTGTCGGTGACGGTCGTGAATATCTGGGACTTCCGGGTCGGAATCGTGGAGTTGCGTTCGATGAGTTTGGTGAACAGCCCGCCGCGCGTCTCGATGCCAAGGGAGAGGGGCGTCACGTCGAGCAGCACGAGGTCCTTGATCTCGCCCTGAACGATCCCGCCCTGGATCGCCGCTCCCACCGCCACGACCTCGTCGGGGTTGATCTCGCGGCTCGGGGGCCGCCCGAAGAACTCCGCAACGGTTCGAGCAACAAGAGGCATTCGTGTCTGGCCGCCGGTGAGGATGACCTGCTGCACGCCGGAGGCCTTGAGCCCCGCGGCCTCGAGGGCGTTGCGGCAGGGCTCGAGCGTGGAGCGAACCAGGTCCGCGACCAGGCTCTCTAGTTGCTCGCGCGTGAGCGCGTAGTTCAGGTGCAGCGCCTGCGCGCCGTCGGTGGCGATGAAGGGCAGGCTGATGTTCGCGAGCTGCGCGGTGGAAAGCTCGCACTTCGCGGCTTCCGCAGCCTCCTTGAGGCGCTGCATCGCCATGCAGTCCCCGCGCAGGTCGACCTTGGTCTCCTTGAAGAAGTGCTCGAGCAGGAACTCGATGATGCGGGCGTCGAAGTCCTCTCCACCCAGGAAGGTGTCGCCGGCGGTGGACTTGACCTCGTAGAGGCCCTCTCCTATCTCCAGGATCGAGATATCGAACGTGCCGCCTCCCAAGTCGAACACCGCGATCGTTTCGCTGCCGCCGCGCCCGAACCCGTATGCCAGCGACGCAGCGGTAGGCTCGTTTATGATTCGCAGCACCTCGAGCCCTGCCAGCGTCGCGGAGTCCTTCGTGGCCTGCCGCTGCGAGTCGTCGAAATAGGCCGGAACCGTGATAATCGCCTGGCCCACCTCCTCGCCCAGCGAGGTCCCACAGAACTCCTTGATCTCGCGCAGGATGTAGGACGTGATCTCCTGGGGGGAGTGGATCTTGTCGCCAATCTGTACGTAGGCGTCGCCGTTGGGCGCCTCAACGATGGTGTAGGGGACGATGGCCCGTGACCGTTCGACCTCGGGCGTGTTGTATTTGCGTCCGATCAGCCGCTTCACCGCGTAGACGGTGTTCCTCGGGTTCGTGAGTGCCTGGCGCCTGGCAATCTGGCCGACGAGCAACTCGCCGTCGGCTGCACGCCCCACGACTGACGGGGTGGTCCTCGCGCCCTCGCGGTTGGGAACGACCACCGGCCGGGCGCCCTCGACCACCGCGGCGCACGAGTTCGTCGTGCCCAGGTCAATTCCGATTATCTTGCCCATTGGTCCCCTCGGAGGCGCGCTCAGGCGCCGTTTGCGCGACCGAACCGCTCGGTATCGCGACGATGACAAGTGCCGGCCGGATCAACCGTTCGCCCAGTCGGTACCCCTTCTGCAACACCTGCACAACTGTGACCTCCTGGATTCCGGCAACGTCGTAGCGCTGAATGGCCTCGTGCAAGGTCGGGTCGAACGGCTGATCGATGGGATCCACCTCGAACAGCCCGTGACGACCCAGGGTCTCCCTGAACTGCCTCAGCACCAGCTCGACGCCCTCCCGCAGACCCTTCCCGTCACCCCCTGGCGCCGCCAGCGCTCGCTCCAGGTTGTCGAGGACCGGAAGGCAGTCGCGCATCAGCTCCGAGTTGGAGTAGCGCCGGAATTCGACCATCTCGCGTTCCTGGCGCTTGCGGTAGTTGTCGAAATCCGCCAGCTTTCGCAGGTAGAGCTCCCTAAAGTGCGCGATCTCCTGCTGCAGGTTCTGCAGCTCTTCCTGAACGGCCTCATCGCCGACAGTAGCGCCTTCCTGACCTGCGAGCTCGATCTCGGTCGACTCGGGCTCGGTTTCGGCGTCGTCGTGGCGCTCTTCCTGCGGAACCGCCGGCCGCTCCTCGTCGTTCATCCCGCTCCCCCCGGTTCAGTGCCGGTCTTCGTGAGGTAGTTCCCAATATAGTCCACGATGGGAATGATGCGCGGGTAGTCCATGCACTTGAGGCCGACCACACCGATCAGCCCTTCCTCTCCGCTGCTGCGGTGGAACGACGTCACGATCAGGCCGAGATTGTCCCCACCGACCAGCGAAAACTCCGAGCCAAACAGCACCCGCGGCCCCGAGGCTGCGAGAAAGTCGTTGAGCAGGGTCAGCAGCATTGCCTTGTCGGCGAAGGCGGCCAGCAGCCTGCGCACCGCATCCAACTGGCTGGGGCCGGCTCTCTCGAGAAGACGACCCGTGCCCTCGACGAACACCTCGCCGCCGGACGTCACCTCCGCCTCCACCGCCTGCTGGCCGAGGGCTACGACCCCGGTCAACAGTTGGTCGGCCTGCACACGTTCCTCGGCCATCAGCGTGAGCAGGCGCTTGCGGATCTCGTGGAGCGGAAGGCCGACGAACGACAGCGTGCAGTAGTTGGAGATACGCTCGAGCTCGGCCGGCTCGAAATCACGCTCCACCGCGAGCAGACGGGAGTCGACCAAGCCCCCTCCCGTCACCACGACGGCCAGCACACGCTGCGGCGCCACCCTCACGAAGTGAACGGACTGCAGGGTTGCCTGCTGCGAGGTGGGCGCCAGCGCCATCCCGACCTCGGTCGTGACGTCAGCAAGCACCCGGCTCACCTGCGCGAGAACCTCCTCGAGCGGCCCCCCGGGCAGGAGCATGGCCTTGAGCCGGCGTTCGTCCCGTCGCGCGAGCGCAGCGCTCTGGAGAATCGCGTCGATGTACAGCCGGAATCCCAGATCCGTGGGCACCCGTCCCGCCGACGTGTGCGGCTGGATGAGAAAGCCCTTATCCTCCAGTTCCGCCATCACGTTGCGCAGGGAGGCCGGGGACAGGCCGGTGCGGGACGCCCGTGCGAGCGCCGCCGATGCGACGGGTTCCCCGCTCGCGAGGTATAAGTCCACGACCTCGCGGAGGATCTCCCGTTCGCGCTTGGACAAACTCTCTTTCATCGCCCTTCCCTGGCCCCCCGGGCGGGGTCCGCACGCACCCATACTGTACCATGATGCAATGCTTTCCCAATGGTTTCTCGTCGGTGCAGGACGCTGCGGGTTGCAGCTTGCGCGGGCCATGACGGCGGCCGGGATCGGAATCGTCGGCATCCAGGTGCGCTCGCCACGCGGGCACGCGAGGGTGCGTCGAATTCTTCCCGGAGTCCCCGCTTTCGGTCCCGGAGAGGTGCTTCCCGCGGCACCGGGGATTCTCCTGGCGGTCCCGGACTCGGTGATTCCTTCCTGTGCAAAGGCGCTCGCGCCGCGCCTTCGTCGCACCACCTCAATAGCCCTCCACACCTCCGGCCTGGTACCCGGAATCGCCCTCGCTCCCTTGGCCGGGAGAGGGTGCAGGGTGGGATCGTTTCACCCACTGGTCAGTTTCCCCACCGCGACGGGCACGGTCGTTCCCCTTGCGGGGGTCGTCGCGGCGGTGGAGGGCGACGCTGGCGCGGTGCGCGAAGCGGGAGCCCTGGCGCGCGCTCTCGGCATGAGACCGATTCGCCTGAGCGCAACGGCCAAGCCCCGTTACCACGCGGCGGCTGCGCTGGCGGCCAACATGACGCACACGCTGGTGGCTGTGGCGCGCGCACAGTTCGTTCAGGTGGGTATGCCGCCGCGGCTGGCTGCACGCGCCCTCCGGCCCCTGGTAACCGGGAGCGTCGAGGCGGCGCTTTCGGCGCGCGGGTTCGAGATGCTCACTGGCCCCGTCGCTCGCGGTGACGTCGCGGTGGTTCGATCGCATCTCCAAGCGCTCCCCGGAAGAGTCGCGACCGCCTACTCGGCGGTGGCGTTGCTCGCCATCGCAGGTCTCGCCGAGCAAGGCCTGATCAGTAAGAAACAGGCTCAGGAGCTAGGGTTAGCGTTGACCAGCCAGGCCTAGTGTGTTACGTTCGAAGTGTCGTCGCAGTTCGGGGGCGTATCTCAATGGTGTTCTTCAACTGGGCCACGATGCAAATGGCGGCCAAGATCGTGTACTACGGTCCTGGCCTCTGCGGGAAGACCACCAACCTCTCCTACATCTACGCGAAGACAGCCCCCGGCTCGCGCGGCGAGATGGTTTCTCTCGAGACGGAGACCGACCGGACCCTTTTCTTCGACCTGCTGCCCCTCGAGGTGGGGAAGGTCGGAGGTTTCAGGACACGACTCCAGCTCTACACGGTCCCGGGACAGGTTTTCTACAACACCACCAGGAAGCTGGTCCTCAAGGGTGTGGACGGCATGGTGTTCGTGGCCGACTCGCAGCGTCCGATGGGCGAGGCCAACGTGGAGAGCCTCCGAAACCTCGAGGAGAACCTCCTCGAGCTCGGGCTCTCGATCGAGAGCATCCCTCTCGTAATGCAGTACAACAAGCGCGACCTCAGGAGCATCCTGACTGTCGAGGAGCTCAACGCCAGGTTGAATCCCGAGGGCCGTTTCGACTGTTTCGAGTCCGCTGCAGTCGACGGGACGGGCGTTTTCGAGACGCTCAAAGCGATCACCAAGCTGACGCTGCGGTCCCTTCGGAAACGTATGGCCGCACAGGAAGGGGCCGCGGCCCCGGCACCCGGACCCGCCCCGACGCCGATGCCCGCTGCGAAGCCAACCGTCGCCTTCAACCCCGCTGCACTCACCGCCGCTGCCGCCGAGGGGTTGGGCACGCCGGCGATGGCCGCGGCGCCGCCCGTCCCGAGGGCCACCGCGCAGTTGGACAAGACGCTGCCCGGCGCCGGGGTCAAGGCGGCGCCGGTCGCGATCGAGCCGGAGGCTCTCGCGGCCCTGGCGGGGGCAGAGGTGGCGGCCCCGGTCGCCGAGGAGACCACAGCCGAGTTGCCTTCCGCCGAAGAGGTCGAGGAGAGCCCGGTGGAGTTCGCCACCACTCCCGAGCCGGTTACGGAGGGCCTTGAAACCGAGATGCGCCACGTCAAGGTCTCCTCCTCACTCGACATCCTGGCGGAACTCGAGACGCTGCGGAAGTCCAGCACGTTTCGGCCCGAGCCAAGGCCGGCGTGGGACGGCGCGCCCTCGCTGGACATAGAGACCCTGCTTCAGGGGTCGGTGAACTCTCGCCAGGAGGTGAAGAGGCGCGTCGAGGAAAAGGTAGGCACCGCGCTTGGCCGCGCGACCCGCTGTCTGGTCAACATCCAGCTCGTCGACAAGGACGGGCACCCGGTCAAGGAAGTCTCCCCAGTCGAGGTGGACCTGAAGCGCGGGGAGCGGCTGCGCCAGCTGGCGCTCACGCTCATCGTGAACTTGCAGGGCGAATGACCCGGCGCGTGGTCCTGGCTTTGCTGTTCGTGGCGGCGCTCGTAGCGTGCCGTTCGGCGTCGCCGCCTTCGGGCCCGCTCCCCGGCATGGCAGCGAACGGTCCAGAGAACGGCGGGAACCCGATCGACACGCTGCAGACGCGAGACCCTCGCGCCGAGGTCGACGCCTTGCTGACAGCAGCGCAGGACGCCGTTGTCCGAGGCGAACTCGAGGAGTTCCACGACTGCGAGGCAGCGATCTTCGAGGCCCTGTGGCGGTGTTCGGAAGTCGCGGGGCAACCCAACGAATGCCCCTCCTACCTGGACGACGCGCTCGACGAGCTCACCAGGCTGGCGGAACAGGTCGAGGACGGCGACGTCGGCGAGGAGCCTCCCCCGGAGCCGCAACCGGTGCCGGAGGAGCGAGTCGCCGAGGTACAAAAGAAGGCGCGCGCGGCGCACTTCGACCTCCCCGTTGTGATCAACCAGGAGGTCACGTCGCTCATTGACTTCTACACCGGACGCTACCGCGAGCGCTTCATCGCCGCCCTTCAACGCGGTGCTCCATACCTCCCGTACATCCGCGAGGAACTGCGAAAGGCCAACCTTCCGGAGGATCTGGCCTATCTGCCCCTGGTAGAGAGCGCGTTCAACACCCGAGCCCGCTCGAGGGCAAGGGCGCAGGGAATGTGGCAGTTCATGGCCGGAACCGCGAAGCTGTACGGCCTGCGGTGCGATGGCCTCGTGGACGAACGCAACGATCCCTATCTCGCCACGCAGGCCGCGGTGCAGCACCTGTCGGATCTCTATGGCACCTTCGATTCATGGGAGCTTGCCCTCGCCGCCTACAACTCCGGCGCGGGAAAGGTCCAGCGTGCGGTAAAGCAAGCCAAGGGTAACAGGAATTTCTGGACGCTGCGGCGCTACCTTCGCCGCGAGACTCGGAACTACGTGCCCGCTCTCTGGGCGGTCGTGGTGGCGACTAAGAATCCGGAGGCGTATGGCCTGCCTCCGATCGAGGAGAATCCGGTTTGTATCGCGCGCGTCCCCGTCGAGGGGGCGCTCGACCTCGACGTTCTCGCAGAGCGTGGGCGGCTCGACGCTGAGGGGCTCGCCGAAATCAACCCCGCACTCACCCGTCGCCTCACTTCTGCGCAGGGAAGCTACCAGCTTGCAGTGCCATGCGGTCGCGAGCAGCAGGTCGCCGACGTGATTGCTTCGATCCCGCCGAACGAGCGGGTCCGCCGCTTCCTGCACGTGGTGAAGGCGGGCGACACCCCGAGCGCGATCGCGCGTCGCTATGGCTCGACGGTAGAGGCGATTCTCGCAGCCAACGGGATCCGCAACCCCCGCTCGCTACGCATCGGGCAGACTCTGGTCGTGCCACGTGGTCCGGCGGAGCGCCCGGCACGGGCTGCCGCAAGGCCGCGGCCAGGCGTGGAGAAGGTAGCCACCGGAATGCCGGACCGCTACATCGTGAGGGCCGGCGACACGCTCTACAGCATCGCGCGCCGGTTCGGCACCTCGACCGAGGAGATCCAGCGTCGCAACGGCCTTCAGGACACGACGATCCGCCCGGGCGACGTATTGCTGCTCACCCGCTGACTCCCCCGCCCACCCCGCAGGCACAAGGCAATAGGCAAAAGGCATTAGGTAGGGCGCGGCACGCCTTTGCTCGTGCCCAAGGTTTTCCTGCTTCTTTTGCCTGTTGCCTCTTGGCTATTGCCTGCTTCTAGGAACGGAGCGCGCGGATGAGAATCCACACGCCGACGACCACCAGAGCAGCGGGCCACCAGGAGCGCACGGCCATCACCACCTCGGGCGGCAGCAGCGTGAAGTGCCGGACGTACCGGGCGCCGCCGACCGCGAGCAGGATGAAACCCGGGACCAGCGGCCACCAGTGGCTGCGCAGCTTGAGGATGAGCGCCAGGACGTAGATCCCGATGAAGCCGGCGCCCAGCCCCAAGAGCATCCACGTCCAGGATGGGATGTCGGCCACGCCCCGGTCACCCAGTACCATCCCGGTCCCCAGCCCGAGCAGCACCATCCCCGCTACGAGGGCGCTGTAGGAGGCGTTCACGATCGCGATGAGCGCCAGGCCGACGCCGAGCCCCAGGAGCCAGGCCGGCGCCGTCTCGACCGGGACAAAGCGGGTGACCAGCAGGACCCCGCCTACAACCACCATTATCACCCCGAAAGCCAGGTTCGACTTGCGAGCGCGAGCCATTGCACCTCCCGAGTCGGGCCGCGTCAGGCACGCCCGAGCAAGGTCGCCACGGACAGGAAGAGCGTCATGACGATGAGGGAGCCTACCAGAACCCAGGCGACCGCGTTGAAGGTCCTCGAGTTGACGTGTTCCCCCATGATGTCACGCCGGTTTGCCAGGATGAGCATGAAGACGAGCACCGCCGGCAGCAGGATGCCGTTTGCGACCTGCGACAGGTACAGCACCTTCAGGAGTGGAACACCCGGCACGAGAATCGCAGCCGCGCCCAGGGTAATCAGCGCCGTGTAGATCCCGTAGAACCACGGCGCCTCCTGGAGCTTCTTGTCGATGCCCCTCTCCCACCCCATGCCCTCGCACACGGAGTAGGCCGTGGAAAGGGGAAGGATTGCGGCGGCAAACAGCGAGGCGTTCAGCAGCCCAAAACCGAAAAGCAGCGCAGCATACTGACCTGCAAGTGGCACGAGAGCGTGGGCTGCGTCGGCAGCGTTCCGGATCGGGATACCCGCTTTGTGAAGCGTTGCCCCGCACGCGATCAGGATGAACCAGACTACGAGGACAGCCATGAGGGAACCGATCGCGACGTCGAGGCGGGCCTCCCGAAGGTTGCGGGTGGGAATGCCCTTCTCCACCACGGCCGCCTGCTGGTAGAACTGCATCCACGGAGCGATCGTCGTTCCCACGATGCCGACCACCATCACCACGAAAGTGAGGTTCATGTCGAAGCTCGGGGTCACGGTCGAGGCGAGGACGTTTCCCCAGTCGGGCTTTGCCATGATCCCGGATATCACGTACGAAACGTAAAAGGCAGACGCCATCAGGAAGACCTTCTCAACCGCGCGGTACGTCCCCCACGTTACCAGCCACCAGACGAGGACCGCCCCGATCGGCACGGAGACCAGCCGGGGCACGTGGATGATTTCGAGTGCCGCCGCCAGGCCTGCAAACTCGGCCATGGTGTTGCCCAAGTTGGTCAGCAGGAGCGCGACCATGAGGTAAAAAGTCGCCTTCACCCCGAACTCCTCGCGCATCAGATCGGCGAGTCCCTTTCCCGTGACCACACCCAGCCGTGACGACATCTCCTGAACCACAAAGAGGGCGAACGCGACCGGGATGACGGTCCACAGGAGCCGGTACCCGTAGATCGCACCGGCGAGGGAATAGGTGGTGATGCCACCGGCGTCGTTGTCGACGTTCGCGGTGATGATCCCCGGCCCCACAACGGCCGCAAGCACGACCAGCCTTCGCCACCGGCCCTCGAACCACTGCCTCACGT